>JBILMN010000217.1:0-4539 GCA_044375465.1 Oligoflexales bacterium | reverse complement strand
CTGATGGCGGAGTTGGATTTTATTCGCGAAGGCGGCAGTATGGCCAAGATGGCGGCGAACTTCGCCGAGCATCCGCACATTCACTTCCCGGCGGTTTATTGGCACCTTTCCACGCCAAAAGTTTTGACCCTCTCGCGCATGGACGGCATTCCCGCCGATCAGAAAGAAAAAATGCTCGCCGCAGGCATCGACGTCAAGCTTCTGATGTCTCGCGGTCTTGGCATGTTCATGAAGATGGTATTTGCAGATGGTTTTTTTCATGGTGACCTTCATCCTGGGAACATCCTCGCAAAACCAAACTCCGAAATCGGATTGCTGGATTTTGGCTTGGTCCTTAGAGTCAGCACACGCACGAGAGAGCATTTAGCAGGATTGCTGCTCTGTCTATCGCGTGAAGACTATGATGGCATGGTCAATCATTATCTTGAGATGGCAGATCCATCATCAAGTCTTGATGTCAGTCAATTTCAGCATGATGTGGCCAATGCCATTGCGCCGTTTGTCGGCCTAAGCCTCAAAAACACCCAAAGCGGCAGCCTCCTATGGGAGCTGGCCAAAATCGCCGCCAGGCACCACTCACCATTTCCCCAGGATTTGATTGTCTTCGTCAAAACCATGGCAACATTTGAGGGTGTCGCGACGAGGCTTGATCCCGACTTTAAAATCATGGATCAGGTGGAGGAGTTTGCTGGCGATCTTCTGTCTGAGCTCTACTCACCCAAGCGTTTCCAAGAGCAGGCACTCACCATAGGGCGTGATGTGGCAAGCTTCATGCGCCAAGCGCCCATTCAGACCAGAAAACTTTTAAATGCTGCCCTCGAGGGCAATCTGCGGCTGAACGTCGGCAGCACCGACGTGGCGAAGCTCACCCGGTCTCTGGACCGTACCGGAAGCCGCCTTGCAGTTGCGTTTATTATCGGTTCATTGCTGATTTCATCGTCGATTTTAACCTATGCCTCACCAACAACGCAGATCAATATCGGCATTGTTGGGGCCGGCGGCTTCATCCTTGCCGGAATTCTGGCACTTTATATTGTCATTTCGATTTTAAGATCTGGTCGATTGTAAGCCCACGGGCAGGATTGCCCGATTTTTTGGATTGGACTGCCGAATTTAAACCAAGATTGTGGTAAAATCGTGACACGACACAATCGGTACCACAAATCATATCGACATCATCAGCCTGCCAGGAGTTGCAGTCATGACCAGATCGTCCCAATCACAGGTGCTCCGCAACTGCCTGAAAACCGCAGGTTTGCTGCTACTCGCTTGGCCGCAGGCCACCATGGCAGATCAGCAGCACTACAATAACGTGATTACCGGTGAGCGAGCGCAAGGCATGGGCGGCGCCTATTCGGGAGTTTCGGACGATGCGTCAGGCGTCTACTATAACCCGGCAGGATTAGCCTTCGCACAATCCAATGACATTTCGGGATCGGCAAACGCGTTCTACAGCAAAACCGTCACCTACAAGAAAGCCATTTTGGATAGTGACTGGGTGGAGGAAAGTGGTGGAACGTTTGCGCCATTTTTTGGTGCCCTGCAAAAATTGGACTCCGTTCTGCCGGGACTTGTGGGGGGATTTGCCTACTACACCTTGGACACTCAATTGACCGACCAAGACAAGACGTTAGCCGGTGTGGGTAAGATTTCTTACTACCATCGTGCGGCCAATCAACGTTATTCAACCTGGGTCGGCGCCGGGGCCCTTGGGTACCGGGTCTCGCCATCTCTTGGGATCGGATTTTCAGTCGGCTACAAAAAAATCGACGAACTCACGCAAATTTCCCAAAATCTATTAACCACCGACTCATCAATCTTTCGGATGCTCAGTGCCCGCACCAGACTCACAGCCCACGGCATTGAGATCGGCCTCGGAATCCAGTGGGCTCCAGCACCAAAAATTGCCCTCGGACTGATGGCAAGATCTGGGCAGTATGCCTCACAAAAATTTGTGAGTGTGCTTGACATCCTAGAAATCCAGTCCGGTACAATCACGGCCGCGCAACCAGCTCGAACCACTTCCAGTAATCCCATCGGATCCATGCCGCTTGAGCTTCGCGGAGGGATTGCCTACTTTGCTTCACCCTCGCTGCTGATCACCAGTGATGTCGATTGGCACGATGAAGTCACTGACGCTGATCTTTCGTCATTTGCCAAAGAAAGCGTCCTGAACGTTGCCGTCGGCGCAGAATATTTTGTCACGCCGTCCCTACCCGTGCGCTTTGGCCTCTTCACCAACGATGACGCGACCACGGATATTGTCGCCAATGATAAACCCCAAGACGACCATATTGATTACATTGGCTCGAGTTTATTTTTCGCCTGGGCGCAACCCAATAGCCAGGTCTCCTTGGGCGTTGTCGCACAGTCAGGTACGGGGAAGGCAAAAAAAATAGAAGATAAAGCCTTGATTCAGGATGTCAAAGCCCTCGCCTATACTCTTGGATTTTCCGCAACTCATAGCTTCTAGAGTTTACGCACCAGAAGCGCCAATTTGACCGACCTGCGGTCAGACTGGCGCTTTTTTTATGGATCTATTCGCTCCAATGCCAAATTTTGGTTGCGCCAGCGTCGTCGTCGGAACTAAGAGTCCGTAACCGGCAAGCGTGTCGGTGTATGAGTCGAAGACATTTATGTAAGGAGATATTATGAAGATTCATTATGTGAACATGATCATGGGTGCATGGGGTCTTACTGCCGTCCTATCATCGTGCGGCCAAATCACCAAAGACGAGCCTGGCAACCAAAAACATGGCACCCAAAAACCAGTAACCACAGTCGTCGCACCACAAGGCCTTCCCCAGGGCGCAGTGATTGCGGTTCCGGTCAACGCCCAAGGTGAGGAGCAACCAGATCAAGCACAATTAAAACTTCTACCCGCGGCATCCCAGGATCTCAGCGATGCCGCCATCGCCGGTGCCTTCGCTCAAGGTCACGCACCGGATCAAGAGGTGAACGAACTTGATCAAACAACCTCGACAGAGTCCTTTCACGGTTGGGGGCGCTACCGTAGCTACGGCCGCCATTACGGCTACAATAATGGCTACGGCTATGGACCATTTAATCGCGGCTGTCATCACTACCGCTTTTTCCAACCCATCTACTACTATGCCGGCACACCGTACAACTGGCAGTACCAGTCCGCTTACAGCGGCAGCGGTATGAATTATTACTACTACCGTCAAGGCCCTTGGGGACAGCAGTCTTATAACCAAAGCACTTATCAGACATCCTACGGCAACACGGGAGGTTATCCGGTTCAACCGATCGGTTATGTGAACTAAGAGCCGTTCACAAGACACGTCACCAGCATTCCAGGCAGCCCCAAGGGGCTGCTTTTTTTCTGCTTGCAGCGCTGCGTCGCTTGGCTACCGCTAAATCAGACCGCAGGATGGGGATTAAGTCGCACATATGGAATCCCAAAAACATAAAACCTAAAACATAAAATCAAAGCCCAAAACACCATCAAAAAAATCAATATGTCACTGTTTTTATTGAATTTTTATGATCCATGTTGAATCAGCTCAAGATTATTTTCTGGTTTACCGATGTTTCTTAAGGGAGGCAGCGATATGAAATTCAAGCACCGCAATCTTTTCGCTCTCACATCCGTGACTGTTGCAATGACTGTTGCACTGACTGTTGCAATGACTGTTGCAATGACTGTTGCCTGCCAACAATCTGAATTCAGCAGCTCAGCCAGATCGGGTGTCACTAAAAAATCCGATGATGGGAAAGGCGACCCACCAGGCACCGATGATCCCACTCAATTTGATGGACCGATTCCTATTGATGACGGAGGCTCCACTGAAATTGCGCCGCAAACCTGTTCGAATGCAACCATTAAATTTGTTGCCATCAATGGACAATGCCCCTCCGGGTCTGCCGCATATGCCGCTGATGATGCCGGAAACACCCTGTTAACCTGCTGCCCGCTTCCTGCTGGAGATATTCTCACAACCGGTACTCCTGTCATTAGAGGCGGTCAATGCGGCGCCAACGAGGTGGCCGTCGGCGTGAGCAATAATCAGTTGCTCTGCGCACAAATCAACACTGCTCGATATCGGCTCCAACCGCAAACTGTGACCTGTTACTACGGCTCTGGCTCATCTGGAGGCAAGGGAGCCGCTCAATGCTCAGCGCCCAGTGCAACCATTGCTGCCATGACAACCCAATATGGCACGGACGCTTGCCTTCCCGTTCCGTTTGGCGGACTGATCACAAAACGAACCAGTAAGTACTGTCGAGATGTTGCCGCATCCCAACTGGTGTTTCAGTCTGACGGCACGCCGGTGCCCATGTTCAAGTAAGCAATAACGGATCTCAAGAGGTCACGACGCGCTGCCTCTGCCACCTAGGAGGCTCGTTTTCACCTCTGGCTGCCGCGCGTTTGCGTGATATCATATGGCAAATCACAGCCGTTCATGGTAGGTTTCCTTCCGGCTGCTTGTTTTATGGTCATATTACAATCACTTTACGATCACTTTACAATCATGATTACAAGTATAAGACTGGCCCTCTGCCCCCATCAATTAT
>JBILMN010000216.1:0-4567 GCA_044375465.1 Oligoflexales bacterium | reverse complement strand
AAAAACAATGCCAAAGCCAGCCCGTGATGGGCACCCAGCATCTCGAATTGTTACGCTAATGAAACCGCTCTACGCGATCGAAGATAGGTTACGAGAAAATCCATCATTGGATCGAATGCAAATCAGGGTCCTTTTCCGTCTTTGCGCACTTTCTTCTTTGGAAGAAGTGGCTCGATAAAGGACCATTGCTCATCCTTGAGGTCCATGCGTTTATCCTTTCCAAATTGTCTGAAAAGGATAATATTCTTAGCGAGCTACGTCACACTATTTATGAGATAGCTTCTAATAATATTTCCTGCAACGCGTTGATTGAGACGTATCGCCAGAAGCATTCTCTCCCGCGCTGGAGTCCGGTTTCAGGATTCCAAAAACCCCATGGGGTCAGACTCAAATGCGGGGTAGTTGTCAGGTGTAATAAGAACGAGGCGTGCCTTCGGGAACTTTTTCGCGAATGCCTGAAGTCCACCCTCAGGGCGCCGCCGCCCGCTTTTGACCTCGACGGCCCAAAGTGATTTCCCGCGCCGGACGACGAAATCAACCTCATCCAAGCGTTCGCGCCAGTAGAACAGATCTTCCCCCGTCCGGACGAGTTGCGCCCCGACGAGAGCCTCAAAAACCCGGCCCCGCTCATCAGGCGAGTATTCGTCAAGATGAGTCAGATAGTACAGACATGGCGCGAGTGGAAGAATCTTGGGTGATGACGATTTGACCTTGATCTGACTGGGGGCGTAACGCTCAAGCACTTTGACAAGGTAAGCGCCCTGATAGAGGTTCAGATAATGTTTGATGATCTCGACGTTGCCTTTGTTTTGCAATTGACCCAGGAGCTTTGTGTAACTGATCTCCATAGCCGGGTAAGCCATAATGATCTCAAACGCCTGCTTGAAAAGCGCTGGATTTTTGACGGACTGATACTGGAGGATATCACGCTCGATGACAGTCGAAATGATGGATACCGCGACGTATTGCTTCCACTGCATGGTCCCGCGAAAAAGATAGGAGCCGGGATATCCGCCAAACTTTAAATACTCATCGAAATTCAACCCGTAGCCAGATCTAGATTCGTGGAAATTCCAGTGGAAGGCTGTCAATAATTGAAATCTGCCCGTGAGGCTTTCCGTCAGCCCGCGCTGAATACTGAGCGAGCTTGATCCAAGAAGCACGCAGCGCGGGAGATCTTTGACGCGCTTGCCCTCATCCCAAAGTGACTTTATCGTCTCGGCCCAGTTGTGGCACTTTTGAATCTCGTCAATGACAAGCAGCTTTTTGCCGCGCCGCGCCTGATCCCAGCTTTCTCTGATCAGTGTATGTTGTGTATTGAAGACGGAATCAAGACTCAGGTAGATGTGGGAGTCCTTATATTCACTCTCCAGCAAATTCAGGATGGATGTGGTTTTGCCCACCTGGCGCGGCCCCAGGATCACCTGAAGAAGCCCTCTGTCCGCCCGCAGGTTTGTCTGTAACTCATTGATAAAATTTAGCTTAATAAAATTTTCCATGTTTTGATAGGATAGCCTATCAAAAATGATAGGTCAACCTACCATCCGAGCGCCAAAGAGCCGTGAAATGCCTGGTCAAGGACCGCGAAAACTTGCTGACATTTTATGACTTCCCAGCAGAGCATTGGCCACACATCAAAACGACAAACCCAATAGAGTCAACCTTTGCGACGGTCCGGCTTCGCACCAACAAGACGAAGGGCCGCGGTTCCGGGACGGCTAGGTTGGAAGGCACGGTTTGAAAGTGCACCACTTTCATCAGTTCAACGGTAACAGATGCACCAGATTTATGCATGCAAAGTGAGCACTGTTAGCAACCAGTAAGCCACCGCTACCCTGCCGATCATGAAAACCCCTCCGTTGAGATTTTTGACGTCGAAGTAAGGGTCTGCAAGCATTGTGCGACATGATTTGGTTAGTTCGCGAACAAACATTTTCTTTTGCTGACCGTGCTTTTCATACCACTGAGCTGAATTGGTTCGGCTAAATCCTTTTGTAGTACCAATACACTGCCAACCTGCGGCCAAATAACAACTTCCTACAAATCTTGATGGATCGACAAATGTCTCTGCTAAGACAACGGGGTGCCCGTAAAATGCTTGCCAATCGCTTGAAAGCCGCTTGATGTTTTGTGAGAGAATTTTGGACGCCAAATTCGGAATTCGCTTTAACACAAGAAATCGTGTGTTATTCACGACTAACGACAATCGTTTTGATTTTGCCAGCCCATCCCAGCCAATCCACGAGTCACGACATTCTACGCTCAGAGATGCCGCAGCCCATGCTACAAGACCAACCCACTCATCGCCAATCGTCGCAACATAGAATACCCTTTCACCTGCGGATTTATTGAAACCAAGGTAATGTTGAGCTGACATGACGTCGCGCCAACGAGGCACTTCATCCAAAGGCACAAAGCTATTTTAAAGCCCATTAAAAACGATAACCCGCCGATATTAAATCCGGACACCGTCAGAAAGAAGTAATCCTAACTCACGCCATTCAATCGAACCCATCAATTTCGAGATTGTGAATTCTTTGCCACCAAAGCCCTAATAGGTACAGAAATTCGATAAGACAGACATCTACTCACGGAATAACGCCCCCATTAGAGGCATTCTAATTCCTTTCACTAAAAGACGCTGAATTCACACAAGTTCCAACTTCGAGATTTGTTGAAAGTATTTAAAGTCAGAATCCCTGGTTACCAGTGGAATTTTATGATCGATCGCTAGTTGCGCGATTAGAGCGTCACCGAGTCGCGCTCTCCGGCCCTTGCGAAGAATACCGGAGCGAAGATCCCCCGCCCGCTCCCAGAAACCCTCAGTAATCGCCAGGAGCGGAAATTGAGAGATCGCCTGACGTAGAGATTTTGGCAGCTCAGGATCACTCAGTAATTCAGTCAGGACTGGTGGCGGCAAAAAAAGCGCGGAAGCGTGTAACGCGGCCTCGATCAAGTCCACGTCCTTGCCTTTGCCGCCCTCAAAAAACGCCACTAGCGATGACGTATCCGCGGCGATCATCGATCTTCTTTCAGCTCTTGCCAGGTTTTTGAGAATTGCACCTTACCCTTGAGGTCAAGGGCTTTGCGAAAGGACTGGGACGCGGCGAGCAGACGCAATGCCAGCCTTACGGTCTCGGAGATTGACTCGCTTGAGGCTGATTGAGCGGACTTCAAAAGGGCCTCATCAACATCTACGGTAATTTTTCGAATATTTCTCATATTAATCTCCTTATCAAAATAAGGATTATAATAATAATGGGAACTTGTCAATTTTGGCCGAACCGAATTTAGGGTTACTTCTTTCTGACGAGGTCCGAATTTAATATCGGTGGGTTATCGTTTTTTATGGACTTTAAAATAGCGGTTCTTCCCCAGAATTTGTGGGTGTGAAATCCCGGGAGCGGTTGGGTCTTGCCTCCGGCGGGGGTTTCGAAGAGCGGTGAATAAAGGCGTGCATGCCTTACAATATTTTGTGATGAATATTTTACTAGGAATATTTAACCGTAAAATAAGGCATGGCATGCACATACGCTCAATCCTAAATCGCGTGGAAAAACTCAAGGGTTTTGTTTATTAGTCGGAAAGGTTTATCACCTCTGGTGACAGGCCCAGCATTGAGCTTGTTTTAAGGCGCCGAAAGGGCAGCCAAGGTTATTGTGGCGGATGCGGAAAAAAAGGTCCGACCTATGACACTGGGGAGCCCAGGCATTTTCAATATTTGCCCATGTGGGACATTTGGGTGTTCCTCGTTTACTGCATGAGGCGTATCAATTGCAAAAGATGCGGCGTCACGACGGAAATGATCCCTTGGGCCGACGGTAAGCACCGTCTCACTACATCGTTTCGGTGGTACCTGGCTCACTGGGCGAAGAAAACGTCTTGGTCTGATGTTGCTGCCAGTTTCTTTACTAGCTGGAACTCTGTCTATCGATCAATCGAAATGGCCGTAGAATGGGGGCGTCAGAGAATGGACTTAAGCGGCATTAAGTCTGTTGGTGTGGACGAAATTCAGTGGCGTGACGGTCACAAATACCTGAAGCTTGTTTATCATATCGATCAGGGCCGCAGACGTTTACTGTGGATCGTTCGTGACCGAACAGAGGAAACATTTCAGAAATTCTTCGATTGGCTCGGCAAAGAACGGTCTGCACAAATTGAGTTCATTTGCTCAGATATGTGGAAGCCTTACATCAATATCATTCGCGCCAACGCTATCAACGCTCTTCATATACTTGACCGTTTTCATATCATGACTCACTTCTCAAAAGCCATCGACGAAATCCGTGCCGATGAGCATCGCAGCTTAAAATACCGGGGGCTCCAAACACTAAAGCACTCGCGGTGGTGCATATTAAAAAGCGAGGAAAATCTTACCGACCGACAACGCAACAAACTCGATGATCTACTCCGCTACAATCTCCGCTCCATTAGGGCCTACCTCCTAAAAGAGGACTTCCAACAGTTTTGGAATTACGTGTCACCGGGCTGGGCGGACAAATTTCTAGAAATATGGTGCAGGCGCACGATGAAGTCCAGACTTGAGCCGATGAAGAAAATTGCACGC
>JBILMN010000215.1:0-4587 GCA_044375465.1 Oligoflexales bacterium | reverse complement strand
GTATTTATAAATACGGGCACAAATTTTTTAAGTGGTGGCGGTGTCAGTCGTGTTGCAAAAACACCTGTCGTCAATATTGGCACCGGCGGGGGCTTGGCACCATTTATTTTGGATCATGGCCCCAAGGTTAAAACCAGATAAATCATGCCAGAGATCAGGGCAGAGTCCGCCGACGGAGCGCGCCATCAAGTTCATGCGGCTTGCCGAAGAGCACTTTTAGATCATTTACAACTCCATGATTCTATTGATTTAAAGATAAAAAATTAGCGAAAACACTCATGAATTCAAGGCCCCCTCCGATAATTCGTCTGGCGTATTGGAGGATGTCCCCTTGAGTGACGCGTTAGCCAAAAAACTAGAACCCCAGTCTGATGTCATGACTGTCGAACGACTGCGAAAACATTTATTTGGTGGACCTCAGGTTCCTTTTTGGAACTACGATCCCGCTCAACTGACCATTGGCATTGAGGTTGAATATTTCATCGCACACCTTCACGCAGACGGTTCCTTTAAGCTCGCAACAAAGAATGAATATCTTGAGGTGATGGATCACCTGAAGCATGAATCCGGCTACAAGGACCGTCATTTACCGGACCAGCCTGGCCGTGTGAGTCGTGATACTGAGCAAGGATTCGTGGCGATCAAACCAGATTTTGCCTGGCATATCCTGGAAATTTCCTTGCCCCCCCGCGGCAAACTGGCAGAGCTTCGCACTCTCATGGAAAAAGTCTTCGCTGAGGTAGACGCCGCCCTCGCAAAGGTCAATCTTGTCCGCCTCGACCGCAGCTCACTTCCGGATGTGCCCGAACATATCGAATTGGTTGAACTTGATCGGTTGGGGATGTTTACGACCGCGGTAAAACAGAGGTCATCTGACAATCCTTTTATCAACCCCGAATTTCCTGCCTACATCACCGCAACCCATGTTCATCTTAATGTATTTGATCACTCAGCGTTTGAATTGTTTCCTCGTCTTTATGAATTAGAGACCGCAACTTTCGGTCTTTATGCTCGACCATCATACTTTGCAGGCCGCTTTGTGATGAATCCTCGTGATATTTTCATGAATCACACTATGGGTCAAAACTACAGACTCAAAGGCATACCTGATCGAATCCCAAAAAATATGACCGACTATGTTGCTTTAATGAATGAATCCGATTTCCTGTTTCCAAATGATCGATTCTTCCCCGTGCGCGATGTGTCATACATAAGGCCATCGAAGTATGGCACGCTGGAATTCAGATCTTCATGCTCGTATATTCATGTGGAATCTTTAATCGAGGTGGTCAGTTGGAGGATTTTACAGCTTTGTGCAGCCGCAGAACCCATCGGGAAATCTGATAATCGTTTGAGTCATCTGTTAAATAAAAAAGATCATTTACAGAATAACGGTCTCATTTGCCAGAACTCAGCGGCGCAAATAACACAACGTCTCAAAAATTATATGTCCACGGATGAAAAGCCATGCTGACTTCATCCTATCGGCTGTCGAAAATCAGGATTCTTGTCATTGGACTTTTAATAGCTTTTTCTACTCTATACTTGAGTCAAGGATATATTTATCGCGCGCGTCTCAACCAGATAGGCGCTGAAGTCGTAAATTTACAAAATTTGGGTGAAAAATGCGACAACCTGAACTGCACGGCGGATTGGCGCTTTACCGCTAGTAAAAGATTTATACTTGTTGGTCATATCTTAAGAACTCATTCGATCCTTGAGACAGAGACAAAAACTAACATCGTTCCTGTTTCCACTTTGCGAGGTACGGTGGCAGATAGTTGGGCTGGTCTGCGAGTCTATGCCGTTCAGCCCGGGAAAACCTATCAACTAACGGCCACAAAATATAAGTCAATCAAACTAGGATATTTTATTGGACTTTTGCCTCGTGCCAGTGATCACGAAGGAATGCTAAGTATTCCGCAAATTGGTCCAACTATTGGCATGATCACTGGGATTTCGATGGCTTTCTTGCTTGCAGTGATGTTCGGTGCTGCGGCTGTAGGTGGCGCCAGTGAGGCATTTGGGCGAGGACGAAAGGCGCAATTGTTGAAAATATTCGCGGTGTCTGGATTGTTTGCGTCGATCGCTGCGTTTATCAGCCTCGGAATCCTTGACACACTTCTGCCAGAAGGTGATTTACGCAACAAGATTTTACGTTTGAGTCTCATTATTTGTTTGGCAATTCCGTTGTTCGCTCAGACTCGCCTGGCTCGATCTGGCTTTGGGTTTTTGGGGCTGGTTTTTGCTGTTTTGAGCGTTGGATCTCTATCGTTGGTATTTTGGCCGTGGATACGGGGTGGTCTGACTTGGGTTTCAGTTTTGGGTTTGCTCACGATTGTGGGGGTTTATAGTCTGAGTCGCATGCATTTGACTCTTCCAGCAATCATTTGGTGCACAGGAATTCTCGATGCTCTCCGTATCGTTGGTGTCATTTCAATGGTCGATTATCCACCAGTCTATTTTTTAAATGTGGGAATTTTCTTTGCGTTGACCGTTGTTGCAGGGGAACTTGGTGGGTTTAATACGATTTTAATGGCAGGAACTGCCTACCGCAGATTCCGGCGTGATTTGGTTCTAGCACAAATTAAAAATACGATCGAAAACACCGAATCTCAAGAAAGTGGTGCAAAAATTCGCGCTCTTGAGTCGACGCTTCCGGAAATCGCCCGAATGACGGGCGCTGGTCAGGTTGCCATAACGATCAGTTTGCCTCTGGGGCGCCCTATCACTCAGACTTATAATCAGAAGTCTAATGAAACAAAGATTTTTGATGACGGAAAAATTCCTGGAGCTGTCACTCTGAGATCTCTTGTTTATGGTGACGAGGCCATGTTTGAAATGTTTACCGATTATGCGCGTCGTTTAAACCTTCCTCTGAGCCCTAGCTTTCCGCAAGATAGCTATTTCTGCGCAGTCCCTTTGCGGGTCAATCAGATTATTGTTGGCGCTATGATGTTGACGGGCTTTGAGGATGCTGTCATCCACCAGGAGAAACTGAAGAATCGCCTGGATTTCATGGAACAAGACCGAGACATCATTCATATGGTTGCAGAGCGCATTGCGCAGTCGCTATCAACGTTGATTGTGAGTGATCTCAGTTCGATCACCGCGACCTCGCGTGCCTTGCAGCGGGCGATTCATCGATCCATCGCGGCAGCGGGTGGTGCGGATGAGTTTCTTTCGCGTTTTGCAGGCAATATCCATGAAGTTTGTGGACTTGGCGTGATGATTCATGAACAGATTGGAACGCGCGGTGTTGCGGTTGCGCAATCAGGAATCTTAGATGACCATTGGAATTTTTTCGTGGATTCGCCATTCAATCTCGACCCTCAAGCTAAGCCAGCATACGGGCCAACGGTGGTGGGATTTCGCGATCAAAAGTCGAGCTATGTTAAAGATATCGCTGAAATATTCGGCAATATGCACCCTAAGACGGTTGCGATACTGACGGCGATGGAGACGATGAGCGTCGTTGCGGTTCCTCTGCGAACTTCTGCCCGGTCATTTGTGGTGACGCTCACATCAACACGCACAATTGGGTCAGCAGATCCCGGGGTGGTATCGGTGATTGAGGCTACCGAAGCGTTATTTGTAGCGGCCATTGAGGTGATGTCACAGAAGACCTCTGTGCTCGCACTAGGGCAGTTGGCAAGTCGACTTATCGGTGATGATGAGGTGCGAACTAAAATTTTGGAGGCCGCTCGCAGTCCCGAACTACCAACGACCATTGGCAGTCCCCGGACATCATTTTTGCTGTTATTTGATCTCGCGGGGAGTTCTGATCTTTCAAACGATACCGAAGTCAAGGCGCTGGCCTACGGGGCGTTTTATGACGCCGTAAACCGCAAGTGTCAGGATACATTTGGTGGCATGATTCGCAAAACGATCGGTGACGCGGTGATTGTGACATGGGATGGCACCAATCGGTGTCTGTCGGATCATCCAAGGATTTTTGAGGCGCTTAAAGAGGTCGTTCACTATGCGGATCACGTGGCGCGTGAGATTGGCTGCAAAGGAGCCCGTGCGGTACTCCATCATGGCCAATATTTTCTTGGGCTCGTTGGTACGCAAACATTTGGCCAAATCGATGTGATTGGCAGTGGTATTGACGAGGTGTGCAAACTTGAGGGCCAGGTTAAGGGGCTTCGGGTGCAGGGACGGCCGATCAAACTCGCGATTTCGTCGACAGCGACGACCCAGTTAGAGGCGACCAACGAGCCTCATATGGAATCACTCGGTTTCGTTCGTCGCGATGATGAGTCACATCTTAAAATTGGCTTGGAGTTCATTTTCAGCGCGGCAGAACAGTCGGAGGATGCAGATCATGTCGCATGATGTGATACAAAAACCGGCCAACGGGGATATTCATCGCACCGTGGCGAAGCTACGTGTTGTTGTGGGGCTGCTTGGCGAAGTTGATGCGGCCGGCGTTCTGGTTCTGTTTGCGAGTAAACAAAACGATATGCGCTTTGCTGCGCGTATCCAGTGCGAGTTCAAAGTGCCGTTTGAAGCCTCAACTCTCAAAGTTGTGGGCACGATGGTCCCTGGATCTTATACAGCTTCGGCCTTATTCGCCGGACAGCG
>JBILMN010000066.1:0-15092 GCA_044375465.1 Oligoflexales bacterium | reverse complement strand
GATTATGGCCTGCGGGCGTGTGCTAGCGACCCATTTCCCCTTGCAGGGACACAGTAACCCTAATGAATTGGCCAATCGGATCATCATCAAATCTTGAGACCATGACGGTCAAGACTCGGTCCAGTTAAGGTCTCGTCCAAAGCTTTCTTTGATGCGCTTGAGGGCAAAAAGACCAACCATGACGCACACCATGCCAACCGTGATCGCACTTTGCACCGTACCCACGCTTGATTTTAATGTCGTGAAGGCGGTCGTTAAAATCACAACACTTCCTCGGACGAAATTAGGCACGGTCGTCGTCACAGTCGCCCTGAGGTTCGTGCCAAATTGTTCCGCTGCGACCGTGACAAAAATCGCCCAGTAGCCTACAGAGCACCCCATCAAGAAGCAGAGTAAGTAGTAGTAGGAAGGGGGCATATTTCGTGAAAACAAAAACACCAAAATCAATCCCGCACTGGCAAGCTGGAAGATCCAAAGTGTGGCCTTGCGAGACCGCAGCCACTGGCTGATCACACCACTTCCAATGTCCCCGATCACGAGGCCTGCGTAGGCCCAAAAAATTCCGTCTCCGGCGCTAACAGGGCCGCTGGCCCCAAGTTCGCGACAGATTTCCGGCGAAAACGTCACCAAAATACCGATGACAAACCACAATGGGACACCAATTAAAATACAGTCCAGGTAGCGGCCAAAGCGTTCCAGATTTGTGAATAGCATGGTGATGTCGCCACGGCGGATATCCGTATCACCGCGCATTTGATGAAACATTCCGCTTTCAAGCATTTTGACTCGAAGGATCAATAGCGCCAGGCCAAGGCATCCGCCGATGATGTATGCATAATGCCACGGTAGATATTTTCCAACAGTTGCCGCAAGAAGAGCACCAGAGACACCGATGCCTGCGACAACGGAAGTTCCGATACCACGACTTTCCTTCGGGAGGCTCTCACTGACAAGAGTGATGGCTGCTCCAAGCTCTCCTGCCAGTCCGATACCTGCGACAAAACGAAGCCATGCGTAGGAATCCACATCCTGCACCAGGCCATTGGCAATATTTGCCAGAGAGTACATCAGTATAGATCCAAACAGCACGGAGACACGTCCAAGTTTGTCTCCAAGAATGCCCCAGATGATCCCTCCTAGGAGCATTCCCGTCATCTGCATGTTTAAAAGCCGGACCCCTACCGCAAGGAGATCCGGCTCTGGGACACCAAGGTCCTTTAGACTGGCGACGCGAACAATGCTGAATAGTACCAGGTCGTAGATATCGACAAAGTATCCAAGCGCAGAGACAATCACGGTTAAATTCAGAACATCGCGTTTGAGATGAACCGTGTTGTTTCCCATCGGAGACTCCCGCTTAAATGGCCGAGTAGGTCATATTGAGCGCTTCTGCCACGGCCTTGTGCGTGACTTTGCCAGCATGGGTATTCAGGCCTTTACGCAGGGCTTCATTTTGTTCCATGGAGCGCATCAAGCCCTTATTGGCCAACTCGAGGGCGTATTTTATCGTTACGTTGGTCAATGCGTAAGTTGATGTCTTGGGCACATCACCTGGAATGTTTGTTACGCCATAATGAACAACGCCCTCTGTTTTATAGGTGGGTTCGTCGTGCGTCGTGGGTTTAATCGTTTCAATGCATCCGCCCTGATCGATGGCTACGTCGACCACGACAGAATCGGGTTCCATGTTTGCAATATCTTTGCGGCTCACCAGCATTGGTGCTTTGGCGCCCGTGATCAAAACGGCGCCGATGACGAGGTCAGCTTCCCGAACCGCCGTAGCGATATTTTCAGGATTTGACATCAGTGTCGTCACATTGTTGCCAAAAATATCGTCAAGGTAGGCCAGTCTTGCGGCATTCACATCAAGTATGGTGACACTAGCGCCAAGGCCGACAGCCATTTTTGCGGAATTAATCCCAACCACGCCGCCACCAATAATAACGACACGGCCACGTTTAACACCAGGGACGCCGCCCAAAAGCAGGCCTTTACCCCCATTGTGTTTTTGGAGGCATTGTGCCCCGACCTGGACCGCCATACGACCGGCTACCTCTGACATGGGCGTCAGCAGCGGCAGCGCGCCGTTCGCTAATTCAATGGTTTCGTAGGCAACGGCAGAGACCTTGCGGTTCACCAGTTCTTTGGCAAGTTCAGGCACAGCAGCCAGATGCAGGTAGGTGTATAGGATCTGGCCGTCGCGCATCAGTTTATATTCTGGCTCAATGGGCTCTTTGACCTTCATAACCATTTCGGCCTGTCCCCAAATGTCCTCTTTGGTTTCGACAATTTTGGCACCAGCGGCCACGAATTTGTCGTCGGGGATCCCCGCTCCAAGGCCGGCGCCTTTTTGGATGATGACCTTGTGACCAGCAGCAATGAGCTGCGCAACGCCACCAGGAACGACACCAACGCGGTTTTCTCGGTTCTTGATTTCCTTAGGTACACCAATAAGCATAACGATGATCCTTCCTGAATGGGCAGGTTGATGAGTCCGAAAAGTGCCCTCTAAGGTATCAAAACTGCGGTGAGGCGGCAAGGAGTCCTCAAGCCTGGGGAATCCAGACATGTGAGAATTCATCGGATTTCAGGCATTGGCTGGGATTTTTAAGCCATGCGGCAAACCAGGCATCGGCAAAGGCCGTAAGTGTTGCAATTGGATTGTCCAAAAAACCATCAGAGACAGGAATATCAAGACGTGCGGCACGGATTTTTTTGTTGAGAACCAAGTGTTCATAAATGGCGTGACCAAAAATAATGTCTTTATACCGATCATGGCCCGTAGCATCAGACTTTAACCGAAGAACGCCGCCCTCATCAAACATCGTGAGTAGATCTTGGGTTCTGGTGCGATTTTGTCCCGGCTGCAACCCTGCGGGAGATTCCAAGAGATGTCGTTCATTGAGGGCGAGTTTTGCCTTTGGAAACATTAAAAAAGACAGCGCATTCAACAAATCATGAAGACTTCGTTCCCGTACCGGAATTTGCTGGTCACGGCAGATCATCGCGACGTAACCGGACAACGACGTCATACCCTTGGCCTTGGACCGCCGGGGTATTTTTGGGGATGTGACGAACATCCACGGAAAATCAGGAGCGATCGTGGCTATCACACAGTTCAGGTCCGTTGTTGTGGGCCAATCATTGCCGACGGTTATCAGCGGCATCATCCAATGTCTCGCATCGAAAAAAGACTCATGGTTTGCGCAAACATCGCTAATGTTGCTCCATGATAAAGGTTCGGTCGTCAAATGTGGCAATGATTTTGGTGTCATGTTGTCTGATCGAGGCTCCCGTCTCTGACCCGGCATATTTTGCCTGTTGAGTTACCAGATTTGACGCCGATAGGCGAGAGTGTTCGAAAGAGGACCAGGCCAGCAAGAGTTTTGGCCGGTCGGGTGAAATGCAACACAGGAGGTGTCACATGAAACACAGAAAATGGAGTCATTTTGCGGCTATTTCAGCTTTGATGCTGATGGGTTCAAATGCGCGGGCAGGTGATGTGGTCAGGCAAATCGTGGCAGAAGCCGATCCCATCGCGCCGGTGTCTTCAGCATACGAGCAATCGGTCAACGGAGTGACGACCAGTAAGTATGGTGCCGCGGTTGATTTTAATATGGGCGCGACCATGTCAACGGGTCCCGAAATTTGGAATGGGACGTTCCTGCTGCGAGGTGACGATAGCGGCGCCACGGTGCGACGCGAAGATCTTTGGCCGGGAGAACGTCACAAAATCGAGGCGATGCGTTTTCGCTGGACGTTTGGCTTCTGGGAACAGGGTCAATCGATGCGCGGCTGGTACCTGAAAACTGCCTACAACTGGACTCGGATCAATAGTCGGGCGAATCGCTACACCGAAAATATGGCAGGTGTTCCCGCGCTTGCGCCGACAACGGTTGATGATCAACCAAACGATGAGACTGATTTGATCACCGATGTTCGTCATGGCGTCAGCGCCGCATTTGGGAATCGGTGGATTGTCGGTGATCGGATGATGGCAAGTATTGGCGCGAGTTTGACCCATAATTTCAGGCGCACGGTGACGGTTGATAGCACGGATGCCATGGCAAGAGCTGATTATGAATCAGTCATCAACAACATGCTGCCCGATACGCGCATGTCCACAAGACCCACGCCGGAAGTGAATATTGGTATCGGTTATAGCTGGTAAAACAGCGAGGGTCTGTGTTACACAGATCCCTATGGAAATCATTCGCTTCATGCCCTTTTTGTTGTTTGCGGCGACGCCCTACTGTGCGTCGCCGCTCGCATTGGCCCTCGGTATGATTTTGAGTCTTGTCCTGCAGTGGCCTTTGCCAATGCAGCTCAAAAGCGGCGGCAAAACCCTGATGCAGGTATCGATTGTTGCTCTTGGTTTTGCTCTGGATCCCCGCGCAGTGGAGCGGGCGGGAAGTCAATCGTTGTGGGTCACCTTTCTGAGCCTGTTGGGCATCATGGTGGTCGCTTTTTTTGTCTCCCGTACTCTGAAGGTCAATACGACGACGGGATCATTGATCGCCGCTGGAACTGGAATTTGTGGTGGTAGCGCGATTGCTGCCATGTCGCCGGTCGTTGGCGCAACGTCGGCGGAGACGGCGGTCGCTCTTGCCACTGTCTTCTCTTTAAATGCCATGGCACTGTTTATTTTTCCTCCCCTTGGACACTTGTTGCAACTGACCCCTGAGCAGTTTGGTTGGTGGTCCGCCATCGCCATCCATGACACGAGTTCCGTTGTGGGTGCTGCGGCGCAATTTCATCCTGATAGCGTGGCCATTGCGATCACCACAAAGTTGACCCGCGCGCTGTGGATTGTGCCGATGGTTTTTGGCACGAGTTTTGTGATGAAGTGGCGCGGGGACAAGACAGGCAACGGCAAAGCCTCGGTGCCGTTGTTTATTTTTCTGTTCGTCGCAGCAGTCATCCTTCATGCCGTCTTACCAGATATGCCGCGGTTCTACGATGCGATCAATGTCGCCGGTAAGGCGGTCTTGAAGATTGCGATTTTTTTGATTGGCGCGCAGCTGACGCGTTCGATGCTCCATAGCGTTGGAGCGCGGGCTTTGGCTTTGGGGGTGATCTTGTGGGTGGTGATGGCGGTCTCCGTGTTGAGTTGGGTCCGTACGATCTAAAGCAAGCAAGGATGGTCAAGCCTCTGTCGGAGCCTCTGTCGGAGCCTCTGTCGGAGCCTCTGTCGGAGCCTCTGTCGGAGCCTCTGTCGGAGCCTCTGTCGGAGCCTCATCAATGCTCGTGGCTGTTGGCCTCAGCTTTGGCGCAGGCATTCATGCACTGATGCCAGCGTTCAGAATCTTCAAGGAGCACGTCACTGCAGCACTCGCCGCACCGTTCGTTCTTTGCGACGACAGCACAGCTACCAGGAGAATCAGGGTCGACAACAACGGGCAGCTGGTCACCCCCTTGATGTTGATGGCTCGAAGATGCGGAATGATCCCCTGAAACTGTGGCGGAAAGGTTAGCAGCTGCGGACTCCGAAGTTAATGCGGCTTTAAACTGCTGTGAGTTTTGCTCTGATTTTTTGGGCTTAGCATCGCAGGAAAAAAATAGTGTCATCGCCGCAGATATGAGCAAGCCGCTGATAAAATTTTTGTCATTCTGAGAAACCATTGAACCACCTTCGACTCGTCCACGATTTACCGTGGCGATGATACGTCGCTAAGCCGTCAAAGACTCGGCCACTGATAGGCTCTACGACCGGTGGTCACTGGGACCGTAGGTAACCTTTTTATTCCAATAATTTCATTATTTTAGGTCGGGTAATAGGGCTCGAGTTGACCCGCAGAGAATGGGCCCTTAAAAGGCCGCCTGATTTCATCCCATCACAGGGACCCTATCGCACAGGTTTGAGCCTGAGATGGGCTTTATTTGAAAAGCGCCGCCCGATAGAATTTCAATTCCTCGATGGATTCCCGGATGTCGTCAAGAGCTCTATGGGAGCTTTTTTTCTCCTTGGTGGCCCCAACCGCAGCAGGGTTCCAGATTTTCCCGAGAATTTTGAGTGTACTGACATCGATTAAACGGTAATGCAGGAATGCGTCGAGCTGCCGCATGTGCTTGGCGATAAAGCGCCGGTCTTGCCAGATGCTGTTGCCGCAAAGAGGGCTTTCGCGAAGTCCGGTGTGCTGTTTAATGAAATTGAGGGTTAATTGTTCGGCCTGATCCTGGGTGACCGTGGATGTCACGACCTTTTGCCAAAGTCCGCTTTTGCTGTGGTGCTCTTGGTTCCAGGCATCCATGGTTTGAAATAGCTCTGGAGGCCTTTGAATGACGATCTCGGGCCCCTCCGCAATGATATGAAGCTCTCTGTCTGTGATCAGTGTTGCCATTTCGATGATGACATCCCGATCAGAATCAAGGCCGGTCATTTCCAGGTCCATCCAGACAAGTTTTTCTGGTGTGTCACCTTTTTTTTTGTCGTTCTTTTCGCTCACGGTGAGTTGTCCTCGCTGTCGGCATCAAGCATAAATGCCAAAGCCATTTTTCGGTGAGCGATCCATTCCATCACCGAATTGACCTGTGCTGTCTTTATCATTGTACTTTCGCTTTTCTGCGCGTTGGCCGCAAGAGTGGTTTCTCCAAAGACGTTAGCTGACGCGTGGAACCAGCCGCCTCCCTGGTCCACGACTTGATTGGCACCACAATTGAGTAAAGCGGTCCTGACTTGCTCAGAACTGACCCCTTGCTGCGCTTGGATCAAAACCGTTTGCGGGCGGAAGCCGAAGGAATCGGGGTAATTTCTGCTGCCAAAAACAGCCGTTTCTTTGTCGGAGAACGCCCAATCATCGGTCCAAAGGTCAAACCAAAAGCTAATGGTACCGGCATCTGTGCTGACAATGAAACGAGGTTGCGCCGCTTCGGGGTTGACCTCCGGAACTGTCATCCAAATTTGCGCCTCGGCTCCGTGTAGGAGGTCAGTCGGCAGGTCATGTAAGGAGAACCAGTCGGTGGCTGCTTGAGTTAGTTTCCGAACGAACGTCTCGCGAGGGAACGATCGGGTTCGGTCACCGACACGAAAAACGTAGAGTTCGTTTGTAGCGCACACCGCAACGATCGGATTCGGTGACGCATCGGGAATGCTGACACAAGACTTTCCAAGGGCCAGATCCCCCAAGCCTAGGAGGGTGAGTCCGAGTAAATAGTTTTTGAGCGATCGTCCATCCCTAGATGCCATGAGATTCTCCTTGATCCCTCAAGCAGCAGGGATCTTGGGGGGATGTCTCGGTTGTTTTTGACGAAAATGAAGGGATTTTTTGGAACTGACTAAATTTCGGTCCATTTTGGGCCTGTTTACGGGGATTTGCGGTTGCGTAACCTCGTGGACCATGCTCTGATATAGGGATTGAATCCCTAACGATTATTGGAGAGTAAAATCATGATTAAGATGACGACAGCGAGGTTGTATCTTGGTGTTGCGGCCGCGTTGTGGGCCGGTCAGACGTTGGCGGCGGATGCGGCCTTCAAGGTTTATGGTACAAGTGTGTCCATGGATGAGGTTGCCAAAGACAAACAAGGCGATTTCTACGAGATCGAGCGGAAAAAATATGATCTGGTCGAGGGTATGGCCCACGAGCGTTACCTGCAAAAGTTCTGGGAGAAGAAAGCCACCGATAGCAAGACATCTGTAGCTGAAGCTCGGCGTGCCTATATGGATAAGAACGCCAAAGTATCCGAAAAAGAAGTCAAGGAGATGGTTGAGAAGTACAAGGATAATCCTCAATTCGCCAAGTTCAGCAAAGACGAACAGCTGAAGCAGGTACGAGACTTCATGCGCGATCGTGCATCGCGCGGTATCGAGATGGATATCATTAAAGCCGGCGTCAAAAGTGGCGATCTGGTCATTAACTATCCTGTGCCGAAGGAGCCAGTCTTTGAACTGACTCTGAACGATGCTGACCATACTCGCTTTGGTCCGGGCGTCGATGATATCAAGTCGATGGGTTGTGATAAGAAGTCCTGTCCGATCACAATTGTTGAATACAGTGAATTTCAGTGCCCCTATTGCTCAAGGGCGGTGCCGGCGATTAAGAAAGTTTTGACGGAATACCGAGGCAAAGTGAGTTGGACGGTCAGGGATTTCCCTCTGAGTTTCCATGATCGCGCAAGACCTGCGGCGGTTGCAGCGCACTGTGCTGGCGATCAGGGAAAGTTCTGGGGTATGTATCAGGCGATGTTTGACAATCAAACAGAGCTTCAGGATGAGCATCTGAAAAAATACGCCGCTAAAGTGGTCCCGGATAAAGCCAAGTGGGAAGAATGCTTTAAAAATCCAACGGCCAAGCAGTCAGTTATTGACGCCAACATGGAGTCTGGCATGAAGGTCGGTGTCACAGGGACGCCTGCGTTCTTTATCAATGGCCGCCGTCTGAGCGGGGCATTGCCTTTCGAGGAGTTCAAGCGGGTGATCGATGAAGAACTAGCCCGTCGCAAACGTAGCTAACCAGTTGTAATTGCTGCGTTGTAAAGTATTTTTCTTAAGTCCCTCAGAGTCTGAGCCGAAGCGCTCGTAAGTCAAAGCCGCAGATTGTGCGTCTTTGAGTTAGCTCTGAGGGATTCTTATGTCTGAAGGTCGGCGCGAAAATCGCAAAATGGTTCGGTTGATCCTTGATCATCCCTTGACGGTATCGATCGGCTCCTTAGGAGCTGATGTGCGTTATGATCTACGCACACGCAATGTATCCTATACAGGATTTTTTCTCGACTACGAGAAGCCGGGTCGTTTCCCATTCACGCCCTCCTCAATTATGGAAATATGGATAGAGCTCGAGAAGGATTCAAGGATTTTTTTTAACGGAAAAATGGTTCGCAAAGTCATGCCAGGAGAACCCGGATCTGAGATTACCGGGCCCGGCATTGCGGTGAGAATTGTCCAGATGGACTCAAAGACCGAGCAAAAACTCAAAGAATTTATTGACCGGAAGCTTGCGGAAAAGCAACAACCTGCACATACGCCAAAATCTGCATAAGGATCTCAGAAACGAGGCTCATTACCGGGCTTCCATTTGATGTTGCAGCCAAGACTTGGTTTTTGCTCGGACGGAACGCGTTGTCCGGTTAGCAAAGCATCTATCGCGCCTCTAAGATCCTTACCGGTGACTGGAATTTGATTGGATGGACGGCTGTCATCGAGTTGTCCTCGATAAACCAAGCGATGGGCCTTGTCAAAAAGATAGATGTCCGGTGTGCATGCGGCTTTAAAAGCTTTTGCGATGGTCTGTGTTTCGTCAAATAGATAGGGGAAGGTGTACCCGACCTTTTCTTTCTCAATCTTCATCTTGTCAGGGGAGTCGTCGGGATGGGCCACTACGTCATTGCTGTTGATGGCAATGATGCCCAGACCTTTGGGGAGATAATCTCTTCCAAGGGCGACAAGTTGATCACGCACATGAATGACAAACGGACAGTGGTTGCAGATGAACATCACGAGCAACGGACTGCCAGCGTAGTCTTTGTCGCTGACAGGTTTCCCGGATGTATCCGGCAGGCTAAATGCGGGCACCTGAGTCCCGAGATCAAGCATATAAGATGGTGTGCGAGCCATGAGAGTCTCCAAAGTTAGATATCACAGTGACTGTTTTAGCATTTCTGGGAACGGAAGCAAGAACATGGTCAATGTGGATTCTATGCTTTTAGGCGCGTCTATAGGAGTCAGGTAAAATAAGTGTTAACACGGACACTCGTACAGGAGATTGAACATGGCGCGATTCAGGAGATACATCATCAGCGTTTTGACATCCTTTATCAGCCTGGGCGTTGTCGTTAGCCCAAATGGTCTGGCAGCCGGTGATTTGGAAAAAGCGCCTCCAGGATTTAAATTCAACGAACAGAACGCTGTGTTTGTGGATTTTAAGAACGTTGATCTCAATCTGAGATTCGATGTTCCGAACTCACGAGCGGAAGGTCGTGCGGTGATTCAATTTGAGGTTGCGGAATCGGGTCTGCCTATTTTTGACCTGATTCCGAATCCCAAGGAGATCAGTTTAAATGGCGTTCGTGTTGATCCATCACGGATCGTTGCCACTCAAGATCCTCACAAGCAATCCAAATTGCGCATCATCGCTGAAATGGTCCAACCAGGTCATCTGCATACTTTGGAATTATCTTACGATATTTCAAATGAGGTGACATTTTCGGATGGCACGGTGTCAGCAGGGTTTTTTATGAGTGATCTCTCAGACAGGGAGTATTGGGAGCAGTACGGGCCAACGAATTACGAGTTTGATCAGTATCGTCAAAATATTGATGTGGAATTGGTTGGTACTGATGAGTCGCACGAGATTTTTGCCAATGGTGAGGTAGTGCAATTATCGGCGCATCAGTGGCGTGTCAGCTATCCACCTTATTTCACAACGTCTTCGTTCTATTTTCATCTTGTCAAGGAAGGGCGATTTGCCGTGTCTCGCTCCAGCTACTCTGGTCTGGAAGCGGAGATTCCCTTGGTTGTTTACGGCGCTTCAAAAACAAATGTGCTGACTGGAATGCGCGCATTAAAACAATATCTTGAGGAGCTAGAGGGCGCCTATGGGGCTTTTGCGCATCCGTCGTTTACAGCCTATATTACGGAATCCGGTGGTGGCATGGAATACTGTGGCGCTACGGTGACGTCCCTCGCGGCATTGGGCCACGAAACGACCCATAGTTGGTTTGCACGTGGTGTCATGCCAGCCAATGGCAATACTGGATGGTTGGATGAAGCCATAGCCAGTTGGCGAGACAATGGTTATCCGCGAACTCCTCATTCCAATCGCAATCCTAGAGTGCTGGGTGGCTTTTCTCCATACCGCCGGTGGACTACACGAGATGCCTACTCGTACGGAGCTGGGTTGATCAGTGATTTCGATGGAATGACGGCGAGCACTGTCAATCGAGGAATGAAGGACGTGATTCGCGAGATGTATGGTACTTTCAAACGACAGGTGATCACTGTACAGATGTTTCAGGAGTTCATGGAATCAGCTCTCCGAGCTCCTCTAAAAACCTACTTTGACCGATATATCTACGGCAAGTTTTCAAGGGACACACTGAGTTCAGACGGAGCTGGAGCTGATGTTGATTGGTCACGCCATCCACGCCCCTTTACAAAAGAGGAGTGGCGGCAGCTGCGTTAGAAACCACTCAAGAAATATTTAATGATTTTTTGACGACAGCCACGACGGCCTCAGCCTTCACAGGTTTGTTGATAATACCAAGAACCTTCAACTTACGACATTGAGCCTGAAAATCCACAGAGGTCTCCGATGTGACGACAACGACAGGGGTCGTCGCGTAAGAACCGCCTGCTGGAGATCGTAGGGATTCAATTAATTGCAGTCCTGACATCCCGGGCATGTTTTGGTCGGTAATGATCAAACTCAAGGGTTCATTCATTTTCTTTAGAATGTCCAACGCTTCGTCACCGGTTGCGGCCTCAGTGACCTTAAAACCTTCTGCCTGCAAGGGAACACGCAATCCCCAGCGCTGTGCGCTTGAGTCGTCGATGATCATGATGTGATGGGTTTTCATATGGATTCTCCCCAATGAAACACGTTTCTGTTAGATGTACCAGAAATTATAACGGACCAAAAAAAAAATGTCGAGCATGCTTGCCTGAGTCAAATCGCGTAACAATGATCCGGTTTTTATGATTAATGATCACTCAGGCACATGAATCTCCATGCCATCAAAAGCAAATTCAACATGACCCGGTAGTTTTTGACGATCTTCATCGTAGTCAATCTCATGATTCATGTGCGTGATGATGCCACGCTCCACACCTAACTCTCTAAAAATTTCAAGAGTTTCAGTGATCGTCGAGTGTGTCTTGTGCTCTCGCCAACGCAAACCACTTGCGACCATCGTGTGTATCCGACCGCGCCACCTCCTGATGACGTCGTCGGGTAGGGATTTGAAATCAGTGGCGTAAACAAAGGATCCAATCCTTAAGATGTTGGTCAGAGCATTGCCATGGGGGACAAGATAGGTCTCAACCTCATAGGCCCCCACTGTCACATGACCGTGATTTTCTGGGAACGGATGGAGCCTGATATCTGGTCGGCCGCCGAGATATCCGGTGTCTTCGAAAGCATAATGAAAACGATGGCGCAATTCCTTGATCTGTTCAGGGTGAAGCCAACAATTGATGGCTTTTTGACTGTTAAAGTAGAGCCCACGAAGATCATCAAATCCATGACAGTGGTCGGCATGAAGGTGTGTGTAAATCACATGTTCTAGCGATGTAATCCCCGCGCGCAGGGCCTGCAGCCTAAACTCTGGCCCAGTATCAACCACCACAGGGTGGAGCCCAGACTGTTGAAACATGATAGAAGCGCGCCAGCGTTGGTTCTTTGGGTTTTCGCTCAAGCAAACCCGGCATTGGCAGCCAAGGACCGGCACGCCCGTTGAGGTTCCACAGCCAAGAATTTTTACAAGAAGAGGCATGAGGTGTTACTGACGGATAAGATTTTGCAGGCGTCGCGCACAGTCGCCCTCCTTGGATACGAAGTCGCGCATGCGATCAAGACGCGCAACGTGATCAATTTTACGCAGCGGATACTCGTGCCAAAAACTGGCTTCCTCTTCAGGAGTGACATTAAAGGCGACAAATGTCTGACCCGAATCATGATCTACAATCCGTTCGAGCATACCTTCACGAAACAGGACCTGAATACAGTGATCCACATCCTCTCCCGGGTAGGGTGTTGCCATTTTTACGTGAGAACTCAAGGCTTCTGGTGTGACAGATTTCTTACTGCCAAAGACATCACGGACACCTTGGACGCAGGCTCTGAGTACCAAAGCGTCCGGGTAGTTTTTATCGATCAAAAATCGATGTTGAAAATAGTCTTTTTCACCGACGATGATGACGCAGCGAATGAATCCCGCGTCATCGACGCTGAATAGCTCCCGTCCAAGTGTCTCAGTGCTTTCGGGCATGCCATTGAAAATCGCGAATTCAAGCCCCGGTGCGGTTTCGATTTCGCTCAAGAATGAGCCAATGACGACGGCAATTCTAATGCTTCCAGCTTCAAAGCTAGACCGGATTTTTTGCATTGAAAACTCATCGAGACCCGGTCGAATGACCGCAAACTCCTCTCCTCGACTCTCAAGTAGACTGGTTGTGTCATAAAGCTGCTTGATCGAATGACAGTAAATCACACCCTGGCCCCCAGAGCGCTCAAGTTCCTGAGCGATGAGTTTTCCGCGGTCCGCATCGGAGGCCACTGGGCAGGATTCAACGCCGATACCAGGTAATGCATCTGCCACGAGGCGTCCCTGGTAAGGTTCATTCATCTGAAGGAGTTTTGTCAGGTCGTGATTGATCCGACCATTGGGGTTCCAAACGATCGCGATTTTTTGGGGTGGCTTGCCGTTACCTGTCAGAGACGCGATGTAAGACCCGACAAATCGGTAGTTGGGTAAAAATCGATGGGACCAGGGGCTCATCATCTGCGCCTGATCGACGATGACAATGGCAATGCTTCGACGGCGTAAACGTTCGCGAAATCGCTGGCTTGCCAATCTTCCCGGGGTCGCCAGCAAAACCTGTACGCGTCCTTGATCCATTGCTTCCCAGATGTTTCTTTTGTCGATCTTGGAAGGCGCCATATCAAACGATTCCGTGCGGACCCCTAAGGTCTCAAATCTCGACTTCATGCGTCTGATGCTTTGCATCGAGTGGGTCAAAACGACAACCAGTCCACACTCGGCAATGGCCGGCATGGCTGCACAGGTCAGCGATGCAATCCTGTCTGGACCCGTGACAATAAGGTCACGGCCGTGACCCAAATGATCTAAAACCTCGAGATTTTCGGACGATATAAAGGTGAGGCCTGGAATACGAGCCGACGCGTCAACCAGGCGGGAAAGGACGTCTTGTCCTGATCGGCCGGTATCCAAAGCCTCTACGGTAAAGCTACCATCTTGGATGGTGCTGCCTGCTGCGTTGTAGTCCATGCTCATAGAAATAGTGTAACGGGTTTTTGGGAAAAGCTGGTAATGTTTTTTTATTCCCTTTTAATTCAGTGGGATGTTTTGTATTCAAGTGGCCTACTTTATTGGTGCTTTAGGTATGACTCTGGTGGTCCAAAAATATGGTGGTACGTCGGTGGGGTCCATTGATCGGATCAAGCACGTGGCCGCTCATATTGCAAAAACTGTCTCCCAGGGAGACCAAGTTGTTGCGGTGATCAGTGCCATGGGTGATCAAACCGATGAGCTTCTGGCCATGGCTCATGCGATTTCCCCAAATCCACCCCGACGTGAGCTCGATATGCTCTTGACGTCCGGGGAGCGTATTGCCATGGCTCTTGTCAGCATTGCATTAAATGATATCGGACAGAAAGCAGTCTCTCTCACCGGGTCTCAAAGCGGCATTATCACTGATACCGTACATGGTAACGCACGCATCAGCCGCATCGGTGCCCACCGGATTCAGGACCACCTGGCGCAAGGGCAAGTCGTGATCGTAGCCGGTTTTCAAGGAGTCAGCGCGGAGTCAAAGGAAATCACGACCCTCGGCCGGGGTGGTAGTGATTTAAGTGCCATCGCGCTCGCCGCGGCATTGGGCGCACGTTGCTGCCAGCTCTACAAAGACGTGGATGGAGTTTGTTCTGCAGATCCGCGGGTTGTTCCCCAAGCCAAGGTGCTTCCCCAGATATCCTGGGATGCCATGAATGCAATGGCCTGGGCCGGTGCGTCGGTGCTGCATCCGCGCGGTGCGCATCTGGCGGCCAAATTTATCATTCCGATCGAGATTCGCAGTAGCTTTCACTTGGATCGTGAGGGAACCTTCGTTAAAGGAATCAGTCAGATGGAACAAATGGTTGTCCAAGCAGTCACGCACAAAAAAAACATGTCCGTCGTCACGGGCTTGCTTGCAGACGATGGGCACAAGTCCCTTGAGGCACTGAGGATGTGGCTGTGGCAGCGCGGTGAAACGCCTCAGATACAAACACAAATGGCAACCTCGGAGGGCCTTGAATTTTGTTGGTCCATGCCGCAGGGTCTGGTTCATGAGGCCATAGAAGTGCTGATGCAGAATCGAAAAACCATCCGTGGCCCGAAGGGTGATGACTGCGCCTTGATTACCGTCATTGGCAGTG
>JBILMN010000214.1:0-4599 GCA_044375465.1 Oligoflexales bacterium | reverse complement strand
TCAAAACTTTTGGCGTGGAAAGGTGCCAATAAACCGCCGGGAAGTGAATGTGCGGATGCTCGGCGAAGTTCGCCGCCATCTTGGCCATACTGCCGCCTTCGCGAATAAAATCCAACTCCGCCATCAGTGCGTCTGCCAGGGCTTTCACCATGGTGGTTGGGCGCATGAAGCGGCTTTCCGGGATGTATTTTTCGATGAGCTGGGCCAGTGTGCCCATCAGGTCGAGGTCGGTCTCGATGATTTGTTTGATGCCCGGTCGCTGGATTTTGATGACGACGTGAGTCCCGTCTTTGAGCGTTGCTGAGTGCACCTGAGCCATGCTGCCAGCCGCCAGTGGCGTTGGGGAAATGGTGGCGAACTCATTGAACTTCTGAGTCCCAAGTTCATCCATGACACGCTGTCTGACGGTCTCAAACGGCAGTGTCTCCACATTGCTATGAAGTTTGCGAAGCTCGTCGGTAAACTCTTGCGGTAGAAGGTCTTCACGCACCGCCAGAATCTGGCCTAATTTCACAAATGCTGGACCCAACTCTTCGAGTGAGCGACGAAATCTCGCGGGTATGCCTTCCAGTCGTTGCCCAGGATTAGCCTCGTCTCGACTCGCTTCCTGAGACTCGGAGGCGGCGGCCTGGACCTCGTCAGCATTCAGCACTTTACGAACCTCGATACGTTCGAGGACTGTCCAATAGCCATGGCGCGCAAAAATATTGACGATCTGCGCCAATCGGCCAGCATTTCGGATTTGGCGCCGCAGAGGAATATTAAATTGAATCGGTTCCATGGCGCTTCCTTGTCTAGTTTAACAGTCCACTGTGTTGCAAGAGTGCTTTCGTGGATGGCTCTCGTCCCCTGAACGCTTTGAATACGGTCATCGGATGTTCACCACCACCAAGTGCCAGCACGGTATCGCGGTAGCGCTTTCCGGTGTCTTTGATGGCCTTGTCGTTATTGAGACCGGCTTCCTCGAAAGCGGCGAATGCGTCCGCACTGAGGACCTCGGCCCACTTATAGCTGTAGTAACCGGCCGAGTAACCGCCGGCAAAAATATGGCTAAAGGCACATAAAAAACGATTCTCTGGCCTCGGGGGAAGTACGCTGGTTTTTTTTGCGATACGGTTAAAGATGTCGTGTGGCGTCTCGCGGCCTCCCGGTGTGAAGCGATGATGCAGCTCCATGTCTGTTAGCGCAAAATGTAGCTGCCGCAGCATGATGCTTGCGGCCCGGTAATGGCGTGCGGCGCGTATTTTTTCGATAAATTCCTCGGGCAATGGGGCGTTCGTCTCAACATGTCCGCTGATGGATCGCAGCACCGGTTCATGATAAAGCCAATTTTCCATAAACTGACTGGCGAGCTCGACAGCGTCCCACTCAACGCCGTTGATTCCCGATGCGCTGGCGTCATCAATGACGGTGAGCATGTGCTGCAGGCCGTGACCGAACTCGTGGAACAGGGTGTGCACCTCATCAAACCCCATCAGCCCCGGTTTGTTTCCCACCGCAGGCGTTCCATTGCAGACCAGATGGGCAACAGGGATTTCAAGGCTATTCTGATCTTTGCGTCGATTGACACAGTCATCCATCCACGCTCCGGCTCGCTTGAGTCCTGGTCTCGCGAAGGGATCCAGATAGAATGACGCAATGTGCTGTCCGGAGTTTTCATCAAAGACTTTGAAGAACTTCACGTCCGGGTGCCAAACAGGGGCAGCCCCATCCGCCGACTCGACTCGGATGGAGAAGATTTTTTTCACAAGATCAAACATTCCAGCCAGGACTTTTGGGATCGGAAAATAGGGGCGTAAAGCATCCTCGCTATATTGGTATTTTTCTTCTTTGAGGCGCTCGGCGAAATACGGGATGTCCCATTCAAGCAGAGATTCCAAAAATCCCTTTGAGCGGGCGAATGCTTCGAGCTCTTTGTGTTCTTTTTGTCCCGCAGCCCATGAAGCCGTGAGAAGTTCATCCAGAAGCTTATCGACCGCAGATACCTGGCCGGCCATCTTTGAGGCCACGCTGGTTTCTGCATAGGTATTGTAGCCCAGAAGTTTTGCTTGTTCCTGTTTGAGGGTCAGAATGCGGTCAATGACGGGGGAGTTGTCCCACTCTCCGGATGCGGCAATACCGATGCGGGCACGATACAAGACCTCACGAAGGTCGCGCCGTTTTGAGTTTTCCATGAATGGCAGATAACTGGGCATATCGAGGGTGATCCGCCAGGGGCCGTTTTTTGGTGTTGCTGTGTCAGTTTTGCCTGCACGATTAAATTCATGGCTAGCAAGAGCAAGCAGGTGGTCGGGCAAACCTTCGACGTCCTCGTTTTTGGTCAGTGTCATGGACCATGATTTTGTCGCATCGAGTGCATTGTTTGAAAATTTTGTTTTGAGTGCTGCGAGTTCCTGGGCGATCTCGTTGTAACGCTCCTTGTCTTTGCCCGACAGACCAACACCCGATAGTTTCATGGACAATACGGCGCGGTCGATGATCCGTTGGCGGGCGCGCGGCAAAAGACTCCAGTCTTTGGATTTTTGCATTTTCAAGAGCGCATCATAGATCTTGCGGCTTTGTGCGCCGCGTAAGCTGAATTTGACCACGTCCGGCTGCACGGTTTCGTGAGCTTTGCGCAGTTCATCGGAGTTCATCACACCCATAAGATGACCAACAGGAGACCACACTTTAAAGATTTTGTGGTCGATCTCATCAAGAGGTCGCAAAAGATCATCCCATGTTGGGATGAAATCCTGCGTGAGCCTTGCCTCCAGTTCATCAAAGGCCGCATTTGCGACTGCAAGAGCACTTGTGACCGCTGGGACCACGTGTTCAGGCTTGATTTTGTCAAAGGGTGGCAACGGGGCTGTGTAGAGTAAAGGGTTATCGCTCATGATTGTCTTCCTTGGTTGCGAGAGGTCACAACTCCAAATATTAATCTTGCTGTCTAAAGGCGTAACGCCACAACATGTTCTGACTGGTGATGTAATCAGTGTTAAGCTTGCGCAGCCGATCGACAAGCTCCTCCGCGCAGGTGCGGTAAAAACGAAGCTGGAGGTTTTCGCCCCCTTCTTTTTCCAGAAATTTTTGAAAGTCTTCGGCATCCAATACGAAGCATTGCACGGTGGTTTCGGCACTGACTGTGGCTGAACGGGGAGCTGAGTCAAACAAGCTTAACTCGCCAAAATAGGCGCCGCTTTCAAGGACGGCCAGTCTGGCCAGGGAGTTATTGGTCGGGTCTGTTTTGTAGACGCTGACAGTCCCTTCCAAAATGACGTAAAGACCGCGCGACGACTCACCCTCAATGACGGCATGACTCTGTGGGCGCAATACCGAGAATTTTCCGTACGTATAGAGTCTTTTGAGCTCAGGGGCGCTCAGCCGTTTAAATATGGCGATCTCCCCAAGTTTCGTGGCTCCCCACTCAGGATCCTTAAATTTTTCGAGTACCGCGGCATCCGTGCGCACGATCTGACTCCTCTCACGCGAATCCTTCGCGCTTCATCCATTCCTGGTCCACGAATTTGGTCATGTAATTACGAATACCATCCGGAAGGATGACGACACAGCGCTGGCCTTTTTTTAATTTCTTTGCGGCTTTTAGCGTCGCCATCATGGCTGATCCGCATGAGCCGCCGCAAAGAAGACCCTCTTCGCGGATCAGTCGCCGCGCTAGCACAAATGATTCTTTATCGTTGGTCTTGACCCACTCATCCACTAATTTGCGATCCAGGACATCAGGTATGAAGTCGTAGCCAATGCCTTCGACCTTGTAGCTGTGAATTTTATCGTCTCCTGCAAGGATTGAACCCTCGGGATCTGCGCCGACGATGATGGCTTTGGGGCAGGTTTCTTTGATCCGCTTCGCCACGCCGGTGATGGTGCCGCCAGTGCCAGCCCCCATGACGACCATGTCCACGCGGCCGTTTAAGTCTTCGAGAATTTCAGCACCGGTGGTGTCATAATGGACCTGGGGGTTGCTGGGATTTGCGTATTGATCAAGAATATGGGCACGGGGCAGTTCTTTTTGGAGTTTTTTGGCAACGCCAATGTGGCTCTCTGGCGCGTCCCATGCTGCTTCAGTCGGTGTTCTGATGATTTCGGCGCCTAAAGCGGCAAGGGCCACTTGTTTTTCGCGGCTCATCTTTTCTGGAAGCGTGATGATGACACGGTAGCCCAGGACAGCGCCTGCAAGTGCGATGCCAATACCGGTGTTGCCGCTGGTAGGTTCGATCAAAGTATCGCCACGCTTGATGCGTCCACTTTTTTCTGCGTCAACCACCATACGGTAGCCAATGCGGTCTTTGATGGAACCGCCCGGGTTTAGAAACTCGCACTTTGCGTAAACCTCGCACTCAAGTCCATCGAGAACCTTGTTTAATCGCACCAGTGGTGTGCGACCGATTGCTTCAAGAATATTTTGGAATAACATGGGACCTCTGGCTGTCGTGATATGCGTTGCATGTATCTGTTATTCTTTGAAATTTATCATGTTTTGCGCGGGTTCTCAAGGGGTGATGGTTCGGCTGGTCAGCGAAATGGCGTAAACCTCGTCCACCAAGGTGTACAAGGAAGGTGTTCAAGGAAGGTGTTCATGGTTTCACAAAATCATGCCCG
>JBILMN010000009.1:0-48227 GCA_044375465.1 Oligoflexales bacterium | reverse complement strand
TCAACTCCTGTGAGATTGTTCCATTCTCCCGCGGGCGACAGCGATGCGGATGCGCCAGGTGGCGGGGGTAGGGGCATGTTCTCGTGAGTGGGGTGCAGGTCCGTGTAGACGTAAACTTTGCCACGCACAGTCCTTGCGATCAGCGCTCCGTTTTTGATCCGACGCCAAAGCTCATCAATGGACACGCAGAGCGTCTGGGCGGCGTCAGTTAGCTCAAGCCCATCAATTTGCTCACTGTTGTCTTGAGATCCAACGTAAATGGGATCAACTGTTGACAATAAACTCGGACTGTCCGCCAACGGGATTAACGGAAGAGAAGCATTTTCAGTATGGTGATCGGTTGCGTGCATCATTTCATTGCTCAAAAAATATACATTCGTCGTTGTATAGTTTTAACCCAACCTGAGGTCAGTCGCAAGTCTTAGGCGCCTTTTTTGACGAGCGGGGGGACTTCCTCTGACTCGAAACTATCAGAAGATGGCTGTTGAGACTTTGATGACAAGATAAGCACCTGAATGCGTTCGAGATTTCTTTTTGCCTTCTCAAAATCGGAGTTGGCGGCAATAGCTCGGAGGAGCATCTCCCGAGCAGCTGAGAGGTCTCCTTTGAGTTCCATGGCAATGGCCAGATTAAAGAGAACGCGTTCGTCTGAGGCATCGATGGATAATGCAACTCGATATTTTTGAATTCCTTCGTCCAGCATGTTTTGTCTGACATAAGACAGCCCAAGAGAGTTCAATACAGAGACGTCGCCTCTGTCTAGTTCCAAGGCTTTTGCCAGCGTTTTGCGCGCTTTCTCATAATCTTTTTGCTGTAAGTATAGATGACCTAAGCCTTTGTAGCCATCGGCCACAGCTGGCGACAGACGAATGCAGCATTTAAACTCAATTTCAGATTGCGAAAGATTTCCGAGCTCCATATGAGCATAGGCGATGAGCAGCGGATACCGCGGATTTTCCGGGCTTAAATTTTGTAATATCGTGGCATTTTGCAAAATGCCGTGCGGATCTCCGGCTTCTTCAGAAACCTGCAAAATGCACTTGTAGCCGTCAATATATTCTGGATTGTTGGTAATGGCCTGCTGGAAGTAGGCTAAGGCCTTTGGACGATTTTTTTCGGCTAGTTGTAAGCGACCAAGTCCCGTTAGCGCTTTAGCCGAAGTTGGTCTTATGGCTAACGCCTCTTTGTAAAGTGCTTCAGCGACCCAAAATTCTTTCTGATCGGCATGGCTATCGGCGCGCTCCAAAATAGAGATCAAAGCAGATGGGTTTTTTGTTGCGGCAATCATCATCTCGATTTGTGCACAAAAATCCTCGTAGGAGAAGGGTTTCAAAAGGTAAGCATCGACACCCCCTTCACTGGCCAAGATAACGTCCTTGCGCAAATTTTCGGTACTTAGAAGCAGAAATGGTGTGGCTTTGTACTGTTTATCTTTGCGCAATTCGCGGCAAAATTGCAGTCCGTTTTTCTCAGGTAGGAGCCACTCGCAGATGAAAAGCCCAACTTTCAGAGTGAGCATCTCGCGTTTTGCCTCTGCCACAGATCCAACGAATCGAACTTGTTTAACTTTAAGATTGAGTAAAAAGTTTTTGAGTGACGCGCGGTAGTTGGCCCTAGGCTCCAACACCAGGATGAAGCGATCTTTTAAATAGTCATTTAAATCTCGCGATAGGCTCAAAATTAAATCTCCCAAAAGCGTGTCGCACCCATCACCCAAGGGGGAATCGGATAAATGATTCCAAGGCTTTAGGTAAAGCTTAAAAAATAGTAAATTATTATAATGATAACATGGTGTTAAATTAAGACGCATGCCCCTATGGATACCAATTATGGTATACTCTCCGGCCTCCGGTCCTTGTGCGAAGTCTGACCCGGGAACGATCAAAAAATATACGTGACATCCCGACTGATGTGGATGAGTTGAGTCATGAAACCAAAAAGTCCGATGCAAATGTGGTGGAGCGATATTTGTGGACGGTGGCATATCTACATCGCTGGATTGCTGGCGATGCTCCTGACGAATGGCACCGAAGTCATGGCCCCAAAAACCCTGCAATGGATCATTGATGCGCTGCACTCGATTGATACCGGCACTCTTTCGGGCACCCATTCGATGGACGGCATTCTGCGCGCAGTTTCAATATTTTTTATTGTCGCCGTTTTGGGAGTGTTAGGGCGAGTTTTTTGGCGAATGACATTGGCTCGCATGACGCATGTCGCTGGATATCAATTCAAAAGAGGCATTTGGCAATCGATTCGTTTATCTTCGTTTGATTCGCTGGGGCGATACACGCTTGGGGATTTAATGAATCGCTCCATTGCCGACGTGAATGCGGCCAGGTGGATTTATGGATTTACCTTGGTCCTGACCTGTGACGTCATATTTTTCACGATATTGGGCGCGATTTCGATGATGGTCATTAGTCCGATCATCGCGTGTTTGTGCCTCACGCCGTTTGTACTGATACCGCCGATTGCGATACGGGTTGCGAGACTTGAATTTCATGCTCATGAAGCCGCTCAAGCCGAGCTCACTGTTTTATCCGAGAGCGTGAGTCAAGCTGTTCGAAGCATCAGATCGCAGCGGGCAAGCCAAACATTTATGTCCTGGATTCGTGCACTTAATGACTCCGCTTTGCGCTACTCGCGTCTCAGGCTGCGCTCACAAAATATCGCGATTGATAGCTTTCCATTATTCTGCCTCCCGACCATCTTATCATATGCAGTCCTTTTGACGCTTGGGCCTTCGAAAGTCGCTGAAGGCTCCATGAGCATTGGAGGATTCGCTGCCTTAGCGTCATACATTTACTTGCTACAAGGCCCATTGGGCGAAATTGGCGATTTGGTCGCAGAATGGCAGCGAGGCTTTGCATCGCTGAAGCGGATCGCGGAGATTCGTAATCTTGAGCAGCATGCAAATAAAACCCATAAGCATGAACAAGAGCGTGACATGATTGTCTCTGTGTCCGATGTGCACGTGAAGCGTCAGGGTCGGATTCTGTTTTCCGATGTGTCCTTGGTGATGCGTTCTGGGCAGTGGATTGGGCTCTCGGGCGCTGTTGGTTGCGGAAAATCAACCTTACTGCAAGTGCTTTGTGGCGTGGCGCCATTTGAAAAAGGGGTGGTTTCCATCGGGAGCGACCTGAGGTCTGGCGTACCCAGGCAAATCGCCTATGCGCCAGAAAAACCGTTTGTGTTTTCCGGCTCAATCCGCCGCAATCTGTCGCTAAATTTGACATTTACCGACGAACAATTGTGGGATGTCTTGCGCCTTGTAGCATTAGAAGAGCATGTGCGCAGCATCACCGGCGGACTGGATGGATTAGTTGGAGAGGGCGGTGTGGCTCTTTCTGGTGGGCAAAGGCAGAGGTTGGCGCTAGCGCGTGTCCTGCTGAGAGTCGACGGACTTTTGGTGTTAGATGACCCGCTCAGCGCTGTAGATGCTGCAACCGAGTCAAAAATAATTTTTGCTCTGCGAGAACGTTTTCGACATTGCTCCGTTATTTGGGCTTCTAACAAAATTTCAACGTTAAGTTGTTGTGATCGTGTTCTGCGATTAACGAGGGATGGTCTTCGGCAGGAATCTGGAGAAATCCATCTAAAGACCATCATCTACGCAGGTCCTGCGCAGGAGGTGGCATGTCCGATACATTGACGATCCAAAAGTTGACGGCCCCGAAATCCAATCTATCCGGTCTCAAAATTTGGCGAGAGTACTTGCCGCTACTGAAGGATACAAAACGTGAGATTTTTTTTGGAATGGTTCTTTTGGTGGTCAGCACCTTGTTTTTGGTGCGGGCATCTGTTGTGCTCGGGCAAATATGTGTCGGTATCACCTCCACTCGTTTTGCTGAGGGTGGATTCAGAGCCGTTCTGATATTTATCAGCCTCGAGGTTGCAAGTATTTGGGCGCAGTATTTTGGCAGACGTAATCTTGCTCTTGGCGCGAACACCGTACTTCTGAACCTTCGTCGAGCTTTATTCGATAAACTATCGCACCTGCCCATGGACTATTTTGACGCTCAGCCGTTGGGTCGAATCATTACGCGAGTGACGAGTGATGTGGAGGGGGTCGAAGGGTTTTTTGGTGGTAGCTTGGCCCGGATGGCGACGGCAGGTGTGCAGATTATCATTGTTTTGGTGAGTATTGTTGCCCTTGGATCAGGATATGGTGCCATCGTTGCGTTAGCGGCCGTGCCTTCTTTGGTCTTAAGTTGGTTGACGCGTGGGCCATTGGATTTTTGGCTCAGGGAGAACAAGTCAAGGAATGCTCAGATGAATTCCACGTTGGCGGAGTTTATTCAAGGTCTTCCGGTGCTTCGTGTTATGGGTCTTGAAGGATGGTCCCACGAAGAGTTCGGCAAGGATACTCAGAGGCACTTTGAATCAAGCATTAAAGTTCTAAAATGGAACAGTCTGATTCGACCACTGACAGTTTTTCTAAGTGTGTGTCCAGCAATCACCGCAGCTTTACTGGGCGGTTTTTTGCTCACCAAAGGTCAGATCGAATTGTCGCTGATCATTGCCGTTTTGCGACTGACTGAGAGATTTACATCGCCCGTAAGACTTTTGACTCAGGAGATTCAGCTGATTCAGGATGCTACGGCAAGTGCCAGCCGCGTTGCCGAAATGCTTGATGGGCCAACCGAACCACTCAATGACGGTAGCGGTTACAGATCACGAATCAAAGGCGACATAGAATTTCGAAATGTCTATCTCTCCTACCGTGGTGAAAAGCTAGTCCTCGATGGCTTGAACCTCATCATTCCAGCGGGACAAAAAGTAGGACTTATGGGCCAGTCTGGTGCGGGCAAAAGCTCCATCATCAATTTGGTGCCGGCTCTGTACAAGCCAACATCGGGGTCTGTTTTGATCGATGGCGTCAGTTTAAGTGACTGGGACTTGGGCGGCTTAAGAGAGCAAATTGGTTATCTTTCACAAGAGCCTTTTTTGTTTCGCGGGACCCTGGCGGCGAATATTTTAGGTATCGAAAGGTCTGACCAACCAGATGCGAGGGACCAATGGATTCAGTTGATCAAAGACTTAGGTTTGTTTGATATCTTTTGTCAGTTTCCAGGTGGTTTTGATTTTGAAGTTCGCGACGCGGGATCAAATCTTAGTGGCGGCCAAAAACAAATGGTGGCCTTTTTCAGGTTGATATCAGACGAGAGGCGCATCATCATCATGGACGAGGCGTCGTCTTGTCTGGATCGGGTATGGGAGGAGGCGATGCATTCAGCCATTCTTCGGCTTCTAAAGCAAGAGCGACGCACTTGTATCGTCATCGCACACCGTTTGGAAACTTTAGAATCCTGTGATCGGGTGATCCGCTTACACGCAGGTCGGGTTGTGAGTGATTTGCGCTCTATTTGATCAGTTTTATTCTGGTTCAAGTGCATCCATGATGGAGTTTTATCCGATCTTTAAGGTAAAATTATGATATGGTCATAGCGGAGTGCGTTTGCGTCGCTCAGTGTCTTAGCACACATTTCATGGGGTTGATCCTTGTTGATTAATAAAAAGCATCTTCTGAATGAGTTTGCCGGTGATGAGGAGGTTCTTCTTGAGTTACGGCGGGTATTTCTGGCGGAACTCCCTAAAATGCTTTTAGCTATTGAGTCTTCAATCAGTTCTGGAAATGCGCAGGCGCTTGAGGCGAGCGCTCACGCTCTCAAAGGTGCGGTTTCAAATTTTCAGACGCCGACGGTTCGAGAGGCCGTTTTCGCCCTTGAGCAGAATGGTCGGGAAGGCAAAATCCAAGAGTCTGTGACACAGTTTCAGGAATTGAGGCAGATGCTTGGAGCGTTGACCAGAGAATTGGATTCTCTGATTTGAGATGATCCGCGGGATGGTTGAGGTGGTTCATGGTGACGGAAGCGACAGGTCATAAAAGAGGGTCCATTTTGTTTGTGGATGATGACCCCACCAGCAGCAAAGCAGTGCAATTGAGGCTTGAAAAGCGTGGTTATTCGGTCACGACCCATGATATCGGCACAGGCGTCGAGGATATGATTGAACTGATGGGGGTCGAGCTGGTCCTGCTTGACATTATGTTGCCTGATGTTAGCGGCATTGAGGTTCTGCAGAGAATTCGAAGTAAATACTCAAAAACCGAGGTTCCAGTGATCATGGTCACCGCAAAAGATGCTCCCGAAGATGTTGCGGGTGCGCTGCAGGACGGTGCTAACGATTATTTGGCAAAACCCATTCATATCGAAGTCGCGCTTGCCCGCATCAATACGCAACTGAGTATGCGAGATCTTTATCGAGACAACTTGCAGCGGCAGCGCCAGGATTCCATCAATGCCATGATCGTGGCCTTTAATCATGAGATCAATAATCCGCTCGCAATCGCTATGGGTAATTTGACTCTTGGAATCGCTAAAAATGACTTAAATGCCCTCCAAAAAGCGGAGGTGGCCATGCGGAGAATTGCTGAAATTGTAAGGAAAATCAATGAGCTAACCAAGGGCGCTCCGATCGAAATGACAAGCTATACGGATGCTGCCCAAATGATCAAAATCAAAAGCTGAGGGTTTTGCTCGCCGCAACGACATTTTGCTGGTTTGCCAGGTTGTAGTGTACAACATATGCTTTCAGGTTGCCGTTTTAGGGTCCTTAAATTGCTCGGGTAAAATCTCATGACGAATCCAAATCGTGCGGAAGTGGTCGATCAAAATTTTCTCCAGTGGGTGAAGTCCGGGAACCTGCCGCAGTCCCACTCGCGAACAACATTGAGCGATGCCGGACTCACTGCTGCCGCATTCATGGATATTTTTGAATCACAGATGTTGAGTCGTCACCTTGACCTTGCCGCGCGACGTCTCCGTGCCCGTAATTTGACGTTTTACACCATCGGTAGTTCAGGTCATGAGGGTAATGCGGTCCATGGCAGGGTTTTTCGATTGACCGATATGGCTTTTCTTCACTATCGAAGTGGCGCTTTCTTTATACAACGCTCCAAGCAATTGCCCGGTTCGACGCCAATATTTGATGGTTTCCTGTCACTTTCGGCATCGGCTGAAGATCCGATCTCAGAAGGCCGTCACAAAGTCTTCGGTAGTCTGGCGCTCAATGTCCCTCCGCAAACCTCAACGATTGCCTCCCATCTTCCAAAAGCTGTCGGAGCAGCTCTGTCCGTCGGTCGGGCCAAAGATATGCAGATCAATGGGCCTATACCCCATGATGGCGTCGTCTTGTGTTCCTTTGGTGATGCATCATCCAATCATGCGACGGCTCTTGCCGCGATCAATGCGGCATCGTTGTGCGCTTATCAGGGGCTTCCCGTTCCACTAGTATTTGTTTGCGAGGATAATGGCATCGGGATTTCGGTTCCCACCCCAGATGGATGGGTTCAGAGTCACTATAGTCATAATCCCTGCCTACGTTATCTCTATTGTGATGGATTGAGTATTGCTGACGCCTACGCGGTCTCAAGGGAGTCTGAGAAAATAGCTCGTCAGACGCGAAAGCCTGTATTCCTCCATATGCGCACCATTCGCCTCCTTGGTCATGCCGGCAGTGACGTAGAGACAACCTATCGTTCGCTGGATAAGATTCAGGCCACAGAGCGGCAGGATCCCCTGCTGCACTCTGCACGCACAGCACTGGAATATGGATTGGTGACGGCCGATGAACTGATTTCTATCTACCAAGGTCTGCGTCGACGCGTTGATTTTGTTGGAGAAGAGGCGGTACTTCGGCCAAAGCTTGAGGGGGCGGCAGCAGTGATGCGCAGCATATTACCCCCAAAAGGACTGCGCGCTCCACGTCCGGTGCCATCTGAGTCTGAGCGTCTTGCGAAATTTGGTGAACGGATGCGACCTGGACAGAAGGCACACTTTGCAAAGATCCACAACATGGGCTTGGCAGACGTGATGCTACAGTATCCCAATACATTGCTGTTTGGTGAAGACGTGGCCCGGAAAGGCGGGGTCTATAACGTCACCACCGGACTGCTTGATTTATTTGGTCCAAAGCGGGTTTTCAACTCTCATCTTGATGAAACCAGTATTTTGGGCAATGCCATTGGCATGGCGCACAACGGATTTATTCCAATTCCGGAGATTCAATTTCTTGCATATGTTCACAATGCTGAAGACCAAATTCGTGGGGAGGCCGCGACGCTCTCCTTCTTCTCGTCCGGGAAGTTTCAAAATCCGATGGTGGTTCGCATTGCTGGGTTAGCCTATCAAAAAGGTTTCGGCGGTCATTTCCATAATGACAACTCGTTGAATGTATTCCGTGATATTCCCGGGCTTGTTGTGGTGGTTCCCTCAAATGGCAGCGATGCGGTGAAACTTTTCCGCCATGCCGTTCGTTTGGCGCATGAAGATGGGCGAGTGGTGATTTTTATCGAACCTATTGCCTTATATATGACAAAGGATCTCCATAAAGATGGTGATGGTGAATGGCAGTTTGAATACCCTGCATTGAGTGATGAGATCAAGCTGGGCGAGGTCTCAATTTATGGTGAAGGTCAGGATGTGGCGATCGTGACTTATGGCAATGGTTACTATCTTTCGCGTCAGGCGGCAGAAATTTTGCGACGTGATCACGGTATCCATTGCCGCGTGATTGATATCCATTGGATTTTGCCGATCGCAGATGATGCAATCATCCGTGCAGTTGCAGGTTGCCAGTCGATACTCATTGTGGAGGAGTGTCGCAAGACCGGTTCTGTCAGTGAACAATTGGCCACTCTATTTATGGAAAGGCTTTGGCCGTTGCCACCGGTAAAGATTAATGCGGCCCAAGACTGCTTTATTCCGCTTGGTGCGACGTCAACAGTGACGCTGCCTAGCAAGGAATCGATTGTCGCGTCAGCGGTTGCCGTCCACGAACTGACAAAAATCCCTGCTCCGCCGGTGCAGCGCACGATGAAGCGGGGGGTCAAATGACGGGAGCAAAACAAAAAGAGCGGATTGTTGCGATTTGCCCAGGGCGCGGCAGTTACACCCGCGATGAACTTGGCTACTTTAATCGATACCGTGAGCGATTTGGGTCTTTTATTGATCAGATGGACCTTTGGCGGAGCGAACGCGGAGAGGCAACCGTGAGCGAAATGGACGGCGCTTCTCAGTTCCAAGTCAGCTTTCATACTCCGGGCGAGAATGCGTCCATCCTCATTCATACGTGTGCGATGCTCGATTTCATGGCGATTGATCGCGACCGTTTTGAGATTGTCGCGGTCACTGGGAATTCGCTTGGGTGGTATTTGACGCTAGCAGCAGCCGGGGCTTTGAACGCCCGTGCCGCATTTGAGCTGGTCAATACCATGGGTTCCATGATGCGCGGTGGCGTGGTGGGCGGTCAGGTGATTTACCCCGTAGTTGACGGTGACTGGCGGCGTGATCCAGCAAAGGAGTCGGTGGTTGATCAGGCGATTGCGGAAGTGCTGCATTCGGGTGAAGGCGTCGTTTACCCCAGTATTTATTTGGGTGGATACCGGGTGATTGGTGGTGATGAGGCCGGGATTCGCGCGTTGATGCGGCGTTTACCCGTTGTCGAGGAACGTTATCCTTTCAAGTTGGTGAACCATGCGGCTTTCCATACACCAATTTTGGAATCGGTTTCTGCGAAAGCCTTCGAGGTGCTGCCGGTCTCCTTGTTCGAGGCTCCAAAGGTGCCGATGATTGATGGACGGGGTAAAATTTGGCAACCATATGCTACCGATGTTCATGAATTGTACGAATATACGCTAGGGCATCAGGTCTGCCGCGCCTATGATTTCACAGCGGCGATCACCGTTGCGATGAAGGAATTTGCTCCAGATCGGCTGGTTCTGCTTGGCCCGGGTGCGAGCCTTGGCGGATCGATCGGGCAAATCATGATTCAAAACAATTGGAGATATTTGGACTCAAAGCAAAAGTTTTCTGAATTGCAGGAAAAAGATCCCTACCTCTTGTCCATGGGGCGTCCAGAGCAACGGGACCGTTTGGTGTAAGGATTCTGCGATGGGTACAGCGCATAAAAAATCCCCCCGCGCCTTACGGCGGGAGGGATTCGAACTTTCAACTCTATGTCAGAGCCGTCTATCAATTAGTAGCGGCTAGGACGTGGGCCGCGATTTTCGCGCGGAGGCTGAGGACGAGCTTCGTTGACGGTCAAACGACGGCCTTCGAAGTTTTGGCCATTGAATTTGTCAATCGCTGCCTGAGCTTCACCATCAGAACTCATTTCAACGAACGCAAAACCTTTGCTGCGACCTGTTTCACGATCTGTGATGATGCGTGCTGACTCGACTGTCCCTACTTCGCTGAAAAGGCTCGCGAGTGCCTCTTGAGATGTGCTGTAAGGTAGTCCACCAATGTAAAGCTTCTTTCCCATATTACCAAAACCTACTCATAATTTTTGCTCACCTTTGAGTGGACTTCCCACCGTTCCAGTGACGCTGTTAACAATGTGGCCTGAACATTCAGGCTCACTTTATCGATTGTAACAGCTGTTTATTAGAAATGCCACAAAAAGTATCACATTGAGATTCAATTTTTTTGGGCGTGTATTTTCTTCGTGACTAAGTTATAGGGTTTGGGCTTCTAAATAACTGTTTTTACAGAAAAATGATTTTATTGAGGACATTGACTGGCATGCATGCAAGGCGGAAAAAAGCATTCTTATGGGGTGCGGCAGCACTCATTTTCGGCTCCATTCTTCTCATGGTTCGGCTCTGGCTGGACCGCAATGGCGCGGTTGAACGCCCGGAATTTGGTGTGGTGGGGGAGTTCATTCTCAGAGATCAGGGGGGGCAACCCTTAACGAGAGATCAGATGCGGCGCTCGCTAACCGCCATCATTTATTGGCCCGAAGCGTGTAAGCCTGAGGCATCGTGTTCAGAGGCAAGAACCAATGCCAAAAAGGTGAAGGCTTGGATTGAGCAGTCGTTGACGGCGAAATGGGGAGAAGATCATAATCCACTCATTAAAATCATCGCCGGTGCTGGTGCTGGCGGGCTTTTTAGTGAGACGGATTGGCGTGTATTTCCTGTGAATATGGTGGACGCCACACTGCTTCCGGCTGGAACTGATCTCTCACGCCCCTGGTTGGTGGTTGTCGATAACAGTCTGCAGTTCGCCGCGCGTCAAGACCTGGCACATGGCGTTGATCTTCGCGGCTTGGAGCGTGTGTTGAGCAAGACGGCGTTTGATCAGTATCTTGGTAACTATCTGTCAAAACGCACGTTTATGGGGCCAAAAAGAACCCAGAATTGATGTGCTAACCAACGAGAATCGTTTTAGAATCATTATTTCATTAACTTTGACGCCACTTCTGACGATGACCCTCTCGGGAGGGCGCAGATGTTTAAAGAGCTGACACTACTCTTGGGAGTGCTGGTTGTTTCCTCATGCTCTGGTGGTCAGGAGCAGACTGCCTCGAAGCGAGGGGAGTTGCGGAAACCGTCAACACCCCCACAATCCTCGGATGATGCTTGGTCCGAACCCCAAGATTGTGCTGGGCAATGGATTTTAGCGGTGAAGCAACAGCACACCGGGGCGGTATTTACTTATCAATCGCAAATAAAATCCTCTTTAATCACAAAAGATGTTGACCGCGTTGACACCATAACTGGTTCATCTGACGCTGGTATCAGCCGGATGATATCGATCAGCGATCCTCTCGTGACGCAAGTCCTCAGTGGGCTTAAGAGTCAATCAGTATCTTTGACAAAACAGCAGTTTATGACAAACTGCGGAAGTCAGCACAGCCAGCCCTATGTGGCGTCGGTCATGGGGGGACAAGCATCATTTAACCCTCCCACCGATGATGTGGTAGCCCTCAGCGGCAAAAGTATTAAGGTCAAGAAATATGTCGGACGGGTGACAAACGTCACTTATGCTGGAAGTACGATCAGCGCGGATATTGTCGCGTATCTCTCGCCACAATACCCAGCGTTGCCTTTGAAACAGATCATTTCGATCAGTGAGTCTTCTGTGTCGATCATCACAGGGGCGCAGATCACAGATGTTTTGAAATCAGCGCTACCCGTCGTTCAGTGATGCTTTCTTTGTTCCATTGATTTTTTTTCCATTGATTTTTTTCATCGATTTTGTTCGAGCGATTCCGCTACTTCAATTTTTACTGACCCATCCTGCTCAAAACCCATGGTGATAAGTATGTAGCGAAATGTCGCTATGATACTTCTGAATTATTTTCTCAAAAAATCTATTGGTTTATACGCGGGTTTTGAGCATTTTAGCCCCGGTTTAAATGTGGACAAAAAAATCTCAAGTTTACGCCCTCTCCGTCGATTCAGGGGTGGTGACCGGGGCGTAGGTTGAGTCTAAAACCACTTTAGAGGAAACATAACATGAAGAATGAAGTGATAGGAACGCTTTTGGCCGTCGATGACGAGCAGGACATTAGACAGCTTGCGGCTGAATTTGCTGCAATGTGGGGCTTTAAGGTTTTTTTAGCTGCGGACGCGAAGGAAGCTTTGAAGATCGTCAGGACTGAAAGCCCAGATGTCATCGTGTCGGATCTAGCGATGCCAGGGCAGGACGGCATCGCATTCCTTAAACAAATCCGTGATGAGGGTTTTCGAACGCCGTTTCTTTTTTTGTCAGCGTTCATGACAAAGGAGCATGCGACCAATTCCCTAGATCTTGGCGCGATCGATTTTCTGTCGAAGCCTTTCACGCCCCGAGAGCTGAAATTGCTACTTTATGAAATGCTTGCTGTGAGTAAGGCGCAAAAAGCATCGAACGATGGACTTAATGATGTTTTCAGCCAAGATGCTCTACTCCAAATAAGTGCCTGTCACCGAGCGGAATCGATACTGCGACGATTCAATGACAGGCTCAGCCCTGTGGGTGCGAAATCGATGAATCAGGGCGATGGGGCCGTCGGGGATTATAGAGTTGAAATGATTGCCTTGTTTGCGACTGAGGCTATGTCTTTACTGAAGTCGGTTCAAGAGGTTCTGACTGAAATGCAGCGATCCGATACTCCAGGTCGTCAGATTGGTTGTCTATTTCGTATGATGAGATCCCTTCGTCTGGCCGCTGGTCGTCTTGGATTTGGGCAAATTAAGGATCTGGCTCAGGCTCTTGAACACAATTATATTCAGTGGAGAGTTCATTCGTCATATATGAATCCCATGGGTATTTTGACGATTAGTGGTGCTCACGAGATCCTTCGGCGAAATATTGAAGCGATGCATTCAAAACACGGTTTGGATTATGATTCCAAATACTCATTGGCACGCGAGACCAACCTTAAGGTTCAGGAATTGCGTTCCGTAATTGATGCCGACTCGTAGAATATGAATTGTAGAATTTCTTAACATTCACTTCTTGAACATCATCTGTGCTTTGATGGCACGTGACCTGTGTTCGACAATGGGCTGGGGATAGCCACAGGCGATGCGAGTTTTTTCTCTTGGATCATGAATTTCTGATGGACTCACATCACGTAGTTCGGGGACGAAGTTCTTGATGTAAGCGCCGTCCGGGTCAAAACGCTCGCTCTGGCGGGCGGGATTGAAAATCCTGAAATAAGGCTGTGCGTCACAACCTGTTGAGGCGGCCCACTGCCATCCGCCATTGTTTGGCGCTAGATCTCCATCAAGCAGCTGATTCATAAACCACCGTTCACCCCAACGCCAATCGATGTGGAGGTCCTTGGTCAGAAAACTTGCGACAATCATCCGCGCGCGATTATGCATCAGTCCGGTTGTTTTGAGTTGGCGCATCGCGGCGTCCACGATTGGGTAGCCGGTTTTCCCTTCCTTCCAAGCGTTAAACAAGATCTCGTCGTTTTCCCAGGGTAGATCTTTATAAGTTTCTTGGAATGCCTCGTTCTCACAGCGCGGAAAATGCCACATGACATGGTAATAAAACTCCCGCCAAACGAGCTCCTTCAAAAATTTCGTCGCGCCATCGTCACCGTTGAATTTAAGGTGTTCTAGATCATATGCAGCGATGACGAGAGGAACCGTGATGGAACCATTTTTTAAAAATACGGATAGTCCCGAGGTTCCTTCTTTGGCCATAAAATCTCGATGATCTCCGTAACCTGAGAGCTTGCCGCTAAAATTCACCAGCTGATTCCAGGCCGCGGGACTTCCACCTGTAGGTATGTTGACCGAGGTGTTTTTGCTGTTCGATTCGAGGAACTCATCGAGATGATCCTTGGGGCAACGCTCACCAAGAAGTTCAGGCCATGAGAGATTAAAAAGTTTGGCTTGTTTTTCTTTGGCACGGAGCTGTAAAAACGTCAACGCTGCTTTCTGGCGTGCAATACGCAATTGTCCCTCCTCAGACTTGAGGGCCTCAAACCAGCGTTTTGCAAAGGGTGAATAGACTTTGTAAGCGGTTCCCTGGCCGCTTGAGATTTCATGGGGTTCGAAAAGAAGGTGATCGCGTTCTGTTTCAATAAGCCATCCATGGGACTCACAAAGGGTTTTGATGCGATCGTCTCGTTGTCTTGCAAATGGCTCGTAGTCGCGTGACCAGGATAATGTGACCTGAATGTCTTTCGACAGTAAATGATACAGCGTGGTAAAAGCGTGGTCTGGACTAGTGTCCAAAACCAGGAGGTCTCCGCCTGCAGTGCGGAGTTCGTCGCGCAATGAGTGCAGGGTTTTCAGAAAGAATTGAAACCGGTTGTGACTGAAATCGGGTCTGGACAGGAATTGTCGATCGAACGCAAAGACACCCAGAACCCGCCCTTGGTGTCTCTCCTGTTGAGCGCGCAATGCGATATTGCCGGCAATGCGCAGATCTCTGCGAAACCAATGTAACCCCAATGTCTTCATGCGTGCTTTGCCAAAGATTGTGAATAAGTTTACTAACCAGACGATATCACTACGGTAAATAACAAGTAAAAGCCATTGAAAAGAGTTTCATGTCGTAAGATAATGGTCAAATTCTCGACAAACGTGCCGGAGGCCCTAAAAATTTGGAACTTATTCATCAGTTGTTAAATATCTTCAGACAGGTCATTGACCTGTTTCTGCATCTTGATCAACATTTGCGCACGATTGTCCAGACGATGGGTGTTTGGACCTATGTGATCTTATTTTTGGTGATTTTTGCTGAGACAGGCCTTGTCATCATACCGTTTCTACCGGGTGACTCGCTCCTCTTTGCTGTTGGTGCGATCGCGGCGATTCCTGAGACGGGTTTAAATTTATGGCTTCTCATGGGGCTGATGTTTATCGCTGCGCTGATTGGTGACTGTTTAAACTATACGATTGGTCGCCATTTGGGGCCGCGCGTTTTCAAAAAAGACACGGGTCTCTTCTTGAATAAAAATCATCTTCATAAAACCAAAAGGTTTTATGACAAGCATGGTGGCAAAACCATCGTGTTTGCGCGGTTTATGCCAATCGTGAGGACGTTTGCGCCGTTTGTGGCCGGAATTGGACACATGCGGTTCAGTAAGTTTGCGAGCTATAGCGTGATCGGTGCGTTTTTTTGGGTGTTGCCATTTACCTTGATGGGATATTTTTTTGGCAATATTCCCGCGGTTCAAAAGAACTTTCACTACGTCATCTTGGGTATCATCCTGTTGTCAGTCACGCCTGCTGTGATTGAGTTCTGGAAGGCTCGTGCAGAGCAGAAGGCAGCATGCAAGGTTTGATTCTTTTCAGCATTGTTTGTGTCAATGGTTTCCTGGCCCTATCGGAAATGGCCTTGGTGTCATCCAGGAAGGTGCGCCTTCAGCGGATGGTTGACGAGGGACGGCATGGAGCCGCGGTCGCATTGCGTCTGTCTGACTCACCAACTAGATTTCTTGCATCCATGCAGATATGCCTTACGGTTCTCGGGATCATGGCTGGGGTCCATGGCGGGGCGACCATGGCGGGTGCGATTGAGGCTTGGGTTGTAAGGGCGATACCTGATTTATCAAGGTGGTCGCATTTCATTGGTGTCAGTGGCGTGGTCATGTTTGAAACATTTTTGATGGTGTTTCTTGGAGAGCTTCTGCCAAAGCGCCTGGCTCTGCTCGCTCCTGAGTCGATCGCAGTGCGTGTGGCGCCGACTATGGACCGGATTGGTCTGACACTCGCCCCGGTGGCGCATGTTCTCAGTCGCATGACGGATACGATCCTGGAGAGGTTGCCGTTGCGACGAGAAGTTGATGATCACCACACGGTCACCGAGGATGAATTGAAAATGATTGTTGAGCAGGGCGCCGAAGAGGGGGTTCTGGATCGCAATGAGGAAACGATGATCAAACGCGTGCTGCAGTTTGGGGATGTCAAAGCGCAGGATTTGATGACTCCAAGAACACGCCTCATCGGTATGGATCTTGATGATTCAGTCGATGAAAATATTGGGAAAATGATCGGCAGTTCCCATTCGCATTTTCCTGTTTACCGCGGATCGATTGATAATCTGGTGGGTATTGTTTCGATCAAAAAGATTTTTGAGCTTTTGTACAGGCAACAGAAAATTGATATCGAGTCAGCCATGGTGGAGCCTTTGTTTTTGCCCGATTCAGCCCGTGCTGACCGAGTCCTCGAGGCCATGAAAAAACGGCAGACGCATTTTGCGGTCTTGATCGATGAATTTGGGGGGATGGCCGGCGTTGTTACGGCAACGGATATTGTCGCTGCGGTGATGGGAGAGGTGCCACAGGGCAGCGGCGACTTAGCGCCTAAACTAGTAAGGCGTGCGGATGGCTCGTTGTTAGTGGATGGTCTTGTTTCCCTGACCGAGTTGAGTGAAGAGCTGCAGCTTAGTCAAGATGAATTCGAGAATGTCGCCCAGACTTTGAGTGGATTAGTGATGCATTTAGCTCGGGAAATTCCTCGAGAGGGTCAGATTGTTCAGTACCGAGATTGGCAATTTGAGGTGGTCGACATGGATGGAAATCGTGTTGATAAGGTCCTTGTGACAAAAATCTCCCGGCCAGAAACTTTAACGGAAGGTTTGAACAATGAAGATCCTCATAGCGGATGACGAGCGACTGCAGAGGGAGACGCTGTCCGCGATTCTGACAGACCATGGTTATGATACCACCATAAGTAGCAACGTCGCTGAAGCTGTGAAAGAGCTACAGAGTTCTAATTATGACATGGTATTGACTGATTTTAAGATGCCAGATGGGACGGGTGTTGACGTAGCAAAAAAAGCGCGCCAGCTTTGCCCAGATGCCGCAGTTTTCGTGATGACGGCGTATGCTGATGTGAATAGTGTCATCGATGCCATGCGGGCGGGTGTCGTTGATTATTTGCTCAAGCCTCTCAATGTCGAACACCTTTTGCGTAAAATATCATTGATCGATCAGCATAAGGGGCTTTTGGCGGAGGTTCTTGAGTTAAGAAGGCGCATCGATTCAGAATCGCCATCGATGCTTCTGGGTGACTCAGATATTATGAACAAAGTTCGGGCGACCATCACGCAGGTGGCTCAGACCAAAGGTACAATATTAGTCACTGGGGATAGTGGTACTGGCAAGGAGGTTGCAGCAAGGCTGATTCACGCTTCCAGCGCCGACGCTGCCCGACGATTTGTCGCCGTCAATTGTGCGGCAATTCCAGAAAATTTGATCGAGAGTGAGTTTTTTGGTCATAAAAAGGGCTCCTTTACTGGTGCGGTGACCGACAAGGAAGGTTTATTCAAAGCGGCCAATGGCGGCACGATTTTTTTGGATGAAATTGGCGAGCTCCCTAAAAGTTTGCAGGCAAAACTTCTAAGAGTTCTTCAAGAAAGAGAAATCACCCCGGTTGGTGAGACCAAACCGATTAAGATTGATGTGCGGCTTATTGTTGCAACGAATAGAGATTTGGCAGCGGATGTGGCAAATGGACTGTTTCGACAAGATCTTTTTTATCGGATTAATGTGGTCCAAATTCGCATGCCCGCGCTCCGTGAGCATCCAGAGGATATTCCCGTCTTGGCTCAGCATTTTATCAATAAATACGCTCGAGAGTTCTCGCGTCAACCGGCTCGGCTCAGTAATATTGCGGCTAGGCGGTTGATGGATTATCAATGGCCTGGAAATGTAAGGGAGCTGGAAAACGTGATGGAGCGTGCCATGATTCTGGGTGTTCATGGAGGGGTTGTCGACGCTGAGAGCCTTCCAGAAAATTTTCAGACGATCGAAGAGAAAAATTCGAAGTTCGGTAACTCTCCGGTTTCCATAATGAATCTGGATCATGCTGTGAATGCATTCACAAAGAGGCACATCCAAAAGACTCTGGAAGCTGCTCAAAACGATAAAAAAGAGGCCGCACGACGACTTGGTCTGAGCCTTAGCAGTCTTTACCGTAAGCTTGATGAATTGGGCCTAAACGTGAAAGCAGCAGAGTTGTCTCGATGATTGCGAGACCGCGATTTATCAAAAGACTTGGTAGTCGGATTTTTTTGACGTTCGCGGTTGCGCTGATCTCAATTTCCGCAGTGTTTGGCTTTTTGACCTCGCACTTTGGAACACAACTCGTTGTGCGTTCATCAGCTAATGAACTCCGTGTTCTTAGTGTGGTCCTTAGTGATTTGATTCAAGGGCAATTTAGTCACCTTGAAGACTCACTGGCTGACATCAGCGACAATGAAGGGTTGTTGACCCGTTTATCGCTTGGTACTGCGGATAGAGTGTGGCTTGAGCAGTATTTGCGGTCATCGGTGGATGCCAATCATCAGCTACTTGATTTAATGGTTTATGATCTTGACGGGAAGTGCATCGGTGCCACCGACCCTGATTGGTATAAGATCAGGGGTAAGAATTGGCAGTTTTTCCAGAGTGGTCTGAAGGAATTTAATTTCCCTCCCATATATGGAACTGAAACCATGGGGCGCGTCCAACTCGTTTCCGCTCCGATCTTATCGGGTGAAGACGTCGTTGGCGTCATGGTTGCAATTCTTGATCTGAAAGATATTTATGATTTAATGGGCCAGAAAATCGGATTATCCGATTCCACAGATGCGTTTTTGCTGGATGCGGATTTGCAATTTATCACTGCCGGACGCAGCGGCGAAAAGGGACTAGTAGAAAGTCACCTTGCGTCTACAACGCTGGCTTCGCACGTCAAAGATGAATTCTGGGTTGGTGAATATGAGGCTGCTGAAGGTGATAAGGTTCTTGGGACCGCGCTGAAGATCTCTGGTTACAGCTGGTATGTCGTTGTTGAACGTGATTATCGTGAGGTCCTTGCGCAGATTACGGCTTTAAATCGTGTTGTTTGGTTGACGACGATGGGGCTGATGGTGGTATTTATGATCGCGACCCTTGGTCTAACCCGCTCTGTCACGCGTCCGCTTTTGCAGCTCGTGCAGTCCACAAGAAGAATCGCCAAAGGTCAATACAGCGATCCCGTAATGGTGAGCCAAGAAATTGAGGAGGTTGCTTTTATCGGCGCGGAACTGGAACGCATGCGGCGGAGGGTGGCGACGTCCCAGGAGCGTTTGAAAGAGCGTCTGACTGAAAGCGAGCAGCTACGGGTTGAAAGTGAGCGCCTTGCTGCCATTGGTTCCCTTGCGGCAAGTCTGGCTCATGAGATCCGAAATCCCCTCAATGCCATGTCGCTACTTTTGTCTAGACTTCAGTACAGTGCCAGTGACGACACTCGTCGGATTCTGGTTGGCGATCTTTTTGGGGAGATTGGACGACTCGATCGATTAGTTTCAGGCATTTTGGATTACGCACGCCCAGTGCACGTGGATCGTCGTTCGGTCAATATTAGGGATTTAATGGCTTCCGTTGCGGACCTATACCGTTCACTGGCCGATACTAAAGGGTGCCGTATCGCTGTCGTTCCGATGTCGGACCTTATAGTCCAGGCAGATCCGGATCGGCTTAAACAATGCTTGGTCAATTTAGTTAAGAATGCATTGGACGCCATGGAGCTCGGTGGTGAGGTGCGACTTTCTGCGCAAGACCGCGGTGATGAGGTGATTTTAGAGGTGTCAGATGATGGGCCGGGTATTGCTTTGAGTCTGCAAACAAGTCTTTTTTCGCCGTTCTTCACGACCAAAGAAAATGGCACAGGGCTTGGGCTTTCATCGGTCCATAAAATCATCTCCGCTCACGGTGGGAAAATAAAAGTGCTAAGCGACCCGGATAAAGCAAAAATCGGTGAGATGCCTCCGGGCGCGCGATTTGTCCTCAGCATTCCGACGATCTAAAATTGGCAAAAACCAAAATTTTCCTATTTATGGGAATTTACAACGCCCACATTCCCAAAATAAGGAAATTAGAGTCGGTTGAAATTAGAAAAATATAAGTTAAAACAATATTTTAAGTAGTCCTTGGGGAGTTGATTTCGTTGGCATGCTTCCTGCTCCGAACACCCGCGGGTGCATTGGGCATCCGGTTAACCGTTTTTTAAATTGAATTGGAGTTTTTTATGAAACTTGTACGTACGATCGTCGCATTGTCTGCTATCGCCTCCTCTGCCGCATTTGCTGGTGAGAAAAAAGCTCACGGCACGCCAAACTGCGAAGTTAGAGGCAAGAAAGTTCATGTTAAGGATGCTGCTGCTTGCGAAAAGAAAAATGGCAAGTTCCTTGAGGAAGCCGCTGCTCCTGCTGCCGCTCCTGCTGCTGCTCCTGCAGAAGCTGCTCCTGCTGCTGCTCCTGCTGCCAAGTAATGTTCTGGCTTTCCTGGAGGAAAGCCATTGCCTACAGCAAAAAAAGGGATCCCTCACCGGGGATCCCTTTTTTGTTGTTCTTTCGGTAAGCGCTTCATACAACGCGGGTTCCCTCCGCTGCCCGAGCAGCAGCTGAATACTGGATCCCTTAGACCGCCTTGTTTTGGCAGATTAACCGACTGCGAACTTAGATAGTAAGACTAGGTAAGGTCAAACAATTTCAGTTCCTAACTGAAAAAATCCAGATTCATGCAGTACAGCCCTTCTTCATTAGATGGCATGCATATGGGCTCGCGCTCCTTGATGGCATTAAGAAGCTTCTTCTTTATCTTGACGGAGTCCTCCTTCGAAATCGCCCAAAGGGTCTAAAAGTATGAATGCTTTCGGGCGTTCGATAGTTTTGAATCGCGGTTGCTAGCGTGGCTCCGTAAATTTGCCGCTCGCATATGTACGTATCGGCAGAAACCGATAGGACGACCCAAAACTGAAGATGAGGTTCGCCAACTTGTTATCGAAATGAAAATAACCAATCGATGCTGGGGAGCTCGCCGCATTGTCGATGAGTTGCGCAAGCTTGGCAAAGTCATCTCAAAGTCCACGGTTTTGAATATTCTAAAAGAATCCGGTTTTTCGGGTCGGAGCAGACGCCGCGATGAATCTTGGTACCGATTTCTACGAGGTCATGGGACGAGATTTTTTGCCTGTGATTTTTTGACTGTCGATACTGCGTTCTTAAAACGCCTTTACGTATTTGCTCTTGTGGACACAAGTACCAGGCAAATTATCAGTGTTGCCGTTACAAAATATCCAACCATGTATGGCTTGAAAACGTCCTATGGAACGCTCTCATTGATATAAAAGACTATCCTAAGTTTATTGTTTCAGATCGCGACGGCATCTACGGCGAATGGTTGGGTGTGTTTTTAAAAGACAGCTAAGACATCACGCTGTACCGAACTCCGCCAGGTATGCCCAACTGCAATGTTTTTATCGAGAGGTGGAACCGTTCCGTGCGTGAAGAGCTTCTGGATCACCGGATCGTTTTCTGCGAGCGGGATTTGCACAAAGTTCTCAGGGATTACATAGATTACTTCAATCAAAAGCGGCCACATCAGTCGCTCCAGCCAAATTGTCGATGCCAAAAACACGGTAATATTGATTTTGAGCTATCAAAAATTAAGCGTAAGCGGCTTGTGGACGGACTCATTATCAATTATAGCATCTCGATTTGATTTTTTGGACACTTCGGGCTTTCTTGGGTTTAGTATTTCAACAGATAATCAAAAGTGTACAAACCATCTTCGTCAGACCACGAATTAGATCTTAATAGGTGCGGTCAAAGTAGGCGCTAAGAGCATGAAGGCGATTGGCTAGATCCTGGATTGTCGGATCTGCAGAATCATCAAGTTCTCTTGCAGTTATGAGTCCGAAGCTGATTAGATCTTTTTGCTCTTTGGTCGGCTGCTCTCCGGGTGCTGTCCAAGCAATAACGGCTTCAAGTTGCTTTTGGATAATTTCAAGCGGTCTGAAATCCGGGACCAAGGATAACTGTTCCTGAACTTGGATTTCTGTTGCTCTCAAAAGAGTGCGAAAGTCTTTGTATGATTGAAGGGAATAAGATCGCATAGTTTTGGATTATTTCTTTAGAGTTGCTGAAAGATCTGGATTGAAATACTGGGTGGCACCACTTTTTGCGTATTGCTGAAGGCCAGAAGTCCCAAGTTGTTTCGCCTGATAACGTTGAGATACTCAATCATTAAGTTCGCCGAAACACGAATACAGTTCATTCATCCCTGAACCCGGTTTGGATATCGTTCCTTTTCCTACAGACTAGCGCCCACTTTCTGGTGTCGCCGAGTACAAAAACTTACGTCCAGCCGTCGGGCTAGCGACACCGGCTTCTGTCTCCGCGAGAACCTGGGCGGACGCGGACACAGCTCATAATTCCGTCAAACTATTGAAAATACGCATGCTGGATTCTCTCACAAATCAATTGTTTAATTCTTAAAAAAATTTTCCTACCACAGACGATAGTGCAGGTTGTCCTGACCCAGCAATCACAATCTGAGGTATAATCGTGGTTATTTTGGAATAACTACAATAGAAAAACCTGATCCAATTTCTGGATCAGGTTCTGTACATGATCTACACTAGTAATCCTAGGCCGATTTTTATCACTCTCTTGGCAGGCCGCTTTTAAGCGTTTCCTCAAACGTCACCCCACCTAATGGTACAAACTGACCATTCGCGGGATCGTTGCCTTTGCCTCGATTCGCGATGGCACTCGCGACTTTCAATGAATGCTTTAATATTAAACCTGGAAAAGCTCGAGATACATATACTTTCATATCTCCAGTGACCCACAGGTTCACATACTTCAGATTAGTCACATATGCCTTAACCTGCCTTACGCTTAATTGCTGTCCCGCGATGGAGATCGTAGCATCTGACTGCCCCTTGATCTCAACTCCGCCCTCAAGTCCAACCACCTTGACACACGCCAGAATCCGCCGCGACCGCTCTAAAGGGACCCAGAAACGACCGCATCGCGCCCGCTATGTTGCCGTTCTTAAAACAAAACTCATGAACCACAAGCTCGCCGCGTGGCGTTGCAAACGTCGCATTGATATGATGCCACCGAACCCTGCCTCAGGTGCCGATAATAGTCGGATCGCCATATTTAGATTTTAATATATTGATAAGATCATCGTTTTCGGTGAGATTGACCATATTGCCCCGGATAAAGGTCACCTCAAGTTTATTATCCGCCCATAGTCTGGCGTATTCAGGAGACTGCCTAGCGGCACAAAGTCGCTTGTGCAAGTTTCTCTGACCTCAATACGGCGCTCAGCGATCCTCATCGGCGTCTTCCGCAAAACAGAGGCACGACGCATCGCTTATTTCGCGAAATTCTCAAAAGACTGGCAACAGAAATTCGTGGAAAGCCGGGAGGCCGTAACAGAAGTTGTCTTTGACGACATGGAATCATCGATTCATACAAAGCAAAAGCCCTTATCGATTCCCGTGGCCGTGGAAAAGTTATCGCGTCTTATTCTTAGCTGTGATGTGGTTTCCAGGTGCACCTCAAAGAAAATCGAAAACCTTCATGCCCCCACACTATCGCTGTTCACCAACAACTAAGTCGGGCAGTTTGTTTGACAATATGGCTATTTTAAAGTAGGGTTTCAATTAGACATGGCTATTTTAAACTAGGGTTTAAATAAGCCATTTATCGGAGTCGACATGAGGTATCTCACTGAATATATTAAAAAAGATCTCGCTAAGAAAATGGTCTTTATCGGAGGACCTCGGCAGGTTGGCAAGACAACACTTGCGGAGTTCATCCGCCAACAGCCCGCGTTCGACCCTTCGCTCTACCTAAACTGGGACAATCCGGACCATCGTCTGCTGATTCAGCGACGCGAGTGGCCGGCCGGCTGTCGTCTCATCGTCTTCGACGAACTCCACAAAATGAAAAAGTGGAAGACCTGGATCAAGGGCATTTATGACGTCCAAAAAGCGAGCACAAATTTTTTGGTTACTGGCAGCGCCCGCATGGATGTCTACCGCAAAGGCGGAGATTCGCTACAGGGACGCTACCACCACTGGCGCCTGCATCCATTAACAATCGATGAACGACCCTCAGGCATGACGGCCCAGGATTGTTATCAACGACTCATGAGAGTCGGCGGATTTCCTGAGCCATTCTTCGCAGATGATCCCATCGAGGCCGCGCGGTGGCGCCGCGAACGATATGAGCGCTTCGTCAAAGAGGATATCAGGGACCTAGAGGCGGTCAAGGACCTCCAGACTCTTTCGTTTTACGCGGAACTCCTCAAGGAGCGCGTGCGTTGGCCGATCGCACTTTCTAACCTCGCCGCTGACCTTGAGGTTGCGCCCGCCACAGCTAAACACTGGCTTGGTGTGTTTGAAGCTATGCACTATGTTTTTGTTTGTCGTCCATTCACTTACAAACTGAGTCGCTCGGTCCACAAGCAACCGAAGGTCTATTTTTTTGACAACGCGGAAGTTCCTGACCAGGCGGCGCGTCTTGAGAACCTTGTCGCGACGCATCTTCTCAAACGAGTCCATTTCCTCCAAGACGCACTCGGACTTGACGTCAACCTGCACTTCCTGCGCGACAAGGAAGGGCGTGAGGTCGATTTCGCGATCACCCGGGGGCGTCGGGTCGAGGAACTATACGAAGTGAAGGTTTCAGACAGAATTCCTGACCCGAATCTCTTGTACTACGCGCGCAAACTCCACCCACGCGCCTGCTACCAAGTCGTCGGCGACCTCGACAAATCCTTCGTGAGCCAAGATGTCTGTTTTGTTTCTCCATCTGAACTCTTCGAACAGCCACTTTCGACGCTCGTCCACGTTTTGGGCGCGTCATGACAACCTAAAGGATGCGAATGGAGGCAGCACTGACTTCTCTTAATGGCTTAAGAATCTCTGACTCAATTTTTGCGCGATCCAAACTCTAAAACGATCAATATAGGCGTATGCTGCTGGCACGACCACCAAGCTCAGAAGTGTGGATGTGATCATGCCTCCAATCACTGCGATCCCCATGGTTGTCCGCTGTTTGGATGCCTCGTTGAGACCATAGGCCACGGGCAGCATGCCGGCAATGAGTGCCACGGAGGTCATCAGGATCGGACGTAAACGCGTTTTCCCCGCTTCAATCATGGCGGCATTGCGATCCATGCCTTCCGTCACTTTCTGGGTTGCGTAGTCGACCAAAAGAATGGAGTTTTTCGTTGCAATACCAAGTAACAGGATGCAGCCAATCATGGAATAGAGATCTAGCGAGACACCCATGATGAGCAGGCCAAAAATCGCGCCGCTGATAGCCAAAGGAAGCACTAACATAATGGTGAAAGGCGTCACAAACGATTCGTAAAGCGAGGCAAGAACAAGGTAAATGAATATGATCGAAAGAATGACCGCAATCGTCATGTTTTGAATCATTTCCACGAAACTCTCCGCTTGACCCACGAATTGATAACGCATGCCTGGTGGCAGTTTGACTTCACCACTATCAAATAATTTTTTGATATCTACCATGGCTTGATTCATCCCAGGGCCGTGGGGGGCGATATCGGCTGAGACCTGAATGTAGCGGCCACGGTCTTGGCGGTTGATATTTGCGGGGCTCGTTGTATCGACGAGATTTGCGACGCTCGACAATCGGACGGTGCGGAAATTGATATTGGGAACGTAGGTTTCATTGAAAGCGGCCTTGATATCTCGCTGATCAGGTCGTAGTCGAACCCGGATGTCGTATTCTCGGCCACCTTCCCGGAACACGGCCGGAGTTGACCCCTCCACCAGGGTGCGTAGCTCAAAACCGGCGACATTGGGCGCAACGCCGACTTTTTCTGCGGCCTGACGATCAATCACAAATTGGACCTCTGGCTTACCGGGTCGATGACTGATATCCACATCTTTTAGGGCTGGATGGTCTTTGATTTTTGCCATCAGCTCCTGGGAGACTCGAGCGACCTCGTCCAGGTCGGTGCCCACGATATTCACGTTAAAGGGGCGCCATCCGCCGCCCACCGCATCGATGTCTTTGACCACAGGATTTGCATAGGAAAACGCCTTAAGATCGGCGCGGATCAAGTCTTTTACGGCCGACGTGTTCATCGAGCGCTTTTTTGATGGAACCAGGTGGACATAGAATTCTGCGACGTTTGGTGAGCCATCACGATTGCCGACAGTGAGCAGGCTTGTCTGTATCTCGGGGCGTTTGCGGATCGTTTCGTCAACGGCCCGTGCTACCTCGTCCATTTTTTCGAGGCTTGTTCCGGGGGGCATATCAAGCGCCACCGAGAATTCGCCGTTGTCTTGGGGTGATAGAAAGGTTTTTGGAATCCACTTTGTGGAATAAATGCTCGCTGCAAATAAGAGAAAAGCCGCGATCAATACCAGGAACGGAGCGCGCATTGTAAATTTGAGCGTGGATTCGTAGGAACGCTCGAGCCATTGCTGAAATAATTCAAACCAGTCCAACAGGCGGCCAATCGTCGCCTTATAGATTCCCTTGCGCGCTTCTCCATGGGCCCCGCCAAAATAGGCGGACATCATCGGCGCGATAGTCAAAGCATCGAACAGCGAAATCGCCATCGCAAAACAGATCGATAAACCAAATTCCTTAAAAAATTGTCCGACGATGCCTTTAAGAAATCCAATGGGGCCAAAGACGGCAATGACGGTGAGGGTTGTTGCAATCACCGCTAGGGTGACCTCCTTTGTGCCTTCCAACGCGGCATTCACGGCGCTCTTACCCATGCTTCGATGGCGGAAAATATTTTCGCGCACGACAATGGCATCATCCACAAGGAGTCCTACCGAAAGACTCAAAGCTAAAAGAGACATCACGTTAATGGAGAATCCAGCCCAGCTCATCAGTATAAACGCGCCCATGAGTGAGTTTGGTAGAGCTAAGCCCGTAATAAGGGTGGAGCGTCCGCTGCCAAGAAAGAAGAATACAACCACAATCGTCAAAATGATTCCGATAAAAATGGACTCCTGAACGTCACTGACATTGGCCTCAATTTGATCGGCGGTTTTTCTGACAATTTTCAGCGTCGGATGGCCCTCGGCGGAGGTCATTGATTCTTGAATTTTCGTTAGCTGCTTTTCGATGCCTTTGGTTACGGCGATGGTGTTGGAGTCGGATTGCTTAAAGACCATCAATACCAAGGTCGACTGGCCGTTGTAGTAGGTTTTGTTAGTCTCATCGACCAGCGCATCCTCAACGGTGGCAATTTTATCGAGGCTCACAGGGACATCGTTGCCAATAAAGTTGATGATGACATTTTTAAGGTCATTGATGGATTTGAATTCGCCAACAGTTCTCAGAGAGATCTCCTGTCCTCCTCTTTCATTCTTACCGACTGGTATATTCTGTCCGCTGGCCTCAATCCTCTGACTGACCTGGGACGCAGAAATTTCGTATTCTTTGAGCTTTCGACGATCAAGATTGATATGGATTTCCCGCTTGCGACCACCGATGACATTGACCAGACCAATTTGCGGGACTTGCTCTAGCTTCGGACGAATCTCCTCTTCCGCAAGGTCAAAGAGTTTTGCCATGGGCAGATCTGCGGTGAGAGTGATCGCCGCGATGGGCTGATCGGAAGGTGAAATTCTGCGGATGGTGGGCTCTTTAGCATCACTTGGAAGCTTGCGTTTTGCGCTGGAAACGCGGTCTCGCACCTGCTGCTCCGCATATTTGATATCAGTTTCCAGATTAAATTCAACGATCACCTGGCTGGCACCTTCTCGGGAGATACTCCGCACTGTTTTGATGCCGGAAATATTGGAGACCTCGTCTTCAATGACTTTAGAAACGTTCGTTTCGATCTCATTGGGTCCCGCCCCTGGATAGATTGTGGTCACTGTGACAATGGGGAAATTGATGTCTGGGAACAGATCTACGGGAAGTTTTTTCATGGACATCCAGCCAACAGCCAGCATGAGAATGATGACGCAGGTCAAGAATGTCGGTTTTTTGATTGATACGTCAGCTAAACTCATCCTTCACCTCCGAATGTTTTCATGCGGGCGATGATGCCCAGGATCTCTGCTTTGTTTCTAATCACATTAAGCTGCGCAGCTGCATAGTCTGTCTCACACTGCATGACCTGAAACATGGTGGACCGTCCGCGCGATTGGCGCTCCCGTTCCGCACTCAATTTCCTCTGTTGAGTCTTTTCGATGCGTTGCGTCAGATTCAGGCGAGACTTGCTTTCCTCTAGTTTTTTGCCAAGGTCAGACCATTCCCGGTCATTTTCGAACCGCTTGCGATTTGCGGCCATGGCGGCAGCCTCTTTATCTTTAGTGTAACCGGAACGAACGCGGCTGAGAGCCTCACCACCGATCGGAGCGCTGAATTTGAGTCCGATCGCATAAGTGGAGTGTTTTGCTTTCAGAGCCGTTGCATTGGCCTTGCTATAGGAATTTGTGTCGCGGCCATTGAGTGTTCCGGAAGCAAAGATGTCGAGGCTTGGATCATACTTATCACTGGAAAGATCTGCACCCAATCCGCTTATTTTTTCGGCGGCAATGGTCGCTTGCAGATCTTCGCGGTCTCCAGACTTTGCGGGAGTGGGCAGAGATTCAATTAATTCCGGTGTGATCTTGAGTAGTTCGTCCTTGACCTCGCCACTGGAGTCGCCTCGGGATGTATTGAATGCATGAGCCGCGGACCGCTCTTCGTCAACAGCCATGCGCAGTTCGATCTCTCGGACCTCGCCAAGCGCTTCAGCTTGTATCAAGTCGGCGCTGTCTGCCAGTTCGTTTTTGACGCGACGACGATTCCATTCGACGATCTTACCTGCGCGTTCAAGATTTTCTCTGGCCACACGGACGCTCTCTCGAGCCAAGACAAGGCGCCAATAATTCCCCTCGGCCTCAGCCATGGATGCTTTGCGTTTCATGGTTTCACTCAGTTGAGTGATGGTCGCCTTGGTGCTTTCAAGCTCAACTGTTTTTTCGACGTCTTTGCCATGGGCGTTTTTCCAAAGTGGGTGCGTCACCTCGAGTGTGGGGGCGGTTTCGCGCCAATCCGGTTCCGGTACATAGAGTTTCGAAGTGCCGTGAATTTTTGTCTGTGACGCGCTGTAATAAAGCTTTCCTGCGGTGCCCCAAGGGGTCAGCTTACTGATCCCAAACTGAGCGCTGAGATAGTCGGTTTCGTTTCCTCGTTGAGCTGCTGGCATCATTTGTTTTTTATCAACGGCTGATTGCAATGTGGCAAAAACGGTCGGTGCGTAGATCATGGTCGCATCGGCTGCTTTCTCCGGAGCGGCCTGGCTCAGGGCCTGGCTTGCCTTGAGGCCTTCGTGACCTTGTGTCACCTGCTTAAGGTAATCAGCGAGGGAAAGAGGTGCACTCCATCCAGGCTTTGCAAATGAGGCTACGATCAGCAGGAATGGTCCAATCTTTGTTTTTTTGTCCATAAGTTCAGTCCTTCGATTGATATCGTGATTTAAATTTGATCATTCTTTGGCTTTCTGTTTTTGCAGCGATGCCATCGAAAAAAAGACGGACCAGTTGATCGCGGAGGTCTCGTCTGACGGCGTCGTGTTTGATGGATTGTCCAAATAGTCTTTGCCGGATGTGATCAGTCCTGACGGCTTGAATCATCGAGCCCATAAGAAATACGGAGGTCATGTTTGGATCAAGGTTCGCCACGAGAAAGCCCTGCTTTTGTGCTGATTCGATGAATCCACTGAGGAGTTGAAAGGTCTTCAGAAAGGTTTTTTGGAACTCATCTTCGATTAATTCAAACTCGGCCTCTAAATCGCGGTGAATGATGGTATGGATTTCCGGGTTTTGCACACAGTCAAGCAGCTTCTCATCGATGAACATCGCGATCCGTACTTTAACATCTTCCAGAGATTCTGGCTCATGACTCAAAACACGTTTGGCCACCTCCAGACGATCTGATCCCGCGGTTTCGAGGCATGATTTGAAAAGGCCTTCCTTGTTGCCAAAGTGGTAGTTCACAAGACTGACATTAACACCCGCATCGCGGGCAATGTCGTGAACGCTGGCAGCCTTGAAACCACGTTCCGCAAAATGCTTTTGCGCAGCAACAAGAAGCGCAGCCCGGCTGTCAGAGGCAGGTTTTGCTGATCTATGCCCCGCAGCGGCGCGCTTCGGTTTTGATTTTGATTTTGTGAGCTCAAGACCCATATGGACTCAGGGCGTCCTCTGTTTCATTCATAACAAGGTGTTAAGATACGCTATGATGGGAGCCAAATCAAACGATCGTTTGACTAAATTAGGTTGGTGGTTTGATAAAGTTGAACATTTATGAGGCACTTTTATCAAATGGGTGCTGCCGCTCTCTGCAATCAGTGTCAGCGCCTGTAATGATTTCATTTAAGATAGCGTTTGCATATTCTGCAAATGGTGATTAATGACGCAGATCCAAAGTCTTACGCAGGGGATCAGTGATGATACAGCACGGCACCGTATTCCTTAATCCAGGAAAAGATAAACCAGTGCGGCAGGGGCATCCCTGGATTTTCAGCGGCGCCATTCGCAAGGAACCCAAGACGCCGACTCCGGGGATGCTGGTTGACGTTATGGATGCGGACAAATCTTTTGTGGCGCGCGGTTATTTTAACCAACATTCCCAGATAAGAGTGAGGGTCCTAACCTGCAATGAGCACGAGATGGTTGATGGAGCTTTCATTCGCAGGCGGATCCATGAGGCCGTGGGTCGAAGAGTGGGAATTTTTGCGGATGGGCAAACCAATTGTGCCCGGCTGGTTGCGCACGAATCGGATCTGCTTCCGGGTTTGATTGTGGATCGTTATGGGGACGTGATTGTTTTTCAAATTGTTACGGCGGGAATGGAGCTCTGGCGCGCTGTCATCATTGAAGCATTGCGGGAATCATGTCAGCCCCGATGTATTTTTGAACGCAGTGACGATGCTGTGCGCGAAAAAGAAGGCCTTTCAATGCGCAGTGAGGTCTGCTGGGGTGAAGTTCCAACGGCCCCGGTTCCGGTGCTGGAAAATGGCATGAAGCTATTTGTGGATGTTCTTGGCGGGCATAAAACAGGTTTTTATCTCGATCAGCGCGATAACAGACGATTGCTGCGGGATTTCGCCCAGGACAAGCATGTCCTCAATTGTTTTTCATTCACAGGTGGATTTTCTGTGGCGGCGATGCTCGGGGGCGCCAAGTCCGTGCGCAATATTGATGAGAGTGGTCCAGCTCTAGAAATTTCTAGGCGTCATTTGGAAGCGAATGGATTTAAAACCGATGACGGTCAGTTTATTCGTGCCGACGTCTTTAAGGTGTTGCGGGAGTACCGTGCCAAAAACGAGTCTTTTGATATGGTGATCCTTGATCCGCCTAAGTTCGTTAGTTCTGCGGCGCAGATCGATCGTGCGTGCCGCGGTTATAAGGATCTTAATATTTTGGGCATGCAGCTGCTCAAGCCTGGAGGTCTGCTCGCTACGTTTTCATGCAGTGGGTTGATCAGTCGAGATCTGTTTCAAAAGGTCGTTTTTGGAGCCAGTGTCGACGCCGGGGCAACGATGCAGATCATCAAGCATTTAAGCCAATCGGAGTGTCATCCGACGTTATTGAATTTTCCTGAATCACTCTATTTAAAGGGTTTTTTGCTCCGTAAAATTGGTTCAAAATGACCGAAACACTCTTCGAGAGTTTTGGTTTTGTGCGAATTATCATGATTTTTTTCATTTAAATCAGGCATTTAAAAACTTGCCCTTGGATTTTTGACTCGGACTCCGAAGACCTCTCAGGGTTTTTTGGAGGAACGTCTTATGTCCGGTATCATCGCAATTGTAACGTCATGCATTGGGTTTTTGATGAAGGATCTTATCAGCGCGCTCTTGCGCTGGCGTTGGATGCCTTTGAGCATGACCTTGGCAGCCTGTGGGTCCGTGGATATGCCGGATGCGGGTCTCGATGGTTCCGTCAGGACTACTAATGGTGAAGTCATCGCGCCATCAGCTGAAATCCAGTTTGATTTGAGCCAATGTGGTTTTGATGCGTCCAAGCCGGGGACTCAGATTTCTTCGCGCCGGATGTCTATGGTACCCGTCACCAAGACCGTTAATGTTCCGGTTTTAGGCGGTATATTAGTCGCCCAGCAGAATGTCACGATTTCCAGTCTCGCGATCAATGAAGATTCTCTGGCACGCAGTGTTGGGACCTTCTCGGCGCAAGTTTCGCCAGAGGTAAGCTCTCCCGATGTCACAGCCCTGTTGAATCAATACAGTGGTGGTTATGCGGCTGACCTGATCGACGTGGCGACGCGCTCCAAAATCGGAGAAACTTTTCCGGATTGGAAGGGTGTTTTTTGCAGTTTTCAGCCAGCGATAAAGCTTCAAAAAGGTTCAGCTGAGAAGGTGATCGCAGAATTGAGTCGACCGATTCCTGTGAGCCCTTTGCTTACAGCCCCCCTGAGTCGTCTCAAGTCCGAAATTGGTGTTAAACGAACCTGGAGCGGTATCACGGCTAAGGTGTCGGAATCAACCGACCCGAATGTTCCGGTTGGATCGACCTGGACCGGGCGGGTAGAATCCATGCCGGTGTCTTCTTCTGCCGCGATTAATGGCCCAAATGGTCGACAAACCATTCAAAGCGAGTTGGCGGTTAAAATGACCTACGATTTTGGAAGCGTTGCCGCAAACCGGGCGCTGGGGCTCCCAAAGTCAGTGATCTGGTACATCGATACATCTACAAAATCCTATAAGTTAACGGCTGTCGATTTGGGTGATGGTCAACCAATATACTATCTACCAGCGCAGTAGGCGTGAGTGAGATTTGATCAATCAAAGCCCCGGACTTTTTAGTCCGGGGCTTTGATTGATGAACGCATCAAGATCTTAGAACTTGTAGTAAGCCTTCAGCTGGGTGGTGAGGGAGTCTGTCGCGGCGGCAATATTTTGTCCAGCCAGACTCTTGCGGTATTCCACATCAAAGTGCAGCGGAATCCCGGCGTCAAATCCACTTAGACCCAATCCAGCGATCAATTTACGCTCACAGGTGCGCGGTCCGGTTGGTGTCTCGGTTCCGGATCCCTTCTTCAAACGCTCTTCACTGTCATAGTCGTAGGAAAGACCAACTTTTGGAGCGATGAATCCAAGGGACTCATTCAGGCCAGCCAATGACGGTTTAACAAGGAAAAATCCAATGTTACGAACCCCATGCCGACTGACCGTAGCGCTCTCGCCAGCGATATTGTATTTACCGGCCGCTGCCATCACTTCAGATTGGTTTTGCCACGCAAGTGCCAAAGTTGGGATCGGTGTGTAGTCGAGATTAAATCGAGCTCCAAACTCCGTAAGGCCGCGGCCTGTGGGGCGCTCCGAGGCAGCACGGTCACGGTTTCCGGATGGATAACGAATACCGCCTGAAACCGCTACATGGAAATTGTCAGTGGAGAGCGCTTCATACATTACTCCGATGGTTGTATCGGCAAGTCCACGTCCGCCTTTTTTCTCAGCGACAGCCTTAGAAGCCGCAACCACGCCGTCCTGTAACGCGGCGTCAGTTGTTTCAGCTTTTGCAGAAATTGCAGTGCTATATTTGTCACCAGCTTTGATGCCAAGGCTCGCGATATCGGCCGGTGCCGCAGCGCCGGCCTGGATTTTTCCGATGCATTCTGTCACAGAGGCAGCATTGCCGCAAAGAGCTGGACTGGTCTTCATCAGAGTGCCTGCAACAGCAATGGTATAAGCAGTCGTAAATGTTTCTTTGCTGGTAATTTTTGTACCCGTTGAGGTTTCGAGGTCTCTGATACTTTTGGCAGATGTGGCGGTTGACGAGTATGCACTAGTCATATAGCCGGCCCAAGAAGAAGATGCTTTAAGTTTATCGGCTTTGAGTTTTGATTCAAAGCCGAGAATAAAGTCCTGCTGAATCTGCAGTGACAATGTGTCGCTGATGCCGTACTCGAACACCGCGGCACCGCCCGTACCATTCACTTCGACCACGGCGTCAATTTTGTTTCCATTCTTATCGTAGCTTGAACCATTACCCGTGGTCTTGCCATATACGGCACGCGCTCGCATGACGCCTTTGGGCAGGACCTTACCCTCTGGAAGTGTTGCAAACGCGTTTGGATCTTTTGCGGCGGGAGCGGTCTTGGGATCAACCGACGGATCATCGGCCAAGGCTTGAGCGGCAAATCCGGCAAGAAAGAGTGATGCAAGGACATTTGAAATGCGCATGGTTTGGATTCTCCAGAATCAAAGTTGTGAACATCCAGATAACGTTAAATAAAAACTTGATAAACACATGAAAATGATAGGTTTTATCCCATGATTTTGCAAGTCGCGCGAAACGGTCTCATCGAAAAAATTTGAGAATTCACGATAGCGGTACTCTTCAGAAGAGCCGTAAGCAAAAAAAAGAAACCGCAGAAGCGGTTTCTTTCCTGTTTCGTTCATGTGATGGCCGGATGTCTGTGTTACCGGTGACTTAAAGATTATTTACGGAAGTAATCCTTAAGGCCGGACTGAGTCGCCTTCATGGCGGTTTCGCCTTTTTTCCAGTTGGCTGGGCAAACTTCGCCGTGGGTTTCGGTATACTGAAGAGCCTCGAGAAGACGAAGCATCTCGTCTACGTTACGGCCCAGAGGTAGATTGTTGATTGTCTGTTGTTGAACCACGCCGTTTTTGTCGATGAGGAACGTACCGCGGAGGGCGATGCCTGCGTCTGGGATCAGGACATCATAATCACGGGAAATGGTCTTGTGGATGTCACTGACAACCGGATATTTAACGCCTTGAATGCCGCCCTCAGCTTTAGGGGTATTCAACCATGCAAGATGTGAGAAGTGGCTGTCAACTGATACACCGATGACTTCGCAATTCAGCTTTTTAAAGGCGTCGGCTTTTTCCTGGAACGCATGCAGCTCTGTCGGACACACAAATGTAAAGTCCAAGGGGTAAAAGAACATGACCACGTACTTGCCCTGAAAATCACTGAGCTTGATTTCTTTAAAATCAGAACCATTGACGACTGCCTGTGCTTTGAAATCCGGTGCTTTTTTGCCTACTAAAACGCCCATGATTGAGGCCTCCTATAAGTTTGTTTATGACGTGAAATGGAACCATAGGTTGAAGCGAGCCGTCAACTGTTCTTTAGGAGTTCAAAGCTGCAAAAACTGTGATTTCCTTGCGGTCGTGGTAGAGTTGCTTGGCTTTCAGGCTCAACTTGAGACCTGCGGACGCGCATCGGGACTGAAGTGATGCAAGGCAGTGTTCGACTTCTTCAAAGCGCTTTTTCATCGGTAACTTCAGATTAAAAATCGTGCGGCGGCAGTGGCCATGGATGAACCAGTCACAGACGAGATCAGTGATGCGCGACGGTTGCTCGACGACGTCGCAGACCATCCAGTCTAAAGTTTCGTGAGGCCTGAACCTGAAGGCATCATCCCGGTAATGAGTGACAAGACCAGTGGTCATGAGGTTTGGATCGATGGCGCCATTGTCTACGGCCATTGTGTGAATTCCATGTTTAACCAGCTGAAAAGTCCAACCGCCTGGACAGGCGCCGAGATCTGCGGCCGTCATTCCCGGTCGCAAAAGATTTTCCATCCCTGACTTGCCCAAAAAAACCCAAAACGCCTCTTCAAGCTTCAGGGTGCTGCGGCTTGGTGCTTGCGGCGGGAATTTTAACCGGGGAATACCCATGGGCCAAGGACTTGAATTTGCGGGATCGGCATAAGTGATCAGCACTTCGACATTAGAAACCATCACCAGATGGGCCCTCGGCAGGTGGGAGGCTCCTTTGCCTTTAGGGAGGAGTTTGCGTTTGTTGAGGGCTGATTCGATCGGTCTGGTGAGAGACTTGCAAAATCCTGAAAGCTCCTTGGCAAGATCCGTGTCTGGTGTCTCAAGGTGTAGTCCTGAAAACGCGTTACATCCAGTCATTGGCAAGAGCTGTGATGTCAACGCTTCTACCAAAACAGAGGCGCGATCTCCAGTTACCGGCAAAGTTGCTTTCCCGCTCATCCAGAGCAATTGCCGCGCAAAAATCAAATTCTCAAATTTCAGGTGTTCAAAGGCTGTCTTGAAGTCATGGACATCGAGTTGTGCAATGACGATCGCCGAGTCTTCTATGACTGTGTTTTCTATGGCCCGATCGAGGCGACATGAAATTCCCAAAGTTTTAAGGTGAGCTGACAGTTCCTTGCCAGCATCAGTCTCAAATCCTTGTCTAACATGTAGAACGATGCCGGTCACGATTCCGCCATAAATGGGTAACGATAGTCGGTGATCGGCAGGAAGTTTTCTTTGATGGTTCGATGGTTCACCCAACGCAGCAAATTGTAAACAGACCCCGCTTTGTCATTGGTACCGGAGGCCCGTGCACCACCAAAAGGTTGTTGACCCACCACTGCGCCCGTTGGTTTGTCGTTGATGTAAAAATTCCCTGCAGTGTTTTCAAGAGCTGCCGTCATCACGTGAATCGTGTGGCGATCTTTGGCGAAGATGGCGCCTGTAAGTGCGTAGGGTGTCGATTCGTCGCAGATTTTAAGGGTGTCTTCGAAATCCTTGTCTTCATAGACATAGACCGTCAACACGGGGCCAAAGATCTCTTCAACCATGGTTTTGGACTTAGGGTTGGTCGTTTCGATGACGGTGGGGCGGATAAAAAAACCTTTGTTTCCATCATACTGTCCACCGGCGATGATCTTGCAGTTGTTGTCCGCCTTGGCGTGATCGATATAGCTTTTGATTTTGGTGAAAGATCGTTCATCAATCACCGCGCTGACGAAATTCGTAAAATCCTCAACATCACCCATCTTAAGCTCTTCCGTCATGGCGATGAGTTTTTCTTTGACTTTAGGCCAGATGCTGCGGGGCACGTAGGCCCGGGATGCAGCTGAACATTTTTGACCTTGGAACTCGAATGCGCCTCGCACCAGAGCCACGACTAGCATGTCGATGTCAGCTGAGTGATGTGCGAAAACGAAATCTTTCCCGCCTGTTTCGCCCACCATACGCGGATAGGAGCGGTACTTCGATAGATTGGAACCGATCGTCTGCCACAGCATGTTGAACGTCTGAGTGGAGCCTGTGAAATGGATGCCTGCCAGGTCGCGGTGATGCAACGCGACGCTGGAAATCTCGCTGGCATCTCCCGGTAGAAAATTGATCACACCGGGAGGAAGGCCTGCTTCCTCTAAAATTTGCATTCCGATCCATGAGCCAAGCACACAGGTAGGGGCTGGTTTCCAAAGTACAGAACACCCCATCAATGCTGGGGCGGCCGCAAGATTGACGGATATGGACGTGAAATTAAATGGCGCAACCGCGTAGACAAAACCCTCTAGCCCACGCGCCGTCAGGCGATTCCACTGGCCCGCAGGTGAATATGGCTGCTCGCGATAAATTTGCTCCGCAAAATGCGCGTTAAAGCGGAAAAAATCAATCAATTCACAAGCCGCGTCGATTTCTGCCTGAAAGATTGTCTTGCTTTGACCTAGCATCGTCGCTGCGTTCATCGGTGCTCGGTATTTTGTTTGAAGCAGGTCGGCGGCCTTCAGGAAGACGGCAGCACGATCCTCCCAAGGTAATGCGGCCCAATGTTTTCGCGCTTTGATGCTAGCGTCAATCGCCATTTGTGCTTCCTTCGCGCCGGCACGGGCGACGGTGGCTAGCGTCAATGATTTATTGTGAGGGCACATGACGGTATCACTGGCGGAAGTGAAGATATGCTCACCATCGATCACCAAAGGAATTTTGGTGACAGATTGTTTGAGATCATGAAGAGCTTTTTTGATGTCGCGCTTTTCGGTGGTGCCTGGTGCGTAGGTTTTAATGGGCTCATTGATTGGTTTAGGAACTGTGAAAAGAGCGTTTGACATCGGGGGTTTGTCCTTCTAAAGCATCGTCCCACATAGTGCAATAATGATGGGAGTCATCATGGTCAAAATGCCTGTAACTGTGTTGAGGGTTATACCTTTTTCAGGCGACTGTTCGCAAGAATTCACAGACGTAACGTGCGGTTTCTGGCGCAAGCATCGTGGTCAGGTGATTGGCGCGCGGTATGGTCTTCCAGGACAAATTTTTTTGGCCTAATATTATGGCAGGCATGTCTCTTATGGCAATAAAATCAAGCATTCCTGTGATGCCCAGAGAAGGAATCGGCAGGTTCGGCAACAGTGCTTCGGTGTTCAGTGAAGCAAGGATGTGGCCAGCAACCTCCAAATAGGACCGCGATTCTTCTGCGGCAAGTCGCACCGGGTAGAGTGATCGCCGGAATGAGCCTATGGCTGGATGAATGCCTGAAAATCCATAATCATTCAGTGCACGCCACCATGACACGTTGGCAGGACTCAGTGCTTCCGTGATGAGTTTGGGCGAGGCCTTGGGACGGCCGGGCATGCCAATCATCATCAGCGATGCAACGGTTCCGGGGTGGCGTTGAACGTGAGCCAGTGCCAGAGCAGCGCCAAAACTGAATCCACAAAGATGAATCTTAGACCCGGGTGCGACGCGCTGATCCAATACGCAAAGTGCGGACGGGATCATGGTTTTTAAGGATGTCTCATCAAAAATAGAACTTTGGCCCAATCCATGCCCGTCAAGATCCAATGCCATGACGTTATAACCAGACGTGAGGAGTGATTTGAAAAATGCAATGTTTGGAAAAAAAAGGTCGTTTCCCAGACCATGCAAAAACAATACGATCTGGCGTGTCGGGTCCGCGAAATCTCCAAGTAATAGACTGGTATCGGTGCCATCCGGTCGCGCTATTTCTGCCGCGTTGGCAGAGATGCTGCGAGCCACGAGCCAATTTGTAAATCTGGCGGTCCAAGGGTGGCGGTGAAGGATGGTTGGCAGTTCTTGAGGCATGTTCTGAAACTGGTCCTTTGTTATTTTTTTGATAATAACCAGAGCGTAGCATGAGCCACGGGGCGACGCGAATCTGCTCAGCTCGCAAATACCAATCATGCGTGTATGAGCCGTCCGGGCAGCGGTGCTTCGGATCACTTTTCAGCATGGAGCGTAGCTCTGCGGTGTCTGTCCTTAAGCGACTGAAATCTCAGTAATTAAAGTTTTGGTTTATGGAACTTTCAAGCGCTGTGAAGGGAATATCGGTGAATTACAAAGGTCTGATGCCGATAACAGGGTGTCTTCGGTCGTGACTAGCAAATAAGGACATATCAGTCGTGAATCAGGCTTCCACATCGCCACAGCTTCCCATCCAGCTTGGGCCATATCGCCTGATTCAAGAAGTGGGTGCTGGAGGGGTTGGGCGTGTTTTTAAAGCGATTGATGAGCGCAGTGGGCGCACAGTAGCGGTGAAAATTCTTCATGATACGCTGCTGCGGGATCCCAAAAGGCTCGGCCATTTTCATCGTGAGCTTCTGATCATGGCAAGCTTTAGCCATCGCCATATTGTGAGTTACCTGGACTCGTATTTTGATCCTCCGACCTGTTACATTGTGACTGAATTTATCGAAGGTTGGTCAGGATATAACCTTTATAAGAAAACCGGTCGCATGCCGCCTGTAGTTTCATTGTGCATCTTGATCGATATTTTGAAAGGCATCGACTACCTTCACCTGCATAATACGATTCACTCAGATCTTTCCGCGGCCAATTATTTGGTGGATATTCATGGCCGCGTGGCATTGACAGATTTTGGTTTGTCGATCAAACAGGAGATCGAAGACTATAAGAATTATTCGTTGGGTACACCCGGATATTATGCTCCGGAGCACATTACGGGATCAGGAATTACGCCAATGACCGATCTCTATTGTGCAGGTCTCATTTTGTATGAGCTCATTGTTGGTCAGAAAGCAGTCCCTGCCACCAAAGATTCCGCAAAAAATCTGGCCAACATGAAAAAAATAAATTTTGGCTTAATCCAGACCACTGATTCAAAATTAACTAAAAAAATCAGATCGCTTTTGGAGAAGTCTCTTGCATTTAGCCCATCGCGGCGCTTTGGAGCAGCCGATGAAATGATGTGGGCTGCCTATGAAATCATCAAACGGTACAATATCAGATTTGCCCGCTATGCCGTCTGTCAGTATCTGATCGACAAGGGGTTGGCAAAGGGGCCTTATACGGGACCTCAGCAAGATATTTATCGCGGTTTCTAGGGTATTGCCTCGTAGGTGGTGATCCACCATTCACGCAGTCCTTTTTCACATGGCAACGTCGGATTCGCAAGACTGAACGCGCCCAAACGACCGTCTGGACAGACACGAAGACCTTCGATGCGAGAGGCCTGAAAGCCAGCTATGACCCGGGGAGATGGTTGCAATGAGATGATAGCTACCTCAGGCATGAGCAGGAGTGCAGCTTCGACAATCCTGTCGTCGCCCGCTCCGCGCGTGTATTCCGATCCACGCGTGATTCCCGGCCATTGTGCTACGGGTGTCATGGGGGCGTAATACTTGATGGCCGACTTCAGTTGGTAGCTGTCGACTGCGATAGGGGTCTCGCCAAACCGCGTTGCAATGTAACGTCCTAATGATTCATAACCCTTCGATTCAAGTAGCGCTCGATTGCGCCGTGCGTTGGGAAATTGTCCAGGCCAGGTCATCATGGTGCCTAATAAAATGATGGCGATGACATGCAGGGTCACTGCGATCGATATCACACGATGAGACACTCTGTGACGATGGCAAAACCATATCGCAAGACCAGCCATGTGCATGGCAGGCCAATTGGCCTCGATCTTGGAGAACGGCGCGATCAACCCAAAAAATAGCAGAGGAAAAAAAGCTGATCCCGTCAGCAGACTGAGCCCTAAGGTGTCATGGGTCGTCTTTCGCTCTGATTTTTGAGTGGCGAGTGCGTGTATCATGACCAGGACATAGATGCCCCATAGTGCGGCGATGCCACCAAGAAAGTCACCTGTATATTGCACGGATCGCTCGAGGCGTGAGGCCTGTGGCTTCGGTTTTTGAATCATTTCGGCAAAGCCGCTTGCCCCGGCGAGTGCCGCAAAAAGACGATCACGCAGTAGCCATTCAGGTGCATCGGAGCTGGTGGGTTCATTTGCCGGGGGCAGGGATGAGTGAGATTGCAATGACTGCTTGACGGAAAATCCGTGGCCAAATTGAAATCTGAAAGTGATCCATTGGTTCTCCGACTGCCACCACACATGCGGCAGAAATACCAGTAAACAGATGAGCCCTCCAAGATAGGGCCATGGAGATCTCAGTTGCCTGCGATGATCGCGCACGAGTCCCCACAAAAATACGGGGCCGATAAGCACCATTGTGTACTTGCTCAGTAAGCCGAATCCGGTCGCAAGCCCGGCCGTGAGCCAACGTTTGGGACGGCCTCTGAGTGCACAAACAGCTTCATGAACCGCAATATTCCATAGTGCGATAAGCCCTGTATCTGGCGTGAGTAAGATGCCGCCAGCGATGCCTCCAATGGACGTTGCAAGAATGATAATGGACTGCAGGGAGCTTTTGGGGGAGACCATTCGACAGGTTCGCCAAACGAACCATAATGACAGCAGATTGATGAGCCAAACAACGATCCGAGCGGCGATGATGTCGTGCCAAATCCTCACCAGAGAGGCTATCCAGCTGACAAGTGGCGGGTGGTCAAAAAATCCAAGTGATGGCCACGAGCTTCGCGAGGCCCAATCAATGTAATAAGCTTCGTCGGTGACCATCGGAAATTTGATCGCCAGGCCGAGAGTCGCGAGGACAAAAACCGTGGCGATGACTTGGTATCTTCGCGGAATGACGGCAGGAATCAAAATGGTCCGATCTCCTCGCGGACACGCTGAGCGAGATTGGTTTGGCGGCCAATGCTGACATTATTTTTAACGGCAAATGCCAAAGATTTTTTCGACCCTATAAAAATCGCGAGTTTCTTGGCGCGTGTGAGTCCAGTATAAATGAGATTTCTTTGCAACATGACATAGTGCTGCATGGACATAGGGAGAATCACGACCGGAAACTCACTGCCCTGGGACTTGTGAATGGTGATCGTGTAAGCGAGTCTTAGGTCGTTAACCTGATCTTTGTCGTAGGTGACGAGCCGGCCGTCACCAAAAATGATTTTGGATTTTCCACCGTCGACTTTTGTTTGTGTGACAAAACCAATATCGCCATTAAAAACTTGGAGGTCATAGTCGTTGGCGGTCTGGATCACTTTATCCCCGTCACGAAGCTCACCTTGCTTTTGTTTCTGGCCAGCCTCGCGCAGATGGGCTTTAGGGTCTGGATTCAATAGCTCCTGAAGTTCCTGGTTCATTATCTGGGTGCCAAGATCCCCTCGATTCATAGGGGTGAGAATTTGCACGTCTCGCGTGGCATTAAAATTGTATTTTGTGGGAAGGATTTCGGTAAGTAAACGGCTGATTACTGCACGGATCTCATCAGATGACTCGGCTTCGATAAATTGACAGTCTGATGGGCCATCTTGCATGAAATCAGGAACGATACCCTCGTTAATCTCATGGGCAAAGCGAACGATGGAGCTGGTAGCGGCCTGACGGAAAATTTCACGGAGTTTCACGCAGGGGATCTTCTCAGAATTGATGAGATCTCGAAGGACATTGCCCGGGCCGACGGATGGAAGCTGGTCGACATCGCCGATGAAGATTAGCTGTGCATGATCAGGAGTGGCTGCGACAAGCGAGGCCGCAAGTCTGACGTCCAGCATCGAAGACTCATCACAGATGATGACGTCGGCTTTGAGCGGATTCATTTCATTGCGCGCAAGACCCGCTTCGGCTGGCTGCCACTCGAGAAGTCGATGGATGGTCTTTGCTTTTTCAGAGGAAACTTCACTCAGACGTTGTGCCGCGCGTCCTGTAGGGGCCGCAAGCAGGACGGATTTCCCCATGGCCTTAAAGAGTCGAATGATGGCATTCGCTGTTGTTGTTTTACCGACACCTGGGCCGCCAGTCAGAATAAAGACCCGGCTTTGGGCGGCCATACGAACCGCCTCAGCTTGTGATTTTGATAGGGGCGATGAAGTGGCCTCGTTGTAGCGCGTAATCCAATGATCGACTCTGTCGTTTGCGATTGAAATTTGGGTGCGCATCAGGCGTCCCAATGCATGGGCAATATCACACTCAGCCGCCATGAGATCCGGGCGCCAATGGGTCGTTTGTGTCTCTTCCGGAAAAGAGACGGTTTCAGTTAACAATGATCCTGCTTCGCCCAGTAGCCTTAGTTGAACAGGTACAAGTGGTTCGAGGGTTTCGCTTTTTAATCCCAAGGTGGCCTGCAGCAGTTCCGTGATCTGTTTTGTAGTCTGGAAGCAATGCCCGCGTTCTTCTGCCTGTTGCATCTGGTAAATGATGGCAGCGCGAATTCTCTCGGGAGAATCTGGTGCGATACCGATACTTTTGGCGATGCCGTCAGCCTTAATGAAACCGATGCCATTGATATCAACAGCCAGCTGGTAGGGATTGGCGGAAATGAGCTCGATCGCGTTTTCGCCGTAGAGTCTAATGATGCGCTGGGCATAGGTTAGCGAAATGCCGTGATTATTCAGGAACATCATCACATCAGCAATGGACTTCTGGGCCTTCCATGATTCGATAATCTCTGAGGCTTTCTTTTTGCTGATGCGCGGTACTTGCAGAAGACAGCCAGGGTTCTCATCCAGGATCTTGAACGTGTCGAGACCAAAATGAGTGACGATACGTTCTGCCGTCTTGTCCCCAATGCCCTTGATAATCCCCGATGAAAGATACCGCAAGATCGCTGCTCGCGTTGAGGGCCGCATGGGTACGGCACGGTCGGCTTTAAATTGACGACCATACGTTGTGTGGCTTGACCACGTTCCAACCAGCTGGAGGTGCTCGCCCTCTTGTATCGGTGGCAGTGACCCCGTCACTGTCACCAAGGAGTGATCATCAACATTTCTGACTTTGAGGACGGTCCATCCGTTGTCTTCATTACGAAATGTGACCCGTTCAACTTCTGCATGCATCTGCTCCCGGTCGCCCTCAGGGCCACCAGTGACGGCGTGCGTCGGTTGATAGGATGTATGCTCCAGGCGCGCATTCATAGCTGGGGAGTCTAACATGACTCACCAGCGAGCCCTAGAGGGTTTCTAAAGCAGCAAATAAATATTTTTTATACATAAATAACAGGATGTTACACGATTTAGACAACTTACGAATCAAGACTTCAAGCGCCTGTCCGAAGGACATTTAGCAGGGGTGAAACCCCCGCTGGTTCTCAGGTTCTGGGTTTGGGTTCATTTTTGGTTCCATTGTTTGTTGGTTCCGTAGTTGGTTCCATAGTTGGTTCCATAGTTGGTTCAATTTTTAGCAAGGAGTTTTTATGCGGTTTCAGTTCTCGTTCAAGCACATGGAAACATCGGATGCGCTAAAATCTTACGCGGAAGGAAAGATTCTCCAAGAGATCAATAAGTTTGCGACGAAGCCGGTGGACTGCCATTTGACGTTCTCTGTGGATCGACATAAGCATACCGCTCATCTCTCATTTAATGGTGGCGATGGATTTATGTTCCAGGTCGATCACACCTGTACAGACATGTATGGCAGTGTCGATCACATGGTGGATAAGTTTGAGATACAGTTGCGTAAACAGAAAGAGAAACTCAAATCTCATAAAGGTCAAAAAGCTAAACGCGATATTATCTATCTCGCCGAAAGAGGTATTGAACACGCTGAGATTGATGCCGGTGATATCTTGAAATACGAGGCTGCGCGTCGCAAAGTGTCGGGCGGTTGAAGCAGATCAATCACTGACCAAGCAAAGGTTCTGAGGGTGGGGTGATACTTCACATCCCCTCAGAACTTTTGGCATCTATGGCCAGAACAAAATCACCAGAACAAAATCACCAGAACAAAATCGCTGATCTTCTTGATCGTCCCTGAACACACCCACGGTTCCGGGGGCTTGCCGGTGGCATTCACATCGCAATGGGGTTTTGTGATGGCGATTTAAATATCTGAAAATATTGAATTAAAATAGATTTTTCAAAGAATTATCAAGAAAATCAAAAAAGGACCGATAAGACGGGTGGGAGGGTCGGCGTGTCTCGTTATTCATTCGTCATGTTATCAGTCTTGCCCGTTTATGCGCTCTCGGGGTGCGGTAACATCGCGCTTCAGATGTTTGCGGGTAATCCCACGGTGATTCAAGGACTCAGTCCTTCGACCGATGGAGGCTCCTTTGAGCAGCGATGTGGTGGTAAAGCCTCAGACTTCGGTGATCCCTCACGCGTTTTGCTGGAGCAAGATATGACTTCGATGCCGATTGTCGTGTCTGGGGTCAAGTCAGACATTTCGTTTAAAATCACATTGCAAGCGAACCTGCACATCCGGGCCACGGGAGGGATGTCAGTTGCTGAGACTCGGGTCAAGGTTGCCAATCTTGAGGCTGGAGATGGGGGACGTTTTTCTAAGGCCGAAGCCGAGAATGCGGCATTGGATAACAGTAATCGCAAGACGTCATGGAGTATGAGCTCAGGCCTGCTGCTGAAGCTTCAGAAGTCTGATAAAGCGTTTGAGGGTATCCTATGCTCAGTGGGTTTTACGGCGAAAACGAAATTTGAGAGTAATAGCGGAACCGGAGTGATTACATTTGATCCAGGGATTCCGGGGGCCGTCAATCCTAAATCAACAGTCGAAAATCTGGCGAATGAGCTAGGCCAGAGCCGATCATTCACCGCGGAAGCAAAAATTCTGCAGCAAGCATCGGGATGGGCTCCCGTCGGAACCACCGCGACGGTGACCACAACAATCAAAAAACTAACGAGTAATTTTAAAAGTATTCCAGGGATGCCGGCCGATGCCCCAAAGATCAATGCAGATTTGGCCTACGAGGTGACGATCACGTCGCCCGGACGTGATGTTTCAACCTTAGGACTTTCAAAGCGCCAGGTGTTTTTTATCAATTCTGAAACAAAATCTCTCGTGGCAGCTATGGACGATTCGGGCAAGCCAAGTCCTTTAGATAATAAACCGCTGCCGCCGGTTTTGGCGATCATCAGTCAGTAAATCTTTGGTCATTCAAATCGCTGTACTCTAGGCAATACATGCCCACCTTGGTGGCGTGCCTAAAGTGGTACGATTATGAGTGTACCCTAGGGGGCATTTTTTGAATTATTTATTAACTTTTTCAATATTTGTAATCACTGCCACCTCGGCGGTATTAAGTGTTACTGGCTTTGAGGACTGCGCTATGGCGCAGTCATTTTTATTTCCCGGAGCTTCTGTGACATTTGAGTCTGGGCTCTCACAAACCAACACCAAAGGAGCTGCCGCCGTGGCTTCGAATCCGGCGAATACGGTCATCAGTAAACGTCTTGAGGGCTATGGCGATCTAACCATCGTCAATGTTAACTATACATATGCCAGGGAGGACTCAGACCCGGCCAAAATTGCGATTTCAGCGCCACCCGTGAACTTTGGAGTGTCTTATAAGCCAAAGCCAAATTTCGCATTTGGTTTATTTTTTACCCCGCGACCAAGCACCAAAGCCACGATCATAAAAAGCGTTCCTTTTGACATGAGTGGCACAATACTCAATTTTGACGTGGAGCAAAAATCTACGACATTCATTACGGCGATTGGTGCGGGATTTAAAATCAGCAAGGATTTATCTCTGGGAGTGTCTCTGATCGAGACAGCCGAAGATGCGCAAATTATCGTAAGGGATGCCGGCACCACAGACGATGCCAATGCATTGCTGGGCATGCGCTACAGAGGTGACTTTTTTCAGGTTTTGGCAGGATTTCGCAAGGTACAAAGTGGGGCATTAACTTACGCAGGCAGTTATCGGACGGCAGTAGCCAAAGCTTATCGTGGGACACAGATTATTAAGGGTGATCAAGATAACAACATCAAGAAGAAAGGTTATGCACCGGGGATTCTATCCATCGGCGCTGAATATCGTCTCGGTGTTCCTGCTGTATTCGGGGAGCTTCGCCATGAGGCGTGGTCTCCAGGAAAATCCAGCTATACCTCTGGCCTGCCCGGATCCGCAGCACAGACCGCGCTCAACGACTTGATCATTTTGGTGGCTGGAGGGAGGATTCGCCTGCCCAATGGCCATTCTGGCAGCGCTTCCATTGGCATTTATCCGCACAATGTTGGATTTGGTTCCACAACGGAAGATATTCAGTCAGGCAGTGGTTTGTCTGGAGTGTCTTTTGGTGAATTTGACGCGCTGGACCGCGTGGTGTTTTCTGCATCCTATCGTCGCAGTGGCAAGAAATCAGACATCACAGCAGGTTTTAATGTGATTAACGGATCTAGAAACGTCCCTGTTGGTTATCCAGGCGCAGGTAAATATACGCTGCAGGTCTTTAGTGTTGGCGGCGGAGGTAGCTACTATTTTTAGAAGCTAAGGAAGCCTGATGAGAAAAGAATCGTGCGATTATTTAGCGATCAAGATGACCGGTGGGGTTGCTAAACCGCCTGCGCCGTTGCGCGTTGACTCTTGAACAATAGCATCAAATTTTTTGTTTTTGTGGCTGATGTAAAACGTCAGTTTGCCGCTCAGTTGATCGTTGGTTTGGCTGAGGCCCGAGAAGTCTGAGATCACCTCCCACGCCACATCAGAATTGATGGTTACTGCAGTTCCCGTAAGAGGGTCCACAGCTCGAAGTTGCGGCGTGACTGGTTTGAATGTGACAGTTCCCATCGCTGATTGGATGGCGCGCTTACTGGAAACATCCATTAAAGTCGCTGTAACATTAAATTTTCGACCATTGCCTAATTCCAGACGATATTGCTCAGCGGAAGCCAAGGGGTTCACGCTTGCGACATAAGCGGGAGCAAAGACATATTCTTTTCCCGGAGATTCCATGCGGATCTGAGTCACACTGCCAGTGGCAACGCATAATAAGTCCTTGAATTCTGGATTTGTTCCGTCAGTCAGTTTCAACCAGTCGCCACGGGGCATGGATCGCGAGACTTTGGTGCCGCCACCCGCGGCGCCCGAGATCTTGGCACCGATGAGAGTGATGAGACGCGACATGGGTGTCGCATTATTGCGCATATCGACAGCCTTGGTGATATTGACATTGATTTTTTGTGTGGTGCCGTCGGACATGGCCTTGATGGATAATTGCGCGTTTGCTTCAACATGAGCTTTGATCGCGAGAATGTCACTATTGATGACAAAATTGAGACTTTGAAATTCCTGAGAGATCAGTGGCGTGTTGGGCGTGGAGTTCCCGTCTGTGCCGCATTTTTCCTT
>JBILMN010000213.1:0-4613 GCA_044375465.1 Oligoflexales bacterium | reverse complement strand
TGGATGTTCGTTTAGGTGGTGCAGGCGTTTCACATACTCGGCAAATGATAGAGATCTGAATTCTCTAAACCTCGACTCACCGCAGTAATACCAGGCAAGTCGGTCGCTATCAGTTGTGAGTTGCGAGTAACCCTCATAAAATGACTTTTCATGTTCGGTTGATGGTTGTTTTAACTCGATCACTAATTTGACTCAAGGCTCAACAATCGGCTCGAAGTTTTTTGATTTTCACTAGCATTCAACTTTGGACTCACCGCGGTTTTTTATTGAATCTTGTACGCATAAGCATTGCGCAGGCCTGTGTTCACATACATGCGGTTGCCAGTGACGATGGGGGCTGTCGCAATGCGGCTGCCAAGATTGTCGCCCCATTGAAATTGTCCGCTGCCGATGTCTAGAGCTGAGACGCGGCCATTGGTTCCCATGACATAGAGAGCAGTCTCACTGGCGACGAGGAATGCCGGTGTCGGTCCAGTTTGCGTGCGCCAATTGATGCGGCCGGTTGTGGCATCGTAAGCGAGCACTTCGCCGTTTGTAAGACCTACATAGTAGCGACCGGAGCGAAAAGTGGAGGTGGACGCAGAGGTTTGGCGGTCCTGCCAAATGACTTGGCGCTCCTGGGTGATGTCGACGAGGGCAATCAAACCATCGTAGCGACTGATCAGTAACTTACCGCCGTGCACCACCATTTCGCCAATGACGTCCTTAAAGCGGGCTTCTTGGTAAAAAGGGTTGTAACGCCAGAGAGGTTTGCCATCCCCAATTTTTAGGGCGATCAGCTCACCCGTAGCAAGGCCAATAATCATACGTCCATCATGAATGACCGGTGCTGGGTGCCGGCGCAATACAACCATGTCAGGGAATCCTGCATCATGAACCCACAGACGTTTGCCACTGCTGGCTTCAATGCTGTAGGCCACCTGGCCGGCACTCACCGCATAGATGGATCCGTTGGACCATGTCATGGGGCGGTCAAGGTGGGCGTCCAGGGTGGTTTCCCAGAGTTTTTCCCCTGTCGTCGCATTGATGGCGGTCAATTTTCCGGAGCGCGTTGAAACATAAACTGTATTTTCTACGAGTAGCGGTGGTGCTGTGATGTCGCCGTCGGTCTGCAACCACCATAGAGTCATCTTTGTTGCGATGTTATAAGCCCGCATCCATTGATGATCGAGGCCGCCAATCATAATATCGCCGCGGACGACAAAACCACCGGCATCGGACTCCGCCAAAGGTTTGATCGTATCGAGTTCTTTGCTCAGTCGCATGACGCCCAGGCGGAATGGTCGTTGCTTGAGAGATTTTTGCTTAAGAGGTGATGCCTGCACGTGTGTCATGCTTGTGATAGCGGCGCAGAGGCCTGCGATCACCAAATTTTTGATCTTGCGAGAGAACATCAGGCTGGTCCCATGGCTGCGATGAGGCTGCGTGCTTTTGTTGCCTCAGGGGATGATGCGTGCTTATCCAGGATCTCCGATAGTACGGATCGAGATTCGGCATAGCTTTTCTTGAAGTATTGTAAGCGGCCTTTGGCGAGCAGGACGGTTGGTTTTGCGTCTTCTGTGGCTATTGCCGCCAACACATCGCACTCCTTGATCGCTGCATCAAACTCGCCGGCGTCCTCAAGGAGACCGACAAGCATAAACCGTGATGTGAGTTGATAAAATTTATTGGCGGTGCTTGCCTTTGCGATGGCCTCAACAACAGGTCTTGCTTCAGCGCCTTGATCATCATGCAGCAGTCGGCTTGACCACGTGAGTCCGGCGACCCAGCCTTCGGATTCGTTTTTGTGGTCTTCATAAAATTTCTTGAGGGCGGCATTTGATTTAGAGTTGTCTGGCTTAAGATCGCTGATCTGGGACTCAAGTGCCGTGATTTTTGCAAGGTTTTCTGCGGATGTTTCAGCTTTTTTGCCGTCAACTGCGGGTTTTGTCACCCGCAGAGCATCAATTTGTTTTTGGAGTTCGTCGCGTCTCTTTTGCACGCTGTTTTGCTCCTCAGTTTGCATCGCCATGATTTTGGCAAGGTCGCCGCGGCGCTCGGCAGCCTGGTGGTTTTTCCAGGAATAGATGCCGTAGCCGATCAGCGCGACGGCCAGCACGGGCGATAACCATTTTAGAATCTGGACTTGGTGGTTGGAGGCAAACTGAATGGCTTTGAGAATCTTGTCCTGAAAGTTATCAGGACGTTTTAGTGATTGTTCAAGTTGTTTGTGACCGGTCATGGGAAATCCTCGTTGAAAAAAATTCAGTCGTCGTTCAATCCGTCGTTCAATCCGTCGTTCAATCCGTCGATCGAGATCGTTGATACCGATGCATCACGCTTATCGCGCAGACCAAAGATCGCCCCCTGGGTGCGTTCAATGGGATCCAAAAATTGTACCCATTTACCAATGGTTCTCGATCATTGTTGCCCCGAAGGTGAATCTCCATGTTGCCAGTCCATGTTGGGGCATACAAGAACTTTCAGGACGAAAACACGCGGAAACCATAAAACATATGTTAAAATTAATAAAATTGGTGGTTTTGCTCAAAAAAAATGCGCCCCATCTCTACTGCCATCTTTTGCCGGAGGCCCTATGTCTCGCCTTGGTTCGTTTTTGGTTCAAGAAGGAATTCTGACGGTCTCAGATAAGCAGATGATCCGTCGCGAAAGCGCTTCCCACCACGGTAGTTTTGCCCGCAGTATTTTGGCCCTGGGCCTACTGGACGAAGATGAACTTAGCGCCTTGTTTGCATCCAAAACTTGCTTTCGTCAGGCGGCAAAAAATCTTCTGGATGAGATGGATCCTACAGCGCGTGATATTGTCCCGCCGCATATTATGGCGTGGTTGGAAGTCTTGCCACTCGCGGTATCCGAAGGTGTTTTGACCGTGGCTATGGTCGATCCTACCGATGAAGATGTGATCAACCAGTTACGGTTTTTTGCTGGACTACGCATTAAGCCAGTCATTGCAAATCGCAGCGCAATCCAAGTCGCGCTGTTGGAGATTGGCGCGTCCTTGGAAATCAATGAATCCGGATTTGAAAGTTTCCTCAAGACCCATGGTCGCATGTCACAAACTATGCAGCATGGTCGCTCTGGAGCCACTGGCCAATCCATTTTTGATGATGATGCAGCTCTGGCAGATCTCGTGATCGATGAAGATGGTCTAGTGCCGGTTGATGAATCCGGTGATTCCTTTGATGCTCATGATGGCTTCGCCAGCGCAGAAGCAAGTCCAGATAAGGCATCAGCCAAAATGATCGCGATGCCTAAATCGGCTACAGGTGTCACGGTGGCGCCGATCGCACAGCCTATCCCAGAGATCCCAGGGGTCAATTTGGATGATGCGGCGCTGGCATCTTCCGCTCCCGATGAACCGGTTGATGCGATGAACATGGGTCTTGAGGTTGATCTTCCGCCCGAGTTGGCTGATATGGATATGGACATGGATATGGAAGGAGAGCCTCAATCTCTTGACGAAGATCAGGACATTGCATCGGCTCTGCCTGAGATTGACGGTCCAGGCGCTCCATCAGCCATCAATGCCGCACCCAGCCAATCAGTAGCGCCCGCAGCGACTGTGGCCGTAGCATCGGTTGCGGCAGTATCTGCTTCCGTCGCAGAACCTGTTGCGCCTTCGGTTCTAGATAATCTGGATCTTGGAGATCTTGAAGGGGATCTGGATTTTGATCTTGATGATGAAGGTAACGAAATTCCGAAGTCGAAGGCGACAGTCAAGAACGATATGGACCTGGCACCTAAGGAAGTGCCAACTGATCTTGCTGTCGGCAGTGAATCCCTCGATCAATCGGTGTCCGCTCCTGGTGATCTGGACATGGATTTCAATCTGGATGTGAATGCCGATCTGAATTTGGATACAAGTCTTGATCTGGACGCAGTGTCTACCGCTGATTTGGGTGATGGTCTGGGTGATGGTCTGGGTGATTTAGCGGTTCTCCCCGGTGGCCTGGATGATGAGATCAACGTAGTCGCCACGCCGGATTTTGACGATGCTGGCGAAGGTCTCATGGCTGCCGAAGATGCTAGCGTTGAGGACGACAACGCCGGTCTTGAATTGGGACGTGACAGTCTCAAGGTTGAGGATCACGAGATTTCAGATCTTTTGCAATCTAACATAAAACCCTCAGAATCGGCTGATTCAGAGGGGCCGATCGATTCTTCTATGGAGGCTGCTTCAGACGATGGTCTGGATGCGGCAATCTCAGAGCCTGATCTCGCTGCCCTTGATCTCGTGGCCTTGGGGCTTCCAGCCGAGTCAACAAGACCGGAACCGAAGCAACCGGAAACTTGGAAAAAAGACGATGACTTGTCATTGAACGTCGATGTGTCCGCGGTTGCAGATGTTGCGGATGTTGCGGATGTTGCGGATGTTGCCGACGACATGGAGCTTGGACCGCTTTCCACTATTGAGTCTGATGCGGTTCTGGACGTTGGCGGTATGAACGAGATGGGGCTGGACGATCTGGATCTGGATCTGGATGATGCTGGACCTCAGATTACGCAAGATCTCGAAGTGGCGGCGAAAGTTCTTGCCGAGGAGCCAAGTGCGAGAATTGACGACATTGTGGATCTCGATGGACCAGAGATTGACGCTGCGCCAACGCCTGTTG
>JBILMN010000212.1:0-4614 GCA_044375465.1 Oligoflexales bacterium | reverse complement strand
GTTTGTCAGTGGAGTAAACGTTATGACCGGGCGGTGTGCGCATGGTGTTCTCAAGGGTGGGTCTATGGTAAACTTTGCTGTATACTTTGCTGTAAATTTGGATAGAGCTCTAAGGGTGATGCCCCGCTGGATTTGAGTCCTGATGCATCAATACGCCGTCATTGGCGCGGTATCATTGGCCCCGGGGAACGGGGGAATAGATTGTTTAAGACGCTGATTTGATGGATGATTTTTGTCGTGTTCAGGTTCTAGCCGGCGGTTCCGAACGCTTGAAAGGAGGTGGGGGAATGCTTCGTCAGCTATTTTTTACTGCGGTCTTGGTGTGGGGCGGTTCATGCTTTGCAGGCATGGTTGAGGCGTCTAAAGACGGCGTCGACGTATTGTCTGCAGCGGACAAGGCCTCGGCCGTTCTACAGAAACTTAAAAAAGGCGACACGCTGCGTGCTGGAGAGCGTAGTGGCATGTACTGGCAGGTGACGGGAAAAGATGGGAAGCCTGGATTTGTCAGCGTGCTTGCGGTTAAAGTGAAGCCGGGCAATGATGAGGGCCTGAACGACGCCATGCGTGAAGCCGTCAAGAATGGTCGTGCTCAGCAGTCAGCCGATGGTGGCCGCACTCGTAGCGCGGTTATGGGTGTCCGCGGACTTGATGACACCTCCGACACTGGGCTTGCGGCGAGTCTCAGGCCCAACCTGCATGCGGTCTACATGATGGAGGATCGCGAGATGCCCCGTGGACGGGTTGATCAGCAAGCGGCCTTAGTGACGGCAGAGATCGAACGCAAGGTTTCGGGTAAGAAGTAATGGCAGGAAGTTATGTTTCAGGATTCATGCATCGATAACACTCGAGACATCGACAACGTCACGTAGTGTGAACTTTTGACAGATCAAATCACAAGGAGTGAAGTCCATGGAGCGGACATTTTTGCAGGCGGCCGTTATAATGAGTGTTGGGTTGTCAGCGTGTACGTTTGGCAAAAAAAAGGATCCCGCGCCTGAGGACCAGCTGACTAAGGACCAAAAGCAATTTATCGAGGACTATAAGGCTGAAGTGGAAGTCGGACGCAATATGGCCGGACGACTTTTATCCTTTTACGGCGAGTATCTGGATGAAGGGCTCACCAGCTATCTCAATCAGGTTGGTCGGCATGTCGCTGATTACGGCGATTATCCTGAGCGACGCTACATGATCGCTATTTTGGATGCGGATTCACCCAACGCGTTTGCTTGTCCCGGCGGTTATATTCTGATCACGCGCGGGGTGATACAAGGCGCCGAGAACGAGGCTGAGATTGCGGCGATTCTTGGGCACGAGGAAGCGCACGTGGGCAAGCAACACATGTTTAAAACTCTGAAAGCTATGAATCAGGAGAAGTTGGCCAAGCAAGAGGCAGAGGCCGCAAGTCGTCGTCGCCCTGATAAATTCTCACGGGCTCGGGCGAGACCAGTTCCGGAAGCCAGTGACGCGGGATCAGCGATCGCAAAATACATGATGACGAGCAGTGGCGCGGGGCTCGGGATTTTACAGGCAGCGAAGGCGGGAATGGGATTACTACTCGAAAAGGGGCTTGATAAAGACTTGGAATTTGAGGCGGATCGTGAGGGTGTGAAATACGCGGTAAGGGCCGGATATGATCCCAAGGCTCTTGATCAGTTTTTGGCGCGCCTGGCGGAGCAGAAGAAGAAAAATAATGATAAAACCGTAATGGATGTGACCCATCCCGCGATTCCCGACCGCCGCAAAGAGATCGCCGCGGTTTTGCGAAAAATGAATGCAGAAGAGATCATCGGAGCGGTGGGGAAAGATCGTTACGATGTGGCGCGTGCTAGTTTTTTGGCCAAAAAGAAAGGTTAGCGGGCTGGTGAAACAACGTCTTGACGTTGTTTTTAGGCGATTTTTGGTTTAAAGTGAGTCAGGGTTGTTTGAGTCACGGGGCTGTTGGCCCCGTATGTTTTTTTAGATTGTTATGTATGATGATATGTTGCGAGATGAGAATTTTTCTAAAGGTTTGATGCTTAGAGGTGGACAATGGCAGAGGAGCTGATTCCTTTCACCAAAGATGGATACCAGTTGCTACAAGATGAATTACATCGTTTGAAGCATGTGGATCGTCCCAAGGTGATTCAAGATATTGCGGATGCGCGCGCACACGGCGATCTCAGCGAGAATGCGGAGTATGCTGCAGCTCGTGAGCGTCAAGGCTTTATCGAGGGGCGGATTGCGGAACTTGAGGGTAATCTCAGTCGGGCTAACATCATTGATTTTTCCTCTGATGCCGGCGCCAAGAGTCAGGTGCGATTTGGCGCTTATGTGACGGTGCAAGATGAGGCGACCGGAGATCAGAAGACATACCGCGTCGTCGGAGATCTTGAAGCCGATATCACCAAGAATAAAATTTCATTGAGTTCTCCGATCGCGAGAGCTCTTCTTGGCAAGAAAATTGATGATATGATTGAAGTCCATGCTCCCAAGGGATCGGTGGAGTATGTGATCACGCAGATCCATTATTAAATTGTAGACTGGTCGGTTTCCAGGAGTCGCCGTCAGAAAGCTCTAGAATATCTGCCGACCCCGCGCAAACACCGCGCGGGGTTTTGTGCGTCCAAGGTCCGCCACAAATTCCTCGCAAGATGCAAGCGGCATCAAGAGAATATCTGCATCACGTCCAGGTGTCAGAGCTCCTTTGTGGGCCTCGAGACGAAGAGATCTTGCAGGAACCCAGGTGACTGCGGCGATGGCCTCAGCCATGGTCAGCTTGCAGTGCAGGGCTCCCATGGTGAGGACCAAGCGCAGATTATCAACAGGGCAACTGCCCGGGTTGTAGTCGGTAGCAAGGCCCACGGGGCATCCAGCGTCCTTGAAGGGGCGACTATCGGTATAGGGAATCGCGGTGTAAAGAGATGTGCCAGGCAGAAGCAAAGCAACAACACCGGCTTTGGCCATGGCCTGAATCCCCGAGGGGGATGCAAATTGCAGATGGTCGGCACTCAAAGCATCATAATGGGCGGCGCAGGCAGCCGCACCGGCATCGGAGAATTCGTCGGCGTGTAGTCTGATCTGCAGGCCCAATTGTTTGGCTTTGTCGAGATAGGGCTCACAATCAGACACAGAAAAATAGCCATTCTCAATAAACGCATCAACAGCATCGGCAAGATTCTCGGATTTCACGGTCCCCAGCAGCTCGTCTGCGCAAACTTCGGCCCACGCCCTGGCGGACTTTTGATTGTGCGGAACTGCATGCAAAGCAAGACAAGTGGAGCGGATGGTTTGCGCGGAATCTTGGGCGACATTCTTAATGACTCGAAGATGCCTTAGCTCCTCAGCAACAGTGAGTCCGTAGCCAGATTTGATCTCGATCGTTGTGACGCCGTGACTGGCGAACGTGTTGAGGCGTTCGCGCACGAGTTTTGTCAGCTGGTCATTGGTGGTTTGTGCGGTATGGGTCACGCTGGACTGGATGCCGCCTCCGGCTTTGGCGATGTCCTGATATGTCGCACCATCAAGTCGCATGCAAAATTCACCGGCTCGAATTCCCGCGAAAACCAGATGAGTGTGGGCGTCGATGAGACCAGGGAGCGCGATGCAGCCGGAGGCTTTTATGTCCTTGAGAGCGGCAAATTGCGGCGGCACAGGGCCGGAGTCGATGGCCGCAATTTTACCGTCCTGCACAGCTATCCACGCTTGGGAGACACGCCCAAGATCGGCTGGTGTGATTTGAGTAAAACGATTGGTGTTGGCCAGGGGGCGTAAGGTGATCGCCTCACTCAATCCTGTGATGATAAAATCGCTGCCGCTCATAAATCCTCAGATATGAATTTGATGCTCCACACCGTGCCCTGAGGCGTGTCGCGCAATTCGATGCCGCGAACTGCCATTTGATCGCGGACCGCGTCGCCGCGAGCAAAGTCTTTGGCAGCGCGGGCGTCCTTACGAGCCTCGATGGCCGCAGAGATCTCGGATTCTGTGACTCCAAGTGCCGGGAGAAGTTTCGTCTTCAATTGCTGCACCTGATCTGAGGCTTGACCATGCAATAAGCCAAGGACGCCGCTGGTTTCACGGATGGCCGCGGCTATGGCGGCAACCTCGGATTGCTTTTGCGGGGATTTTTTGCCCGTCATCAGTTCTCTGGCTTGTTTGAATGATTTATTGATAGCGCTCACAGCGCTGACGGTGTTGAAATCATCCGACATGGCCGCGTGAAACGCCTCGATGCTGCCAGCGTCTGGTTGGATTTTAACACCAGCCGCGTAGTCGTCCATGGCCATAAGGCCTTCGTAATAATACAGCAACCGTTTATGACAGGTCTGAAAGAAGGATTTCGAAAAATCAATATTGGACGTGTAGTGATTCATCAAAAACCCGAGACGTAAAACCTCGGGAGGCCATTCACTGATAAATTTTTGGATGGAGATGTGATTGCCCAGACTTTTTGACATTTTTTGATGGTCAATGGTCAGCAGGCCTGAGTGAATCCAGACATTGGCGTAAGGGGCATCATTGGCGGCCTCGGATTGGGCAATCTCGTTTTCGTGATGGGGAAAAACAAGGTCTCGGCCACCACCATGAATTTCGAAGGATTTTCCCAGGTGCTTACATGCCATGGCAGAACATTCG
>JBILMN010000065.1:0-15420 GCA_044375465.1 Oligoflexales bacterium | reverse complement strand
ACTCTGGACACGGCGACTGTGAGCCACAAATTTTCTGACATGATCCGGGCGACCGTCGGTTACATGACGCTGATGTCGCAGAGCTATGAAGTGGATTATGACGCTGTGGATCAATATGTCTTATCGCGCGCAGGGTTGAACGCTCCTAGCAACGCCACCGGTGGCCGCGTTGACTTGAGTTTTGGTGACCACTCCGTGGCGCTGCAGGCTGCTCAGGGCTTTTCGACCATCAAGTCTGACTCCACGACAATGACGTTCCCCTCTGGCGGCCGCATGTCCTGGGCACTTCAGTACCGTGGTCAGATCGCTGGCATGATCCGCCCATTGTTCACCTACACCAAAGTCAACCCATCCAGCTCCCTCGGTGAGTCTGTGACGATTGATGGCAACACCAAAACAACAGTCGGTGTTCGCTATGGTAACGGCTACCAAACGATGATGGGTGCAGGTGTTCAGATTGATGTTGCAGGTGCGACGGTTGATGTCGAGATGGATACCATCACATTCCATAAGCAAACCATCAAAAACACTACAGACAAAGACAGAAAGATTCAGTCGATGATTCTTCAGGCGAAATACCCGTTTGGCGCAACGACGGCGATGCTGAAGTTTACCAGCGACTCGGCTAAATTGGGGCAGACCAGTGACGTGGGCGATATCACCCAGACGCAGATCGTGGTTGGCGCTGAGCATAAGCTTGATGCGACCTGCCGTTTGCACGCTGTTTACAGCATGGGTAATGAGTCCACGAAAGAAACAGCAAGCGCATCTGAAAAGGTCGCTTCCACGGGATTCAATTTTGGTGTGACCGCATCGATGTAAGTTGACGCAGGACACCCATACTCTGGTTGATGTGATCGTGCCAGGGGGTTGAGTGCCTTGAAAAAGAAGCCTCTCATCGGAGACGATGGGAGGCTTCTTTGTTCGTGTCATTGCGAGGTAATTTATGGCCGGTGATGATTTTAGTTGACCATCTTGATCCGTCTCGGGGACAATATGGTGCTTAAACAAAAACATGGGTTTGGTGCCTGATATTTCATGATGACTGTTTCATGATGACTGTTTCATGATGACTGTTGGGCTCTCAAGAAGAACGAACGTGTCAAGGAGGATACTATGCGTTTTGATCTAAACCGTGCCGGCAGAATTCTCGCAGCTTTGTTGACTGTGGGCGCGAGCGCTGCGAAAGCAGCCACCGTCGCCATCATCGATTCAGGTGTTGACTATAAGCACGAGGCTTATGCGTCTGACATGTGGACAAACCCTAACGGCAGCACGACGGTCGATGGCACCACGTATAGCAACGACACCCACGGGTGGAACTTTGCCGAGAACAATAATCAGATCATCGACTATAAGTATCTTGGGACATTCTCCCAAGACTGCTACAAAATGTTCGAGATCCAAGGCAAAATCCTTCGCGGCATCGCCACCGACGCCGAAAAAGAGTGGTATAAAGCGAAGCGTTCAGATGAGACATTCCTCAAAGAGTTGCAAAAATTCGGTAACTTTATTCACGGCACCCACGTGACAGGAATTTCCACCGATCAGTCCGACGCGGCCAAAATCATTGGCCTCAAATTAATCCCAACCGAAACCCCCGGTAGCAACGCCATGGCGCAGTTTCGCGACAAGGCAGGAAACCCGCTGGTTTCGATGATGCTGCAGATGGTGGCAAAACGTCAGGCCGGGATGCTGCTAAATGTCGGCAAATACACCAATGCCGTGCATGCTGAAGTGGCTAACGGATCCTTTGGAACCAGTGTTGCGGCGGTAAAGCCCGTGGTCGCTCAATTGGTGAAGCAGCTAACAGGTGCAGATCCAACTGATGCTGAGGCAGATGCCTACGCGAAGGAGTTGGTGAATGCCATGATCACGGAGTCAAAAGGCTTCATCACCGCGGCTCCAAATACGCTGTTTGTCTTTGCCGCAGGTAATGACGGAACCAACAATGATCAACTGCCCGTCTCTCCGGCAAATATTGAGGCCGAAAATAAGATCGTCGTAGCGGCAACCCTTGGTAGCGAGAAACTGGCGACGTTCTCCAACCATGGCCAAAAAGTCGACGTTGCGGCTCCAGGAGTCGTGATTCGTGCGTCGATCCCTGGTGATCAGTACCTTGAGCTTAGTGGGACATCCATGGCAGCGCCTTATGTCACCAATGTGGCCGCTCGCCTCAAGGATTTAAACCCAAGCCTCGGCCCCACCGGCATCAAGAAGATTCTTTGCGAAACGGTTGATGTGAAGCCATGGCTTCAGGGTAAAGTCCGCACCAGTGGTATTGTAAACTCTCAACGCGCGCTCAAGGCTGCAGAACTGTCTTTGACTATGGGTATGGAACAGGCGATTGCGGCGTCAAAGACTATGGTCAGTGAGTCAGTGGAATTTGACGGGCAGGGTTTTGCGCCAGGTGCCGACAAGGATGTTTTGGTGGCTCCGCTGCCAAGCCTATTTTGATCAGAAGAGATGAAATTAGATTCTCAGGGTTGAGCTTAACCCTGGGATAAAAAAAGGCGACCGGATGCTCCGGTCGCCTTTTTATTTTGTCATAAAGCATTCAATGTCGGGGGTGAAATCCTTGGGGGATTGTTATGATATTTTTTTTTTTTTTTAGCGTTTGAGCCAAGCCGATAAATCTCGGGTCTTGGACCAGAGTTTGGCTACGTGCCTCCCTATGCTACCATAATAACTGCTTATTTATTAATGGGTTGTGGTGTCGTGGCGATCTCAAGGTTGCGGCGATGCCAGATTCATCGGTTCGTATGGGCATTTAGGGGGGGCGAAATGGCAGAAGCATCAGGTCATAAGTCAGCAAAGCGTGAGCGCACCATCAGTGGTGAGACTCAGAAAATATTCCTCGTGATTTTTGCGATGTTAGCATTGGTCGGCGCTTTCACAGTGGCAGCATCCATGCGCGGAACCAACACGTTTCACGACATTAAGTCCGTTCAGATACCCCTATTTCAGTCGGCTGGTAATCTCAAGCAAAAAGCCCTGGACCTCATCGGCGTTTATTACCTCCTCGCCGGAGAAAATGACATCAATTTTCAGATGGAGCAAATGTACCGCTATGATGAGCTTGAAAAAGCCTTCAATGAAAATTTGGCAAACATCAAGAAAGCCGGCGCGGAGATCGTCGACAAAGAAACCAGTGATCAGGTGCTGAAACTCTGTGATGAAACCAAAAAAACATTTGATCAGATGAATAATAATGCTCGTGAGATGATGCTCAATAATATGAATAAAAACCGCGAGGAGGGTAAAAAATTCTTCGCGCTCGTGATCAAAGATGTCGATCAATTCAAAAAATCAGTGGACCAGGTTGAGACGCTGGTCAATCAGGATCTTGATCGCGGTACGGATTCGGCGCTCAAGCTTTTGCGCAACTCGACTTACGCGGGGATTATTCTGACGATTCTTGCGGTGTTTGTGACTTTAAGTCTTATTCGCTACTTGATGAAGTTTTTAAGTATCTCGCTGCTGCCGATTTCAAACCTGATGCATAACCTGCGGCAATCCGTATTCTCGATCGATAAGAGTGGACGCGTGGTCTCTCCGGTGTCGAAATACTCCGAGAAGGTGTTTGAACAAGACATTGTAGGAAGCGACGTTTTTGATCTGGCTTTTGATCATCTCGGCAAAAAATCTGAGGCGTACGCCGGAGTCAAGACAGCGATCACTTCGGTGTTCGGTGAGGATGACATGCAGTGGTCTTTGATGGAGGATAATTTTCCTGGTCTCGTAGCACGTCGTGTCGGTGATAAGCCCGAAAAAATTCTGAAGATGACCTACACTCCTCTCTTCGGAAAAGAACAAACCGTACAGAACGTCATGATCGTGGCCGAAGATGTCACAGAGCTCGAACGTATCAAGCGTGAGGCACAAAGCAAGCAGGCCGAGGTGCTGATCATCCAAGGTCTAGTGGGTGTGGACCGTGGGGATTTGGAAGCGTTCTTGTCGGATGCCATCGCCGGCGTTTATCAGTGTTATGATCTGCTGAGCAACCTTGAGTCTGATATGGAGTCCAGAAAACTTCTTTTCAGGATTTTGCACACCATTAAAGGTAACTCAAGGCTCTATAACCTCACGACAGTTTCCGAGGTGGTGCATGTGGCGGAAAGCTCTGTGGTGGAGATCAATAACCGCCTTGATGCGAAAGATCCAGTTGGCACGGAATTCTACTCGCGTCTGACCACAGGCCTGCGGAAAATCGAGAGCGTTTTGGCGTCCCATGGCAGAACCGCGGAGCAGTTGTTTGGAATAAAAAATGCGTCGACTGAGAAGATGTCTGAAAGCCTTGCGTTGAAGATGCTGAGCTTTGAACATGCGATCACCAAGGGAGTTTACCGGATCTTCGATCAGGTGGCCGTAGAGGCGCAGCCTCTCAAGATGCAGTATCTATTGTCCGGTCTCAACGCAAACGTTAAAGCAACAGCCGATGAGCTGATTGAACTTGCGAATTATCTTGAACTTCTTGAACTGCAAGACACCCTCAAAGACGGTCTGGCAAAGATTTCGGAAGATAAAGCCCTTGATCTGTCTGAATTTACTGCAGTTCGTGACGCGTTTGCGCGGGCCTCAATGGTTTTATTTAAGGGAAGAGGTTACCAGCTCAGTGGTGATGAGGTGTTTCCGGTGGTAAAGGCGCTGGTCGCTCTCACAAAAATCACGAACGCCCATGATATTGCAACTGTTGATGAGGTTGGTATCAATGGTATTCGCGATGGGATATTTGAATGCTATAAGGCAGCAGAGGGCAATGGTCTTCTAGGTCTGAAGTTTATTTTCCAAAGGGTTGCGATTGCTTGCGTGGAGCGTTCGGCGGCGCATTTAAACGAGGCTCTTGATGATGCCTGGAAGTATATCGCCATGGTCGCTCATGTGGACTCTTCCTATCGGATGCAGCCAGAGATGGTTTCCGGATTTGTAACATTTATGGAGAGGCATCAGGCGTCTGCAGCTGCGGACGTTGGTGCGACAGAGGAATTTGCGCGGCTACTAGCCTTTGAGTTGGTGTTCTCGAGCCGATCAACGAATGCCTCGCCAGTCGAGATGATCACGATTCTGACAAAACGAGTAGGGGCGACCGATGTGCGGCACCTCGCCAGATTGCTTGCCGGTGGTAGTAACACTCAGGTGGCGGCAGAGTCGGTTTTTGCTGAGTTTAAGGAAGGCCTGCAGACCAAAGAATCCAAGGAGCAATACAGCCAGACCATTTCAAGACTTGAGCCGGCGTGTTTTAGAGGTTTATTGGAGCAAGCATTAAGCTGTGGTGGTGTGCGCCTTGACATGTTCCGGGTGTTGGCATCGTATCTTCATGATGCTGCAAGCTCTGGCGATCAGACGCAGCAGCAGAATATTGAAGTCTCAACACAGTGGTACCAGCAACTTGGTGAGGCGATCGGCAAACTTGCGATGATTAAAAGTCCGGATGTGGCGCCGATCCTCGAACAACTTCAAGAGCAAGTTGCTAGTGTCTATGATTACCCAATCAAGGCGCTGTGCCAAAAAATGGAACCAATGATGCGCGATCTAACGAAGCGTCTTGGCAAGAATATTAATTACGTTGTTTCAGGAGATCCGGTGGCATTGCCACGGGAGCAAGCCTATGCGCTGCGGGATGCCCTTGTGCATATGCTGCGAAACTCGCTGGACCATGGTATTGAAATGCCGGCTGATCGCGCGTCACGAAAAAAACCTGAGATCGCCACCATCGAGATTTCCTGTATGTTCACAAATACTGGCTATGAGATCCATGTCACCGATGACGGTCAAGGAATTGATACGGCCAAGGTACTGAAAAAGGCGATCGCCATGAACGCGGTCACCGAGGACAAAGCCAAGACAATGACGCCTCTAGAGATCCAACAATTGATCTTCTTGTCACGGTTGTCGACTAAAGAGGAGGTCAGCTCCCTGTCTGGCCGTGGTGTGGGGATGGATGCCGTGAAGGCGATTGTGGTGGAACGCATGGGTGGCAGCATCCAAATCAAATCTGATTTTGGAGTTGGGACCAAGTTTACCCTCGTGATACCGCGGCAGAAGCGCAAGGCGACAGCGATGCACGGCATGAGTGAGGTGGCGATTTTCCTCTCTGAAAGTTCTGAAGCGATGAAAGAATCTGTGGCGTTGGCTGCAGACATTGCCACAAATGCAGAGAGCGGGCGCAAAATGTTCCGTATTTTGCACACGATCAAAGGCAATGCGACCATGCATAACCTTAAAGGTTTTGCCGATATCATTCACGCGACGGAAAGTTTGGTGGCTCAGATCAACACCGGTGTGGAAGCCGGGAATTTTAACGATATGGCATTGGTTGAAAAACTGCGCGCGGGTCTCAAGAAAATCCAGGACTCCATTGCGGCCCAAAGCCGCGGGAAATAAGTGATCAAGTCGCGGAAAAATATTTCTTTAACATGAGAGTGATGCATGACCGGACAGATCGATAAAATTGACAGTGGCGCAAGCCGGTTTCGGGTGACCAAGCGAGATGACGCTCTTGTACTTGAGGGTGCCATCACCGATGCAACAAAGTTTGATATGCTCAAGGAGCTTGGCGCGAAGGGGGTTGATGTCGACCTGTCTGGGATCGTCTGCACGGGGTTGACCGGGGCGCGAGCGCTGTGGGAGGCGTTGACACAATACGCGCCGGAGTGCCGTCTGGTGAATGTTCCTTATAGTATCTTCATTGTTTTGATGAATACGGACGCCCTGCCATTTATCAAGCATCAGCGGATGCGGTTTGCGCAGATTGCAGTTGATGGTAAGTCGGTGGTGATTGTGGATGAGAAAGACATTACCGGCACGCCGGCAAGTGTCCCAGGTTCAGCGAAGATCATCAAGCTCCACCATGCCCTCTGGGATGACAAACAAAACGCAGATGAGCGTGGTTGGTCCGGTACGTGGTCCATGGAACACATGGATGAGGGGCTTTTTTGGGCCGATTATATTGGCTTCATCTCTAACACCGTGATCCAGTCTCAGCAGGTCTTGGCGTCCACAGTGTATGCGATTGACCGCTACCTGCGGCTTATTGATCTGCGCGTCAAATCATTTGAAAAGGCCTGGATGGATGCCGGATTGCGGCCCCGCACGGGCAGTTGGGGCGGGCTAGCGGCCATCGAAACAGCGATGGCGGGGGCGTCCGGGATTTTGCAAAAGATGTTGATGTTTGTCGTGACATCACAGTCTGATTATGGACGAATCATGCAGACGCTCATGACGTCAGAAAAACATCCCTATGACGTCCTGAAGTCTTTTACAATTTTTCGTAAGCGGCAGGAAACAGTGTCCAAAGCCATTGAGGAGGCTGGGGTGTCGCTTGGGGCGTTGTTGTTTTCTGTGGTGACATTTCGTGCCATTCGCGGTGACGTGGACGCGGAGTTCCCAAAACTTCCAAAAGAGTCCATCGCCAAAATTCTTGAGTCACTCGATATCATGAACCCCATGGCCGAAGACGACGTCAAAGAAGCTATGAAGGATGTCATTGCCGAGTCCGAAAACGGTGAGTCTGACGTGGAGGCTTGCATTGTGATCTTGCAAGCCTTTGACCTTGTGCGTCAGATCCTCGAGCATCGAACCCAAGAGTATGAGATCCTTGAACAGTCCCTGCCAAAACTTGCGCAGGGAGACATAACCTGGGAGTCCTTACGGGATGATATCGTAAAACAGATCCGCAAGCGTATGGTGACGGATCAGGAAAAATCCGCATTTGAGTGTTATCTCGGGTATCTTGAGGATCCCAACGCGCAGAAAGAAGAGACATCGACACCGGGTGATGTCATGTTATTTTGATGAGGACATAGGTAAGAACGCTAAGTGATAGGGATAGATTATGGCAAGCGCCACTTCGCAAAATACAGATAGAAATCATATCGACCGGCTGTGTGACGCGGCCCCCAATTTTCAGATGTTATGTCGTAACGCCGTGTTGCAGCGCTTCGCTCATATCAGCGGGAGAAAGGACGCAACCATCAGAGAGGTTGCGGTTTGGGACGAAATGTTTTTTGCGCCGAATATGGCAGTGATATTGGTTGCCGGAAAAGATCTGACGATTGTGCTTAAGGCGCATTTTTTTCCGAAGAAGACCGAGGCGCATCTGACAGCAGGGCGCAGTAGGAAGCAGATCGATGATTTTTTTAGGGAGTTTTGCAACCTCGCGGCAGGTGCCATCAAACAAGGGTTGCTCGAGCGCGACGTCATCTGCGGTATCAGTCTGCCGACGATTCTATCAGGGTATGATGAACTGATTTTCTCAGACCGGCGGCGGGCGGGTCGCAAGTACGACTGCTTTGAACTGGCAGCTGGGGCATTCAAGTGTGTTCTTACGGTAACCGTTGACTGCAATAGCGACAAAGTTTTTGAGGGAGTTGCCGGTGTCAACCGTGAGATTCGTGATAACGAGGAAATTGAGTTTTTGTGACCGGTTCGGATATTTCGGTGCCATTTTGGAAGTATTCCAGAGGCAGTGTGGAGGCGGCGATGAGTGATAGGACAAAAGGTATGGCTGTAAGTGGCGAGGAGATCGCAAGCCACTCTATTCGCGCCAACCATGAGTTGATTACAGACCTTTGTTTGGCGAAAGAAGCCTTAGAGCAAATTAATCATGATCTGCCGGATATCTTTGGATTGATGGCTGAGGACGGCCGTGTGGTTCGCGGTAATACCGCCTACGCCAGGCTTGCGAAGGTCGACGACGAGGATATTGGCGACACGTCACTGCGAGCCCTCTTCACGGCGGAAACCTGGAAGATGGTCCAGAAGGCCAGCGAAGAGGAGCAAAATCATGGGGTGCCGGTGTCCTTGGAGTTGCCTATTGACGCAGTCAATCCAGAGCAACTCTTTCATTGGACGTTCTCGTCATTTAAGGCTGTGAGCGACCGTCGTGGACGCCTGAGGTCGTTTATTGGCAAAGACATCACAAAGCTGCGTGAAATTGAGCGCAAGCTTGCGAGTATTTTCGCTGCGATTCCATTGGGTGTTATCACGATCAATAAGGAGCATCAGATTGAGTGGCCCTATAGTGCATACAGTGAGATTTTGCTTGGTCGCGGCAAGCTTGAGAGCCTGACAGCGGAGGACGGTTTATTTGGGTTTAGCAAGCGATTCATGAACCAAAGTCAGCTTGAAGCAGTGCGTTTATTGTTTCAGCAAATTGGTGCCGAAGAAGAATGGTATGACATGGCCAAAGATCAGTTTCCCAAGGAGATTCCCTTCGGGACCGACACGGATCTTGAACCATCCGGCTGGCGGTCTTTGACCTACAATCCCATCGTGCGTGAGGGGCGGGTCGAGAAGATTCTCGTTGTGGTCGAAGATATTACCGACCGCGTGCGTCAAAGGCTAGCTATGACATCAAGGTTGACCAAAGAACAGAAGATCGCTCAGATTATTTTTGATCTGCAGGAAACCGATACCTTCATGATGGCTACTTGTATCGAAGATATTCAGCTTTACATGGATGAAACTGCGGCAATGGTCAAGGCTAAAGCGCCGGTCCGACAGATTTGTAACAAACTTCACGGGATCAAAGGTGTTGCACGGACGCTCAATTTGAGCACGTTTAAAAATTTTGTTCATGAGATGGAAGATCGCCTGATTCGGCATGCCGAAGAGGTTGATCGGGGCGAAGTCCACCGCCTGCAGGCAGAGTTTTCCACTCTGGATGCGGAATGGCAGGAGGCATTGAAGTATATTCGGGTGTTCCAGTCGGCCGGAAGCCAGGGCGAAGGTCAGGTTTCAGGGGGCGCTGGCTCCCATGTGGTCGCGAACACAGGATTGTCGTCTGTATCAGCCATGCAGCCGACGATGGAGATGATCTGTCATCGGCGTGATGCTTTATTGCAATCAGTGAATGGGCTGCTCGCTGGCGATAAGAATCAGGCAGTCGCCGGCATCCTCCAGCAAATTCGCGCGTTGACATTCGTGAGTCTGAACGTGGTATCGACAAAGCTTGAGATGTTCTTTGAGATGACCGCAAAAAAATTAGGCAAGGAGGCCTCCCTGGTCTTGGAGTGGGGGGCTGTAAATTTAGATGCGACTAAATTAGCATCCACGGTTGAGTTGTTTTATCATTTGATCACCAATGCACTGGATCATGGAATCGAGTCCCCGGACGCTCGAGTCGCTACTGGTAAGTCCAGGACGGGTCGACTTGTGATTGCTGCCACCGATATGGGTGACGCAGTTACGATCGAGTGTCAGGACGACGGTGGTGGAATTGATGAAGGTCGAGTGCTGGAGATTGCACGATCCAGGGGATTGATTGACGGGTCCAAGTCGTTGACGGGACCGCAGGTCTGGAATCTGATCCTCATGAATGGATTTAGTACGGCAGCACAAGTGACTGATACGTCTGGACGGGGCATCGGCCTTGATGCGGTGAACGAAAGAGTAAAGTCATTGGGTGGTGACGGATTAAAGATTCAGCGTAGCGTGCGTGGGCAGGGGACGTCTTTCATTTTTACCATTCCAAAGGCATAATAAGAGAGCTCGAATTGGTGGGAGGATTGATATGGGTGCGGTACTGGTTGTGGATGACAGTGAAACATTGAGAATTTCCGTCAAGAAAATGCTTGATGGTGCAGCGATTTCCAGTTGTGAAGCTGACAATGGGCAGCACGGACTGGATGCTTTCAAAGCCAATGCGGACGTCAAGTTGATCATTACGGATTACAACATGCCCGAAATGGACGGGATCACCATGATCCGCAAAATTCGTGAGCTTGGTAACGGTAAGGACGTCAATGTTTTTATGCTGACGACGGAGTCGTCACCTGATTTGAAGGCATTGGGTAAGGAAGTGGGGGTTAAGGCATGGGTGACCAAGCCATTTAACGAAGAAAAACTCCTGGCTGCCATCAAGAAAATGCTGGGAATGGGTTAATATGCGGTCCATGCAAAAGTCTTACAGTGCGATTCAACATGCTTTACGGGGGGCGGATTTCATGAGTTTTTGGCGAATCATATCATCATTGATCGGTGTCGTGGGGCTGACTGTGCTCGGGGCGCCCTCATCCTACGGAGCAGCAGTCAAAAACTGCAAGGTGACTTTTGAGACGGTCGGAAAACCAGTGTTGGTGCAGATCCAAGGCAATTCCACAGAGCCTTGCACCGGAACCTACACCGTGGCCGGCGATAAGCTGACACAGTCCGAGTTTAAGATGAAGTTGACGGGACTTGAGACGGGGATTCCTCTCAGAAACAAGCACCTGCGCGAGAATTATCTGCACACGGAAAAATTTCCGGATGCTGTCGTTGTCATCAAGGATATTCAAAATCTTGGTAATCAGCTCAAAGGCGGAGCTGGTGATGCCAGTGCATTTGTTCCTGAGATGACCATCCATGGGACCACAAAGCCCATCCAGGGTGCGACCTACAAAATCTCAGGCAAAAAAGTCAAAGCGAATTTTCGTTTAGAACTTCTGGATTTCGGGATTGAACGCCCGATGTTCATGGGTATCAAGGTTGTGGACGCTGTTATTATCACTGTGGAGTTTGATCTCGATGCTTAATCTATCTTCTAAAACTTTCAGAACACTGGCTCTTGGTGTCTTGGGTATCGCCTGTTTTACCTGGAGTCGCGCCGGATGGGCTTATCCAACGCTCACGCGCAAAGGCTACACGTCATGCTCTACCTGTCACTACAATCCTTCTGGTGGCGGAGCCCTGACCTCTTACGGCAAATACATTGCCAAGGAAGTTTACGGGACCTTCAATGACTCCTCGAACGCGGCAAGATTTATTATTGAGCCAAATTATGAAGTGGGGACATTCGAGGAGCCGAGAGTGGTGGCCACGGTGATGGCGCGGGCGGTGCAGACATACATTGACACGCCGCAGATTCGTCGCAAACAGGTGCGCAGTATGCAGTTTGACTTTGAAGGCGGTTATGCCCATGACGGATGGCAGTTGCTCGGCGCGGTTGGACCAAGGCTTGACTCGGCCATCGAAGGCAAGAACACAAAGCGCACACTTGACTGGCGCCGTTATTGGGCAGGGCGTGTAACCCAGGAGTATGCAGTGCGTGTGGGACGCTTTATGCCGGAGTATGGAATTTATCATCCGCATCACAATATTCCGACCCGGAAAGGTTTGTTTTTTAATCACAACGAGGAGCCCGAAATTGTTCAGGCCACGAAGTTTTCCGATACCTTTGACTTTACGCTAGGCTACCTTCGCGGGCGCAAGGAGACACAGCTGGTTGACAAGAAGGGCTACGTCGCAAACGTTGCTTATAAGACGGGTATGGCCCGATACGGGATCTCAAGGATTGATACCAAGGATGGCAAGGCCACTGCAGGAGCCAATGGTGCGTTTGCTCAATTTGGATTTGCTGGGCATTTCTATACCCTGGCGGAAGTGGACCGTAAAGTCGTTGTGAGTAACAGTGGTAAGGAGTCCAAGGATGACGTGGGTTATCTTGAGATCGGTAACGAGATCTATAAGGGGGTCTCACCTTATTTCGCCCTCGAATACAAGAAAAGCTTCACCTACAACTACAACGTGAAGACCCCAAGCATTGGCCTTCAACTGCATCCTTTGACACACACCGAGGTGGTGATGCAAGCGGGCCGCATCTTAACACAATTGCCCGGTGAGACGCAGGCATCAACCCAGGCTTTCTTGATGGTAAACACTTACTTTTGAGGTCTTTGGCGGCCACTCCTAGGAAAGGAATGACATGAAGAAGATACTTCTTGTGGATGACTCCAAGTCGGCGAGAGCCGCGCTCCGCAAACCGCTTGAGGAAGTCGGTTTTTTGGTGTTGGAGGCGGGGTCTGGCGAAGATGGTCTCAATGTCCTGAGGTCTTTGGATGATGCTCTGAGCCTGATTGTGACCGATCATAATATGCCGGGAATGACCGGGCTTGAAATGGTTTTACAGCTGCGGTCTGAGCCCAAGAATGTGAATCATGGAGTACCCGTTTTTTTCTTGACGTCCGACTCCAGCGTTCTGCCTAAAGAGCAGTGTGCAAGCCTCAATGTCAAGGCGATGATTTTAAAGCCGGTGAAACCCTCAGCCCTGGTTGAGGCTGTTAAGAAGTTGCTTGGGCTTAAATAAGGACTTTTTGAGAAACACGACGAGCCTGCGGAGGGACTAAAATGCCAAATGAAACTAGCAATCATTCCTCGATTGAGCAAACCAACTCAACCCTGCTAGACGCCATTCAAAGAGTGGCGTTATCACAAATGCAAACCGTGGATCCCAATGCCAAAAGTGAGGCCATCAATCGTGATCATGACATCAGCTCGGACCATTGGGTGGCCTCGGTGCTTCTTGATATCAATAAGGCTCAGGTCTACTTTCGGGTGCATTTTTCCACCTCGACCAGTCGTAAAATACTGGCCAGGCAGTTGAGGGTTGACGCCAAGAAATTTGAGGCGATCACCAGCCATGATCAGATGAAAGAGTTCTGCAATATCGTCATGGGGCGCATCAAGGGGATGCTGCGGGCGGAGCTTGATCAGGAGTCCACGACCAAGGTGTTCCTGCCGAAAGTTGATCCAAGCTATGATAATTTTGGAGTCGTGGCGGCGTCGAACTCTAATACTGCAGTCTATGATCAGCGGTGGTGGCGTATTTGTTGGGATGATGGCGAGATTATTTTATTTGCGCGCGTCAAGAGCCTTTCTGGCTTTGGTGCAGAGACCATGAAGTCCTTAGCCAATGAGCAAATCATCCTCATGGACAAAGAGGGTGAGATTGAGATGTTCTAGCAAATTATTTCACGGCTAAGGGGTGCGTCCAGCCCTGCCATTGATCTGGCAGAGGCTCTCGCTGGCCTGCGGCTTCGAGAAAGATCCCTGCGCCTGATTCCACCCGGCCGATGCGCCTAAATCCGCAGGGCCATGCTGCGTGGGTTTCGATATGGCTTGCCGTGAGTGGATCACAGGTGAACAGCAACTCAAAGTCTTCCCCATCACAAAAACTTTGGTACAGTGCCGACGGGTCAAGGCTGACGGCATCCTTATCAAATATAAATTTTGTTGCGGATGATTGCGCCATGCGCGCTCCGTCGGCTGCGAGGCCATCGGAGAGATCCATCATACTGTGAATGGTGTAGTGATCCATCAGCCATTGAGCTTCGCGCACGCGAGGTGTGAATGTCAGATGCCGACCGCTGCGTAGCGATCCTCCGAGAGTCTGTCCACTCACCATAACCACATCACCCGTCCGGGCCCCGGACCGGGTCACAACACCGCGCGGGTGGGGTGTTCCCATCACACTGACATTGATGACCAGACCCTGAGTCCATGAATTGGTGTCACCACCATCAATGCCACAACCAAATTCCGCGCAGACATCCTGAGCTCCTAGCATCAAAGACTGCAGCTGTTCCATGGGCATCGTTTGAGGGATGCCTAGGGATATAAAGACGCTGGTTGGTGTGCCGCCCATAGCCGCGATGTCACTCAAGTTGACCGCGACAGCTTTGCGACCGATGCTCTCTGCAGATGTGTTGCTCAGGTCGAAATGAATGCCCTCAAGCAGCATATCAGTCGCCACCAGAATGCCACGCGTGCCTGCCTGCAGAGGTTGCAACAGTGCGGCATCGTCACCGATGGAGAGTGTTGCGGCGGGTGACGGCTTGATGACCTGCCTAAGCCAATCAACAAATTCATTTTCTTGTCCTGACATGGGGCAACGGACCCTCAAGGGGGTTAGACGAACGCGGAGTCGCCGCCACCTTGGATCACGATCTTGCCCTCACCCTCGAGTTTGCGGGCGATATTGATCACCTCAAGTTGTGCAGCCTCAACGTCAGATAGCTTGACGGCGCCGCTGGCTTCCATGTCTTCTTTGAGCATGGTGGCCGCACGTTCCGACATGTTCTTAAAGACAAGGGCTTTGACCGCTTCGCTGGCGGTGCGCAGGGCGATCTTCCACTTGTCGTTGTTGATGTTCTTGATCAGTTCCTGGATACCGCGATCATCGATCTTGACAAGGTCATCAAAGACGAACATCAACTGTCTGATTTGTTCGGCCAAGTCGGGGTCACGCTCTTCAAAGTTATCAAGAATTTGTTCAGAGGTGGCTTTATCCATGAGGTTTAGCATGCCAGCAATCGGCTCGATGCCGCCGATCTTCTGGGTGGAGATACTGCCCATGGCTTGAACCTCCTGGCGCAGCACATCGTCGATTTCGTCGATGATTTCTGGCTGCACGGCGTCAAGGTTTGCCATACGCAGGAGGACCTCCGTGTGAATGCCTTCGGGGAGGAGCTTTAAGGTGTCACCACATTTTTTTGAGTCAAGGTGCGCGAGGATCAAGGCCACAGTCTGAGGGTGCTCTGTACGGATAAAGTTTGCGAGTGTCCGGGGGTCAATCAGTTCGAGTGAGTCGAGATTGGCGTTTGATCCCAGGGACAGTTGCTCAATGAGTTCGTCCGCCTCTCCACCTTTGAAGGCGCTTCCGAT
>JBILMN010000211.1:0-4672 GCA_044375465.1 Oligoflexales bacterium | reverse complement strand
GAGGCCATGTGGGATAAGGGCGAAGCACTCCTAGCTAAAATCCTTAAAGACATCGGCGTCAATTACTACATCGGTGAGGGCGAAGCCGCGTTCTATGGCCCCAAAGTGGACATTCAATTCCGCAACCTCATGGGCCGCGAGGAAACTGTATCCACCATTCAAGTGGACTTTCTGAGCCCCGAGAACTTCGACCTCAAGTACACGGAGCAAGGCGGCGCGGAGGGCACACCGGTCATCATTCACCGAGCGCCTCTGTCCACTCACGAGCGATTCATCAGCTATCTGATCGAGTACTACGGCGGAGCGTTCCCGACCTGGGCATCACCGGTCCAAGTAAACCTGATCCCCGTGAACCAGGACTGCGAGAATTTCTGCAGACACCTCGCAGAAGATCTCCACGCCAACTTCTTCCGCGCCGAGGTCGACACCACAGACAACAGCTTTAACAAAAAGATCCGCAACTCCACCGTCCGCAAAACCCCGATCACTCTGATCGTCGGCAACAAGGAGGTCGAGGAAAACAAGGTGACCATCCGCCGCTACGGCATCGAAAAGCAGGAGTCCATGACCGTGCCCGAGTTCAAGGCCATGCTCACAGACGAGGTCAAAACCCGCAAAATGCTGCGTGAGCCCATGAGTTCGTTATTGTAGGAAGCATACCTTACGACGCTCACTGAGGCGCGGGACAAATGTCCATCTTGAAATTGTCAAACGCGAACCCAAAGAATCCGCCCTTCTTTGCGCCCACGAGCCGCATCGCACCAACGTCTTTGTTTGGTCGATCAAATTCGACGTGAAGTGGTCGACCATTTCGGGTTTTTTTCAGTGAGTAACCGCGGAATGACTGCAGTGCTTTTTTTTCCAGTTCTTTACCCGCGGCATCAAAAAATATGACCGTCCACTTCTCTGACCCGTCGTCATCGATCAGGTCAAACGATCCGGCCTTCACAGGTTCCGCAAAAACCATGTCAATGGTCTGAATATCGCTTTTGGGCTCTGCCGAGGCCAATACATGCTGTCCCACCGCATCCTCAGACTCTTTGTCAGCCAAACGATTCCAAGCAGGCGAACCCTTGCACAGGGCGCATAGCCATGCCCGCTCTTCTTTGGGTAGCTGGGCATCACCCTGCCGCGAGGTCTTCACCACCCTCTGTGGCTTCGCAAATTTGATCCCGTGAGATGCCCAATACGCATCGCCAGCAATGACTCCGATCTGCGCGCCTTCAAAATCAAGCTTCGGCAGCCTTTGAGCCTCCGAACAACCAGTTGTTTGAGGCTTAGACGTATCAATTTTTTCATTCTCTGCCGGCGTTGTGTCAATGGGCCCGGATCCAAGCATATCTCCATCAATGACCCCGCGGTCCTTGGCAGCACCGAGACCGCGATTCGCGCCTCGCATGTCCTCTACTGGACGGCACCCTGCGATCACCACTCCCACAGCCAAGCACTTCAATATATAGATATGCTTCATCGGGCCCTCCTACCGCCCGACCTATCGGAGGTTCTTGGTCAAAACTTAAATTTAAATATTATTTTCCCAAGATATTTGATGGTTAGCTCAAAACGACACTGTCAAAATATCAAATAACTCATCCGACGCAAAAGAGACCAAGATGGCAGCGCATTGATTGAACAATCGCCTAAAAATAAGGACAACTCTGTTTCTAGCTATTTTGTAGAAATGTTATGCAATATTCAATAGAGGGGCTCCTCTCAAAACACTCAAAACTGGAGGTTCTATGACAAATAAAATCGCTGTCGTCGCAGGAGCGACAGGTCTCGTAGGCCGGGAGTTGGTTCGCCAGCTATGCGCTCATAATGACTACGCCTCAGTGATTGCCTTAGTGCGGCAACCGCAGGACGCGGTATTTCCTGAGGCGGGATCAAAACTCATAGTGCGAGGGCTTCCTGCTGGAGACGAACACATCGAGGGCGATGAATTTTACTGCGCACTCGGCACCACAATAAAGAAGGCCGGAAGCCAGGCTGCATTCAAGGCCGTCGATCACGACTTAGTCCTGGATCTTGCAAAGCGGGCAAAAGCCGGCGGTGTCGGACGAGTCGTGGTGGTCACAGCCATCGGTAGTGATCCCAATTCCAAGATATTCTACTCACGAGTTAAGGGTGAGACGGAACGCGATCTTCAGGCACTTGAACTTAAGAAACTTGAGATCTACCGACCGTCACTTCTTCTGGGGCAGCGCCAGGAATCTCGCCTTGCAGAAGGACTTGCCATCGCCATGGCACCCGCAATTTCCTGGCTATGCCAAGGCCCACTTTTGAAATACCGACCCATTACCGCTCAAGACCTAGCAAGACTTATGATCGCCGGTGAACGAATCTTCGGACAATAATCTGGATCATCTTGGGATCATCTTGGGACCATCGCCTGGCACACTATTGATTTAAACACACGAACCAAGACGTTCCTTGGCGGTCCATTAACGACATCTCATTTCCAGGCTCATTTCCAGGCTCATCTCCAGGCTCATCTCCGGTCCTTATTTTGATCTAACGACCGACATCACTCTTGCCTCACCCCCCGTAGACGTGAGATTTTGTTTTTCAAGGTGGTCAACACCATCCCATCCCACATGTGCGCCCCTTGCACAACTCTCAAACCATCAGGACGCTACCTCATGCAAGAGACGACAGAGATTTTCGACGCAGGCATTGACGTCAACATCTCGGAACACGAGTCTGGCTATCAAAAAACTTATTTTTCCCGTTTTGAATGCCACCCGGTGACGAGGGAACATTTTTCTTCAGTATTGGAGTCGGTCAGAAATAAGTCTGGAGCCACTCCGATCACCCAGGTGTATGTGAAGTCTCACCAAGAGCTCGAACGCCAAATTTTGGAATCCATGGGTTTCACCGTTGATGGGCTGAACTACAATTTTGACGTGAGTCAACTTGCGGAAATCATCTGCCAAAAACCTTCCGACACGATAGCTGACTATGAAATTCGCGCCGTTAACTTTGAAGAAGATATCTCAGAGCTTGTTGAAATTGAAAAATCTATCCATGCAGCCGATAAAACTTCACGTGTCAATTTTGAAACAGATCGGTCTATAAGCAGTATGAAGCAATATTATCGACGGATCGCTTCGAATCATGGGGCTTTCGTCCTCACCACCAAAGAAAAAATTGTTGGTGTGGTCGGATTCATGGCGCCGTCAAAAGACCTTCATGCTGCAAATATTAGCTCTGTTGGCATTGCACTTGACCATCAGCGGAAAGATCTTTTTTTTCCATTTGTTTACCGCGCATTCATGATGTCGCCTTATCGGCACATTAAAACATTGGCTGGCGTTACGACGACGAGCCGCTTGATCGCAGTTGCAGAGAGATATGGCGCGACAATTGCGGGCTACATCCTCTCCCGCTCCGAGGCACACTCCAAGGACTCCCGACCGGTTCACAGCTCATGATCGTCTCTTAAACCAAAAAGCACCTGACGCTCCTAAGGCGAACTGACTGATTTCTAACGGCCCATATACCTGCTCTATCGAGGAGCAATTGGAGATCTCATGACAAAAAAACAAAAAGTCCGATGGTATGATGAAATTCGCGAGCACGACGGATCCATACGGCAACACTATCAGGAGGTTTACCAGTATTGGCAATCAATTCCTGAAATTCAAGTCACCGAACAATTTGATAGATCAAAAAAATTATTCTCTGGAGATTACAAACTTGATCCCTTGCCAAGGCTTCTGACATCTGCCGAGTTTAGTCAAATCAGATCTGGGGTACTTCAAAGAGCCAAAGCCATTCGCGCATTTCTGATAAACTACTACGAACGTGGACGAAAGTGGCAGCAAGTTATTGATTCAAGAATCCTGCATGACATTATGGGGCGTCATCATCCTGTTCCAATGCTAGGGAGAATAGAGCCAAGACACCTAGCGTTTCCATATGGTCCAGATATTATCAGAGATTGCCGCGGTCGGTGGCTCATTGTGGAAGACAGCGCTGGTTGCTTGGGCGGGATTGGCGATCTCAAAAGCAGCCGAAACATAACTTTAAAGTTAAATCCACATTATAAAAAGCTACTACATTCTTCGGCAAGCCCTGACGACTATTATGCTGAACTTGCCAAACACTATCATGAAATCGCAAGGCGTTTTAATGGCATCCCATTTTTATATTTGCCAAAAATTCGCGATGAAAGTGATCACGAGACGCGACGTCTAGGTAAAATCTTTCAATCATTCGGTATCGATTTTTCTGCAAGAGGCGGTCGCAATGCTCAAATTTCATTTGAGCAAAATGGAATATTCATAAAAAAAAATGGTCAGGCGAAACAGCGCATTGGTTATCTCATTTTATACGCCTCGCCGCGGCATACAGAAGCACCTAGCACGTCAAACCTCATTGAATATTTTAATTCAGCCAAACAAAATTTATCAAAGAAGGAATCAATTGATATAGGAAAGGAACTCAGGCGCTACCTTTCCTTTAACCCACTCAAAGAATCATTGCTTCAAGGGCACGCGGGAACAAACTTCAGTCCTGGGACGCAGTTTATCAATGACAAGCGATTCGGGTTGTATGTGGATATTATAATTCAGAAATTTCTAAGTGAAACCCCCATTTTGCAAAGCATCCCATCTGAGCCCGTTGGATTTTTAAATCAAAACGGTACATGGCGAGCGGATCGTCGCGCGTT
>JBILMN010000064.1:0-15448 GCA_044375465.1 Oligoflexales bacterium | reverse complement strand
ATGGCCGTGATCGGTTTTAGCATCGTCGCTGAGGCTGACGTTTTGACCGCGTCGATCTTCTCCACTTCAATCTTTGACTCACAGCCAACGTTGGTCAGAGTCATCATGAGTGCCATGACCCCGATGAGATGGAAGCCAGATTGTGAATTTGTGGTGGGGTTAGGAATCATGGCCGAAGCCCTCTCTCTTTCTTCTGACAGAGGATCGGCAGGGAAGGTGCGTAACTTTAGGGCTTATTCATATTAAATTACCTATTGATGACGGGGCGTTAGGCTGCCATCTACAGACCTTCGGTGGGTGACTTTGAGCCGTTAATCCAGACCTACCCAGGACCTCTACCCAAACCTACTTGCGTAGATTTGATGCTTGATTCCTGCTTCATCGAGACTGTCTTAGACGATGAGCGTTTGAAGGAAGGCCGCTCGCTCAGCCAGGATTGGTATCGGAGTGGTTTTATCAAACCAAATGGAACAGTTCCCTTTTGCTCTGTCATAAAATTCAATAATTTCAGAATTTTAAATAAGATTTTGAAATTATTAAATTATTTTATATTAAAAATATAATAAACTTCCCTATAATTGCAATTTGTGTCATTATAGGAAAGTTATGGCTGAAATCTCGACTCAAAATTTTGTAGAACACCTTGCAGGCCGCGGCGTCTATCATCTGACGGCCGAAGACCTTGCCAACGCGCGTGGCTCAAGTAAAGAAGCAGCAAGGATCGCACTGGCGCGACTCCGATCTCGTGGCGTCGTCGCCATGCCCTACAAGGGCTTCTTTGTGTTCGTTCCACCCGAGTACCGTTCCCTGGGATGTCTGCCTGCGGAACAATTCCTGCCTCAACTCATGGCGTATTTGGAAGAACCATATTACGTTGGAGTGCTGTCAGCAGCTGCCTATCATGGTGCAGCTCATCAAGCCATACAGGTATTTCAAGTCATCGTGAGGAAAAATCGGAAGCCATTGTCCTGTGGCAAAGTACGAGTCGAATTCATCGCCAAACTTGATATGGAGCAAGCGCCCACTCAAACAGTCAATACTCCGAGAAGTCTCATTCGGATTTCAACACTGGAAATGACGGCATTCGATCTTGTGGGCTACTACCATCGCTGCGGCGGCTTAGATCATGTCGCCACGATTCTAAAGGAATTAGGCGAAAAACTTGGACCTCAGAAGCTCCTGCAAGCATCAGAATCGGTTCCGCTGCCTTGGGTCCAGCGACTGGCTTACTTGTTGACCTTGGTTGGTTTTGAATCGAAGACAAGGCTTCTGCAGAAGTTTATAGCATCTCAAGATGCTCCTGTGACTCCGCTACTCCCCGGCACGCCAATGTCGGGAAGCGAAAAGGATCGTAAATTTCGGGTCGCAATCAATACTGAAGTGGAGCCTGATCAAAGATCCCTGCTGCATTTGTAGCTGAGTGGAGGTCTGCATATCCTTGGCCTCTGGATAGCCAAGTTGAACAAGACTTGATGATGAGCCGCGCACTCATAGAAATATTTTCCAATCCGGAGCTGGCGGCGACGCTTGCATTTCGCGGGGGCACCGCGATGGCGCATAATCTTCGGGAGATATTGTCGATATTTCTAGCTGACGCCCCCAACCGGCTTGGGGAGAATGGGCATCGCGCCCATTTCGAGGCCATTTTTAGAATTTAAATTCAACGTTTACAGGTGGTTACAGCATCGCCCTTGGCCAAACAGTCAGTTATGCCGTTACTCGTGTTAGAATGGAGAGAGCGGCCCATGCTCTGACAGGTTAACGATGAGAACTCTCGTTTTAAACGCAGCTTACGAGCCCATACATTTGGTCACCTGGGAAAAGGCCATGTGCCTTGTCGTCACCGCAAAGGCGGAGATCGTCGCCGAGTACGATGAGGTGGTCAGGTCCGTATCACAAATTTATAAGCTTCCTTCAGTGGTGCGACTGAAGCGTTATGTGAGAACGTTTCGAAGAACGATGAATTCGCGCTGCACACGGCGTAATATTTTGTTGCGAGACCGGTTGACCTGCCAATACTGCGGCACCAGAATGAGCCACAGCAACGTCACCATCGATCACGTTAAACCCCGCTGCCGCGGCGGACAGACCGTCTGGGATAATGTTGTGACCGCCTGTCATCCATGCAATCGCAAAAAAGCGGATATGACCCCCGAAGAAGCCGGGCTCAAGTTACTCAAAGCACCGCGGCGGCCCACGTGGATAGACCTGCTTGAAGAGGCCCATCGGGAGCTGATTGCGTCGTGGTTACCGTTCATCATCAACAAGGCAGGATAGTTGCTCCAAGTCGCGTTGTCTTGGAGTCGCGATCTTGGCAGCATTCTCAACCACAAGCGCCCACGATCGGCACATGGTTTCGCTGCGCACAGCGTGAATTTATTGTGATCCCGGATGCATCCCCCCAACTGATCGACAGCGCACGTGAGGCGATCATGCGCGGTGAGACCGCAGCGGTGATCTCTCACGATATCGTCAGACCAAAGGCATTGTTCTTTGATATGGACGCGACCGTCATCGCTGAGGAGTCTTTGGTAGAGATTGCGAAGGTCTGCGGAAAGCAAGAACAAATTGAAGAGCTCACCCAGCGCGCCATGGCTGGAGGCATGGATTTCAAGGAGTCCCTCAGCCAGAGGCTGGCGCTATTAAAAGGACTTACACGCGACCAGGTCCTGTCGATTCAGCCCACTCTCTGCCGCGGCATGACGGACATCGCTCAGTGGTCCAAGGAGCAACAGATCCCGATATTTTTGGTCAGTGGGGGATTTGTGGATCTTGCCGAGCCCATCGCCCATCAGTTGGGATTTCGGGACTTCAAGGCCAATCGTTTTGTGTGGAATGAAGACACCATGGCCGGACACTGTGAGGAGCCCATTTTGGATAGCCGCGGCAAACGCGATGCCGTGATGGCATGGTGTCAGCATTTGGCGGTATCACCGCGGGAATGTATCGCCATTGGCGATGGAGCTAATGATCGGCTGATGATGGAGATCGCAGGACTTGCCGTTGGGTTTTGCCCAAAAAAAACCTTATGGCCCACACTTGATGTTGCCAATCATACAGGCGATCATAGATTTCTGATCCATTGCTTAAGCCATCAATAAAAGGACCTCTTCCCATGCTCGAGCATCTTTTGACCAGTGAAGCCCTGATGAGCCTTGCCACGCTGACAGCTCTGGAAATTGTGCTTGGCGTCGACAACATTATTTTCATCTCGATCTTGGCCGGAAAACTCCCTAAAGAAAAACGCGACGCCGCCCGCAAGGCTGGCCTGATGGGCGCCCTCGTCAGTCGCCTGGCTCTGCTGTCGGTGATGTCGTGGTTGGCAAGCCTGACCACGCCTTTTGCGTCGATTCTTGGGGTGGACGTGACCGGTAAGTCGCTCATTCTTTTTGCGGGAGGGTTGTTTCTACTCTACAAAGCCACCAAAGAGATCCACAGTAAGCTTGAAGGCGAGGAGCATGAATCGGCAGGAGCTGGTCTCAAAGACGCAAGTTTTGCCGCCGTCGTCGGTCAGATCATGCTGATTGATGTGGTGTTTTCCATCGACAGTGTGATTACGGCAGTCGGTATGAGCCAAAGCCTCGCGATTATGGTTTTAGCCAATGTGATCGCACTCGCCGTCATGCTGCTCGCCAGCGGCGGCATCGCAAAATTCGTCGACGACCATCCAACCATCAAAGTCCTCGCACTCAGCTTTCTCATGATGATTGGACTGGTACTGGTCGGCGAGGCCACAGGATTTCACGTGCCCAAAGGCTATGTCTACTTCGCCATGGGCTTCTCTGTGTTTGTTGAGATGATCAATATCCGCGTCACAAAAAAGAGCAGGCCTGTTAAACTTCACAATAAGCCGCACTGACTTCCAGCGCGGCTCATTCTATCACTGCCGATCACTGGCCGATCACTGGCCATCACATATAGCCAGAAGCCTCGCGACCGAGCATCCGAACTGCGTAACTCCATGGTACGGCCCGGGACACATCAAGAATCTCTTTTTCCCGTAGCAGCTCCAAAAGGTCTGTGGACGTGATGAGTCCGATCAGCTCGTCACCATCATCATCCACCACCGGCACACAATCGATTTTATTCTCAACCATCAATCCCGCGATATGCGATATGGAATCGCCAGCACAACTGGTGATGGGCTTTTTGCTCATACTCTCACGGACAGACCGCTCTGCAAGCTTTGAATTTGATCCCGGTCCTTCCGTATACACAAGAACATCGCGATCAGACAAAATCCCAACTAACAAACGGTCGCGGACCACCGGCAGATGGCGAATATCCCACTCCTTCATAATATCGCGAGCAACCTCCAGAGAATCCTCCTCGTGAATACAAACCACATTTCTTGTCATTGCCTGCATCGCTTTCATCGGCTCCATCCTCCTAAAAAAATTTCGAAAAACCTCTGCCTCATCACTAAAGCGAAGATCATGCCAAACCAAAAAATCATATATTTAACAATCATTACAAATATTTAATCAAACAAAACACAACTCCCCTTGCCACTCATGCCGCACAATCTCTGCGGGATATGCCGCACTGCGATCGGATTTTTGATTGGCATTTCAATCCTGAGCTGCTAACAAAATAAGCAAAACCTTTGGTTGCGAACACTTTGACCATCATGAGCCCCGAGACGACGCCGATGAATAAGATTCTTACGCCCCTGCCGTCAATACCTCAGCTGATCCCCCTCACGGCTTTTGAGCACTATATGCTGGCCGATGACCGCCCCTCCCACTCCATGACCTGCCACATCCGTTTCTTTTTTCGGGGGACATTTCAGCAAGACGTCTTTAAACAGGCTCTTGCCGTGATACTCCCACGCCATCCCGTATTCCAAATGACCGTGGTTGGATCCCCAAAAAAACCAACACGCAAAATTCATTGGCAACATCCCGGACATCTCACCATGCCGTGGATCAGTTGGGGCTCAGCAGATACGCCCATTGATCCGCCTCCCGGTGGTTTGGCACAAGATATCTCTAAAGAGATTGGTCTGCGTTTTTGGGTGCGCGAGGACTCTGGTGGCGAGACCCGACGCACGATGATGCTCGTGCAATTTCATCACAGTGTTTGTGACGGCATTGGTCTGTTTCAGTTTATGGAAGATCTTCTGATTGCTTATGGCTCCTTGACTGGTGCGAAAGTTCCTGAGATGCGCCCCATTGAACCCGATGCTTTTTTGCGGCGGGGCGCGTTCGGCCTATCCGCTGATGAGTGGGCCGCCAGAAAACCGATCGACTTGGCCAGAGCCACAAAGTTTTTCAAATCCATCGCACGCCCTATCGCTTACGATAAAAAATCAGCAAAATCTCTGCCGCAAACCGCAGATCTCCTGGCCTCCGAGCGCACTATTTTGATGCCGGAAGTTTTAGCGCAGCTGCGATCACAAGCCAGAAGCCAGAATGCCTCTGTCAATGATCTGATGATCCACGATCTATTTCAAACTCTGGCCGATTGGAATGCGGCTCACGACGACACGAGGCAAGATATTCGTGTGGCCATCGCCACATCACTACGCGGCCCATCGGAAGCATCCATGTCGGCAGCGAATGTGGTCAGCATGGTCTTCCTGAATCGCTCCCACCAAGATATCGCAAGCCAGGATCTACTTTCTGGTATCACCACAGAGACCACCCTCATCAAGGAACAACGCCTGGGCGTCGTGCTCCCGCGTGTGATCAGGCGTTTAGGCCGCTATCCCGGGGCCATTGACCGATTCCTTAAATTACCAGTCTGCTCAGCCACCGCGGTGCTCACCAATCTGGGACGCCCCTTCGCTGATTCGCCACTGACGGGCAAGGATGGTCTGCTGCGCGTTGGTCCTATCACCCTCGAGTCACTCGAAACCATGCCACCGGTCAGACCCAAAACAAGAGCCAGCATCTCCGTCAATTATTACGGTGGATCCCTCAGCGTCACACTTCGCTATGACAGCACGGTCTTAACAAAAAATCAGGCGATGGAGTTGCTTGGCAACTTCACCGCCCGATTGTCAGCTCATCAATAAGCCTCTTCAATAAGCCTCTTCAATAAACCTCTTCAATAAACCTCTTCAATAAAACTGGCACTGGGTCACGCGACACTGGCGGTGATATCTGAGACAATCACCCATGGCTGCCTGTTGCGCAGCGTACTGGGTTTGCCCAACACCGCGATGCCCATTGTAATGACCCTCCAAAGTGATATCGACGGCCGTGCAGACAAACCTGCCATGTCCGGGAGGCGGCAACGGCTGGGGCCCTCCACCGGGGGCAAAACACAACTGCGTGTTGTAATCAAAGAAGCAGCCTTGCCGCTGACACTCAAATTGATTGTAGTTAAACTGCTGACAGAAATATGGCTGTGGCGGATATGGCTGTGGCGGATATGGCTGTGGCGGATATGGCTGTCCCCCACCGCGATTCAAACACTGATTCAAACGATAATCATAAAAACATCCCGCAAACCTTTGGCACTGGTAGGGATTCCCATGATACCACTGGCACTGATGATTGAGCGCGCGATTTCCGCGACCAGCATTTGCCTCGGGGTTCGGATCGTTATTGAGATCGTTATTGAGATCAGCATCATGATCCTCATGCAAAGAATCAGTTGCCATCAACGCGTCGTCCGGCTGATCCGCTGCCGCCGCGACAGTTGATAACACCTGCTCACCGGACTCCTCGGCATGAACAACTTTACCGTGCATCCACGGCGCTAACACGAGAGCAGCCAGCGCTGCTTCACAGATCCATTGATTCATCTTGATCCGCATAAAACCTCCCTCGACCCATCAAGGTCTAAAATTGGACACGAAATCGCACCAAATACCGCAAAATGAATACCTCCATCATCAGAGGTCCCGATGCGACCACCGCATCTTTTGTGACTTTAACGCTGATGTGGAGATGAATACAAGACCGTCAATTTGGCGCGATTTTCAAGATCGCAGAGATCACAGACTGCCATGCATCGAGTTCTGACGCATCAGGACGCAAGCGTCGGAGGCTTGCGCTCAATATACGGCTCAGATGCTCACTGTGGCTTACAAGCCCCTTTGATTCCAGAGAATGCAAGGCTTCGCGCAAACGCTCAGTCATAAGCTGAACGCTGGCAACATCCGATCGGTCGCTACGATCAATAGACGCGGTCGCAGCATCCGCGAGATGGGAGAACACTCCAGACAGAGTGACCGCCACGGCATGACTCAGATTGAGACTGGGCATTTGCTGAGACACATCCAGCGTCAAGATATCACTGCAATGCGCCACATCGTCGTCGGTCAAGCCTGACTCCTCTGGGCCAAAAACCAGACACACGCGACCCTCGGTCAAACGCCGTGGCACATCCATGAACGTCATCGATGGCTGCCGCATTTTGCCCGTGCGCCGCGTGACGGCCACCACAGTGGTCGCGCCAACCAATGCCTCGCGCAGGGTGCTTACGGTCGTCATCGTGGCAAGGGTCACTGCGGAGCTGCCTGTGGCGTATTGCCTGGCTTCAAGACTATTGATATCGCAGCGCGGAGCCACGAGGATGCCATGCCGCACGCCAAAATTTGCCATGACCCGTGCACAAGCCCCAAGATTACCAGCAAAAGCCGGCCTTGTGAGTACGACCGTAAGACTGGACAAAAGCTCGTTACGGTCGGAAGCGGCAGGTTGATTCATGTGACACGCTGTCCGGGCTGGGCCCCACTGTCCGGAGACAGCAGGAAAATGTCTTTACCACCAGGACCGGCCGCAAGAACCATACCTTCGCTCATCCCGAATTTCATTTTCCGTGGCTTGAGATTAGCAACCATGATGGTCAGTCGTCCCACCAGCGTCTCGGGCTCATAGGCTTGCCTGATACCCGAAAACACATTGCGCGTCTCTCCGCCCAGATCAAGCGTCAATTGCAAAAGCTTGTCGGCACCCTCGACAATCTTAGCTTGTGCAATGCGCGCCACACGCAGATCGACCTTCTGAAAATCGGTGATCTCAATTTCCGCAGCCACGTCCAATTTCTTGTTCGTCACGCTTGCCGCCGCTGAGGTTGCACTTGCCGCGACCTCGGCTTTTTGGTCGGCAATCATCTCCTGCACCCTCTTTGGGTCAATGCGCTGCAACAAATGCGTAAATGGCGCAAGTTCGTGGTTTTTCAAGATGGTCTGTGCGGAGCTCCAGCTGTAAGGAATGTCTCGGAACAACTGTTCAACGCGCGCCACGTAGCTTGGGAGGATGGGCTTGAGATACACGGCCATCACGCGAAACACATTGAGTGCGGCAGCCAAAACCTCTTTGGTCTTTGCCTCATCGGTCTTCACCAGCTTCCACGGTTCGTAGTGGTCAAAATATTTATTGGCGTCATCGGCAATCTCACGAATCGCCACCATGGCTTTGGCAAAGTCCCTGCGCTCATAATGCGCGGCAATCTCGCTGGCTCGGGCCTGAGCTTTGGCCACAAGATCGGCGCCGTCATCCGCCATCGCACCGATTTTGTTGTCAAGGCGAGCGACCATTTGCGCGGAGCGCGATGCAATGTTGGTGATCTTTCCGATGAGATCAGAATTGACCCTCTGGGTAAAATCTTCAAGACTGAGATCGACATCGTCGATTCCGTTATTGATTTTACACGCCATATAATAGCGGAAATAAAGGGGGTCCAGGTGCTTGAGATAGTTTTTTGCCATGACAAAGGTGCCACGAGACTTACTCATCTTGACGCCGTCAACGGTCAAAAACCCGTGCACCATAACCTGGGTCGGCGTGTTGAATCCTGATGCCTGCAAAATCGCAGGCCAAAATAACGTGTGAAAATAAACAATATCCTTGCCGATACAGTGGTAGATCTCGGCCTTAGGATTTTTCCAGAAATCTTCAAGCTTCCGGCCGTTTTTATCACAGTATTCTTTGGTTGCCGAAATGTAACCAATCGGCGCGTCCATCCACACATAGAAGTACTTCTTCGGATGACCGGGGATTTCAAAACCAAAATAGGGTTCATCGCGAGAGATACACCATGGATGCAAATCGCCCGATAACCATTCATCAAGTTTATTGGCCACTTCTTTTTGGACATGGCCAGGCACCCACTCGCGTAAAAATTGCCGAAAGTCCTCTAGTCGGACAAAGAGATGTTCGGTCTCGCGTGGTTTTGGCGTATGGCCGCACAGTGAGCACGCTGGAGACTTCAGCTCCATGGGATCATAGGTTGCGCTGCAGTGCTCGCAATTATCACCGTACTGATCCGCCGTACCACATTTCGGACATGTCCCTTTGACAAAACGATCCGGCAGGAACATTTGATCATGCTCACAATAGAGCTGACGCATGGGTTTCACATCAACGACACCCGCGCGCTTCAGGCTTTGAAAACAATGATTGGCGAACTCCCGGTTGGTTGACGAATTTGTTGACGAGTAATGATCGTGCACGATCTCAAAGCCCTTGAAATCTTCCATGTGGCGCGTCCACATTTTATCTATCAAAGCTTCGGGGGTGATGCCTTGTTTGCGCGCGGCAATCATCATCGGCGTGCCATGGGTGTCATCGGCACAAATAAATAAGGCATCCTGGCCTCGCATCTTCTGAAAGCGAATCCAGAAATCACAGATGAGATGCTCCAGCATGTGCCCAATGTGCAGGTCACCGTTGGCATAAGGAAGAGCGGCAGTCATAACGATTTGACGCGAGGACATGAACACCTCTAACAGCGAGAATCATCGAGAAAAAAACCAAGAAATCAAGGCTAAAATCCTAGCATCATTGAAGGTTTCACACAATCAATTATCGTCTCCAGGTCCAATGTCATATTTACGACCATGATGATGAAACAAATCATTGACAATTTGGTGGGTTGCGTGTGATACGACGCGTCGCAGGCGGATTTTAAAACCCTTCAGATAACCCTTTGAGGACCACTATGAACTTACGCCACATTCTGTATTTAGTTTGCATGATGCTATTTTCATGGGGCCATGCATCGGCGCAAGAAGACGAAACGCTTGTGTCAGAAATCAAAACACTTCCGGGAGTCTGTTCCTCGGTGGTCGATATCTCGACTCCCGGGGATCCGCATGATCTGATTATGGCGCGACGCATCATCATTAATCAGATGACACAGCAGGCCACACTCGGGCGCTATGCGACACGGGCCTATAATCTGTCAAATCCATCAGACATCTTTAAGCCCGAATATTTACTTGAAAACCTTTATTACGGCATGAAGTTCGACCAAACCACCGGTGTCATCACACTCTTGGCCACCGCAGATAAGGTCGTGGGCAGCATTCGCCCAGGCGAGGGGTCGCACTACTGGCTGATCATTGGTCAAGAATCCACCGCCGAACACGTGATCTGCGAGTGATCATTGGCAAAATGGGAAAATGGGGACACCCGACTGTCCCCATTTAATCGCGCCGCCATACGCACCGACAGGAAAAATAGAAGAACTGATTAAATGGGGACAGTCGGGTGTCCCCATTTACCCCCCCATTTACCCATTTACCTAACAGGCTCTTAGTGTGATTAAGGTAATCTCAGGGGGCACCAAGAACCGCATCGGCGGCCCCCAGTAACCCGTTCCGCGACTGACGTACACCCAAAGATCTCCCGATCGGTAGAGTCCACGAACAAAACGCTCAGCCACACGCACCAGCAGTGTGAACGGGAAAAACTGGCCACCGTGGGTATGTCCACTCAGCATCAAATGAAAACCGCAGGACTGGGCCTCCTTAGCGCTCTTCGGTTGGTGTGCCAGAAGAATTTTATAGGTGTCATCTGGAATTCCAAGAGACGCTTTCTCAGGCTCATAAGTCAAGGTCTCGGACATTGCGACCGCCGATCGGTCTGGCACACCAGCCACGGCGATCCTGGCGTTCTGATGGGTGATGACCACATGCTCGTTATTCAAGTGTTTGAAACCAAGTCGCCCATACTCCTCAATCCACGCTGCTGGACGCCAGTAAAATTCGTGATTACCGAGCACCGCATAAGCACCATGCGTCGATCTTAGGGACCGGAGTGGTTCGCAACTTGGTCGCAGCACGTCTGGCAAACCGTCAATGAGATCGCCCGTCAGTGCGACCATGTCAGGGCGCAGGTCATTTGTGCGTCGAACCACTTTGTCAACAAACCTGCGACTGATGGTTGGACCAACGTGCAGATCAGAGATCTGGGCGATCTTAAATCCATTAAGACTTTGCAACGACTTCGGAATATGAACGTCGACTTTGTAGACACGTGGACCAGCTGCCATCTGCATGGCGCCGCATAGATTGCTGAAAACCACCATCGACAACACCACAACCACGCCGTAGGGCGCTGCGACCGCGGCCCACTGCGGATACAGAAAACCCATCATCAACATCCCGGCATCTGCAAGCAGTGTGTAAATCACCAGTGTGGCGCCAATACCCATAAAACTGAAAACAATCCAGCGACCCACAAAATAGGCGGTCTGTTGGGATGGCAGCACGCGATAAACAAAGGGACCGGCGATTTGTAATAGGATAATCGTGTAAACACCCACCCAAACCACAGGCGCCGAAACCCATGTCAAAGACGTCGTGATCCGGTGGCCCACATAGTAACCCGAGCCGAGCAAAAACCCACACAATATCGTCAGGAAGATGACGAACCGACCATTCACCTGGACACCACCTACGCGACTTCAGTCGCCCCAATACATCTGTAAAACAATTAATCAAAACAAATAATTAAAACCAAATAAATGGTTGCGACCGATCCTACTCCGTGCCAGAGTTCCAGTACAGTCCGAAAAAAATATCATTGCAAATCTTCGATCACATTAGAACTGTCACATTAGAACTGTCACACTAGAACTGTCACACTAGAACTGTCACTTTAAAACGATCGCTTGAAAACTGTCGCATCGAACATGGAGCACCCGTCCGAGACACATGAATCAAAAACCGCAAAAACTGATTCTCTCTCTTCTCGGCGCGGTCGCCGTCGCCATGTTACTGGCATTCGGCCTCGCGCGACTCAATCGCCCAAACACACCCGCATTTGGCTCCCTGCAAAGCATTGAAGGCCGCGTGGAGGTCAAGTCCCCTGGGACAAGGCAGTGGCTTCCTCCTGTTGATGAAGACCCCATTCTAAGCGGCACCCAGATTCGGGTGGGATCCAATGGATCTGCGACCCTCAAATCCGAGACTGTGACCATCAAGCTTGGACCAGACACTGAAGTCACAGCGCGCATAGAGAACAAGCAGGAGAACAAGCAGGAGAACAAGCAGGGGCAGGGGCAGGGGCAGGTGAAGGACAAATCACCGACCTACCTTGTCAAACTGCATGCAGGAGAAATCCGCCTATCCTGCGGCGAGGCGTCGCGCGAGATCATCGCATTGACTGATTTTGGGCAGGTCGCTATGGCCGTCGCCGGTGATGCGGTGGTCACACACGCTGCGGGACAAAGCTACGCCACATTAATGGTGATGGTGGGAACCGTCACGATGGATTCCGGAGGCAAATCCCGTCAAGTCGATGCCACAAGTGGCGCCGTATTGATGAGCGAGTCTGCGGGCAGCATCGGCAATAGCGCAGTCAACAGGCAAACAACTCAAGGACTCTGGGCCACCAATCCGCTATTTGACGAGGTATTTTCTGGTAAGGAGGGTTATGAGGCCATCGTTTTCAAATGGGGCGGACGCTCAGACTCATTGACTGGTAACTTACTCATCCGCAATGTAACCTCAGGGGAAATGACCGCCAAAGAATCGGTGCTTCCAGGCTTTGAGGTGACACTACCTGCGGGAAGTTACACTTGGACGGTCAACACCGAAGGCCAGATGACATCACCAAGACGCTTTCAAATCACAAGTACGAGCGCCAAAGAACTAGCGGCAGAAACGCCATCAGAGAGGCCATCCCAAACGATCCCAACAGCCTCCCAGACCGGGTCTACAACGCACCCCCTTCAACCAGAACCGAAACCAGAACCGAAATCAGAACCGACCCCTCATCCAGACTCCGCCGTCCCTACGCCGCTGCAAACGAGCAAATCTACCGATCAGGCCCCCAAAAAAAACGAATCTGTTTTGGTGGAGCTTGTGTCCCCTAAAAAAGAATCGGAGGTCGCCGTAAGCGACGTCTCAGAGCAGAGAATTGTCTGGAAGACCAAAGGGCCGGCTACGTCGTTTGAACTTGACGTCCTTGGCAGCAGCGGGAACCCGTCGTTGCACTTCACATTGGAAGGGCACAGGACCAGGCAAAAATTAAAAGCTCTGCCCCCTGGCCGCTATGCCGTTAGACTTCGAGCAACCATCGACCATGAAACAGTGACGCCGTGGGTTGAAAGCTTTTTTGATGTCATTCAAACAGAGGCCGGGCAACTGGCGCCCTCAGACGTGACGTTTTCTGCAAACCCGAAGCAAGCTCCTGGCAAAATTCTGATTCAATGGAAGAAAAGCTCCGCGCCATTCTATCAACTTCGCGTCCTCTCACCCGGTGCGCCCGCGTTGATTGAGAGGTTGGATAAATCTCAAGCGCTGATTCCAGCGCCCAAAGGCGGTAAAGCCTCCGTGTCAATCTGCGCTCTTGATGCCAATGGTCATATTCGCGGTTGCGCACCAGAGTTAACCGTCCCATGAAGTGGTACCGCCTGCCTTTGACAGTTCATGTCACGATGTTCACCGTCATCACGTTTTGCGCGGCGATTATTTGTTTGATCGAAGCCTCAGCATCTGCTTCCGAAACGCTGACAGAGGGCCTTGCCTCTGACGACCACCCCTATCAGCAAAGCGGGCTGAGCAGGACTGTAGACCTGGCTCCTTGCTCCGCCTGGACCAACGTTTCCAGCTCTTGCGTCACAAGCCCCCTGAGCGTCCATCCCACTCAACTGGCACTCGGTTTCAAAGACGTCACGAGGAAACAAGCGAAAATTCGTGACATCAAGCATTCGCCACCAGATCTCGAGACATACCTCCGTCACAACATTCTGAGAGCCGTCAAAGGTCCTGCCGGTGTTTTTTACATCATCGATGGACACCACCGTTGCAGGGCCCTGGTCGAAGAAGGCGTAGAGACCATATATCTGCGGGTGACCAAAGACCTTTCACAAAACACGCTTGACGAGTTCTGGAGTCAAATGTCCAAGGACCAGCTTGTTTGGCTCTATGACGAGCATGGCCGGGGCCCACTCGATCCAACGGCCCTGCCACGGTCGATCTGGGCACTGCAAAATGACCCCTACCGTGACCTCGCAGAGGATGCGTTAAATCGTGGCGGTTACGCCAAAACCGACACACCGTTTCAGGAATTCATGTGGGCGAACTTCTATCGCTTGCGCATCGAAATGAGCGTTGTTCGAGACGATTACAATGAAGCCCTCAAACGAGCCATATCCATCAGCCATACCAACGAAGCCGCACATCTCCCCGGCTACCTGTCGAAACTTTCTATGGTAAAAGACGAACGGAGCGCCATGGCTTCATGGCGCTCCAGAAATGCCTTCTTTGAAATCACTTCTTTAAAGTGAAATTGGTGCAGTTTTTGCTCTGATAGGGCTTACAATCAAATGCCGTCGGAGCGCTCTCAGTGTAGCTACAAAGCCACTTATCCGTTGCCTTCGTGTAAGAACAAGTGAGGACGTAATCTTTCAGATCCCTAAATTTAAAGAGCGATTTGTTGTCTTTCCATGCAATATTCGATCCCCAGTGGTACCAAATACCGACCCCGTAGGACTCTGAGACACGACGATGGCGATGGACTTTCAGAGTCACGCTGCCATCGGCATCAAGACTGCGAAACGAGATCGTACGCGTCAGCGAATGGCCCGTTTCAACGAAACCAATTTTAGGGCACAGTCGCCAGTCAACAGTTGCAGGCGCCACTCCGTACCTAGCGTTGGTTCCGCCATTCGGCCAATCCAAACCTTTTGTTGCAGATGGTTCCCCGTAGACCCCTGGCTTGAAGTCTCTATTGGTAAACTCCAAGGTCCCGTCAGCACTGACCACTGTATTGGGCGCTTCAGCGACGCAAACAGGAGCTGGCGGCGGCACAGGAACCACTGCAGTGATCGGGGGAGTTGTAGGAGTCGTACCAGAATCATTGGGCGGCGGGGTCGTACCAGAATCAGGTTTCGAAGGTTCGCCTCCGTCTTGAGGCCCTTTACCTTCTGCGGTGACATCGGAGTCAGAGGATCCACCTTTCATATCTACCGTGTCCTCTTTACCGAGTCGCAGACCTGGGCCTGGAATCTCATTGCTCCCAAACTTGGCATCAGAGCAACTTGTCACGAGCAAGAAGCCGAATAATAAAAACATGGATGACGCTATAGAATGATTGCCTGACCTTTTCACCACGCACCCCCTTTTCAGTCCCCACCTTCTCGGCTTTTTTCCGCGAAATCATAAATGAAATTATAAAAAATCAATACATCCAGATGGTTACATAGCATTAAACCACCCCGCAATCACAGGATGACTCACCGGATGATTCGATCCGCTTCT
>JBILMN010000063.1:0-15522 GCA_044375465.1 Oligoflexales bacterium | reverse complement strand
GTCAGCGCCCCTTTTAAAAAAACTGAACAAGCGGCCCGGTGGATCATTCCTAATATCATACGGTCCCACGCCGTCAAAAGATCTTTGATCATCCTAAGCATCACTTTTGATATTGCTTTAGCCGTTCCGGTTTGCGCAGTTTTGTATGATGCTTTTGCCCTATGTTTTCAAAGCTCCGTCTCGACCGAAGTCCTGAATTTTTTAGGTCGGGCAGCCTTGACATCCCTCGGTTTTGCGATACCCGTAGCCTTCTTGACGACACTATCGGGTTGGATTTTGAGTCGCGGTTACTTCGCACGGGCATCAGATACAAAATCCTGGCAAAGCGGGATTCTGCTCAACACACCGATGGTTGGCGCGATGATACCGGGGATGGCCCTTGCGTTTGGCTACTGGACCATCCGCTCGTTTCGAGGCTCGGAACTTGGACCTAATCTATTCATCATTCCCACCCTTACAGTGCTCAGTATGCCATTTGTCATTCCGCTGATTTTCCCGTCCTTTGCCAGGGATGTTCATCCTTATCTGGATGCCAGACGATTGATGGGTATTCCCAATTTTTTGTGGCATAGGACTGTCGAGGGGCCTGCGATGCTAAAACCTCTTTTGATTTCCACAACTCTGACGCTCATCCTTACACTCAACGAGACTTCCGTGGTCACTGTTTTGCGCCCACCGGAAGACCCGGCACTGAGCTCCGCCTTGTTGGTACTGATGGGGCGTTACAAATTCAGTGAAGCCGCATTGGGATCTGCCATTTTGATATGCGTCAATTTTGTGTTCCTCGCGATGGCGGCCAGAAGTAACGAGGGATGCCATGGGCGATCTTAAAATCCGAAACTTGAGTTTCAAACTAGGATTAACACCCTTCAACTTTAGCGCAGATTTTGCACAAAATCGCTGGCACATTTTGTGCGGCCCCAGTGGCTCAGGTAAAACCACATTACTCCGGATGCTGACCGGCCTTGCTCAGCCGCAGGGAGGAGCGATCCACCTGGGTAACCTTGAAATCGGATCTCTTCCGCCACACGAGCGCAGTCTAAGCCTCATGACTCAGGCCAATGCCTTATTTCCAGGACTCAATGCCATGAATAATCTCATGCTGGCCCTCCATGATAGCCCGGACACCGTGGATGTCCGGCAACAAAAGGTCCTTGAAGTCACGAAAGCCTTGGATCTGGACACATCCATGCTGCAGCGCTCGATCAATGAGCTATCCGGGGGGCAAATTTCCCGATTCAATCTCGCACGGGCACTGCTACGGCCTTGTTCGTGGCTATTGCTTGACGAACCATTTGCCGCTGTTGATCGCCCGACAAGACTGGCGATCCTGAGTCATTTGCAGATGTTTCAGAAATCGCGGAACCTCGGCATCATTCTGGTATCGCACGATTTAGATGATATTTTATCTGTGGCCGACGATATCACGGTGATCACGGGCGGAGCCATTGTGGAGTCGGCTCCAATTAAAGAAGCCATCGATCGCCCCAGGCACAAAACCACGGCCAGGACCCTACGCTCAGGCGCTATCATCTCAAAATCCGGACAAGACTTTTTTTTAGCCGCCAAGAATGTGCATCTATCTCCAGAAGAAGTAAGGTGCGACCGCGACACTCTGGATTCCTATTCGTTCAACAACGCAAGATCTATGCGGCTGGGTGCCGTGATGCGAGTTCTCGACCTTGACACCGATAGCGACTTTACTCTGCCAACATCTCAGGGGTTTCATGGGAAGATATGGTTCGACCGTAACGATCTTCAACCGCTGCAGGTGTCACCCGTGATTCGCTGACCTCGTTCTGCTAAACTATTGTTATGTCAAATTTTATTTCGGCCTCCAGACTCCGCATCCTGAGGACTGCGATGTGCGTTCTATACGCATTCGCAGCTCACTTAGCCTATGCCAGCTCTGACTCGATGGAGCGCGAAGTGGAGATCGAATTAGATCCGGTCGAAAACGCTCAAAAGTATGAGGTCCGGGTCACATCCCTCTCAGAACCTAACACGCAGTCTGTCGTGTTTCAGCTGACGACCACACACTTCTCCCAGCGTCTCAAACTAGGTCAATGGCTCATTGAAAGCCGTTCATTCGACAAACGGAGCGTGGCGGGACGCTGGACCAAATTGGGAGAGATTGCTCTTGGATTTAAGGCCCCAACGCTGGTAACTCCCAAGCCCGAAGAGACATTCACTACAACCCCGCAAAAACAGATCCCCGTATCCATTCAATGGCAATCATTCAGCCCACAAGCAGCATACCGTGTGGAAGTTTTTTCTGAGACTGCCGAAAAAGCCATATTTGCAAAGGACATCAAAGGAGACAAACTACGAATTGGGCTCGCTCAAGGACGTTATACAGTAAAACTTGTGTCATTACCGCCCAAGGGAATCGAGCTTGACGGCAAGAATCCAGATCCAGTCACGTTTACGATATCGGCTGGCAAGTTGGCGACACCTAAGATTTCACCGATTGCACAGACGCGGCCTGCCATCGTCACTTGGCAAAAAACCCCGTACGCTCGTAAATATCGCGTACGCTTTAGCAAGTCACCAACGGACCAAAAGATCGACACCATCACTACCGATAAAGCGACGATCGCCATTCCATCTAACCTGGCCCCCGGGTCTTACCGGGTTGAGATTGTCGCTGAAGCCTCTGGTTTTGACCCTTCAGATCCAGCCATCCAGGAATTCACCGTCCCCTCGCCCAATGAACGAAAACCAACACCAAAGACGACCAAAGCACCAAAAACCGGGACCCCCGAAACACCCCAAACGACTGCAAATTCAGCACCGCCAACGAAATCAGTTCCCGAACCAAGGCATACACCCGTTGACTTTCTGCAAGGAAGCATCGGCCCGGTCTTCTGGAACTATAATTTTTCTTCAGGTGGCGGACAAAGCTTTCATCTCATGGCAGCGACAGTGACGGCCATTTCATCGGATTTTACCAAGTGGTTTATGAAATCCTCAGATGCCGCATGGGCCGCAGAAATTCGCGGAAGACAAACAAATATCTACATGTTCGAAAACGGATCAGATATCCCCGGACAGAACAAGATCACCATTGCCGACCGCCGCATTGCTGCCATTGGAAGACGACGCAAAATCATCGACCGCGTTGGACTCGATGTCATCTTAGGATTTGGCACCCATCACTACACATACCTGATCCAGGATCAATTGAATTCGATTATCAGACCCATTGAGGGGCAACTGTTAGAGATGTATGTGGGCGGAGCCATCGATTGGCAGGTTCGTAGCGGAAGCCACACGTCCTTTGATTTGACATTTCATCCTGTGGGTTCATCCATTGGTATTGCGGCCGATCAGACTTGGCAATACACCGCAACCTTGAAGTACATGAGACGCATGCTGCACGATCGCAGTTATATCTCTTTCGCGCTTGAAAACTTTCGGAGTCGTGTCAATACCCACTCGAACTATTTTGAAGGGGAAGCAGAGACGATCTCCGCCTGGTACCGGTTTGGCGTCGGACTAGCGATAAAATTGTAAAATCTCAAAAATAAAAAACGACCGCGCTCCCGCGCGGCCGCTACTGGTCTTTACATCTCTCTGACGGTCGCTAGCACCATGCCAAGACGAGCCGTCCGGCGAACCTCCTCTGATGGGCCAGTCTAGACTCTAGCCACAAGGTCATACGAATGACAGAGAAGTGCCTTCACGCCACAGGACCCGCGGTCTCTGGATGCGCTCGAAAATCCAACATAACGGTGGCTCTCGCCGCAGCGACAGCATGCTCTGATACACAACAGCAAAGCATCTTAACCGACCCTCCCTCGCTTGATGGGTAGCCTCCGACCACCAGAGCACCAACCCCAAGCATTTCACTTCTCGGAGATCCTCGTTCGGTTCTGAGGGAAATTTATAAGTACATGTAATTATATGTCTTATTAGGGTTAATATCCCGACAGCTGAAGATTTTGAGTGTGAAGAAGAGAAGCGATGATGTCACCCCTCAACCGAACAGCCGAACATCATCCTCAATGGACCACTTTCACCTTGTCTGCCTTCTCAGCTTCGTAGTCAGAATAAATTGTGCGGATTTCTTGCCGACTACCGTCAGGCATGATCAACCCTCGAACCTTATAAAACTTCAAAGGCTCAGTTTTGCCCTTCACCTCTGCGGAGCCCGCCTCCTCAAGAATCACCCGTCCCTCGACATTCTTGGCAAGATCCTCGCTTAACAGGAGATCCGTTCCAAAAGCCTTGGTAGACGACTCAATTCTGGACGCCATGTTGACCGTGTCACCGATCACCGTAAATTCCATCCGATCCTCAGATCCCACAGTTCCAGAAATAGTATCACCATAATGAAGACCCATCCCGATTTTGATGGGTTCTTCACCCCGTGCGATGCGGCGCTCGTTGAGCTGTAGAAGTCCCACTCTCATTTCGAGGCAGGCTTTTACGGCATTAAATGGATCATCGCCGGTCGTCTGCGGCGTTCCCCAGACTGCCATGATCGCGTCGCCAATAAATTTATCCACGACTCCACCATTGTCGTTAATAATCTTTACCATCACCGTAAAGTACTCATTTAGCATGCTGACCACGGCCTCTGGTGTTCTTGTCTCGGAGAAGCTGGTGAAGCCCCTGATGTCACTGAAGAAGACACAAACTTTTTTCTTCATACCTCCCAGAGAGACCTCGCCAGATTGCAAGAGATTCTCAGTCACAGAGCTGCCGTGAAACTTGTTGAAGAGATTCTTCACTTTATCGCGTTCTCGCAGCCCCTCTGTCATGCCATCAAACGCCCAGGCGAGCATCTCCACCTCATCTTTTGATTTGATACCGCGGGTCGCACTCACATTGAAATTTCCCCGGGCGACCTCACCCGCTATTGCGACCAATCGCTCGATGGGCTTTGTCAGAGTCAGGGAAAATATAAAGACCGCGAGGAAACCGAGACTCACGACAATACCGGCAATATAATAAACTTCTCGCTGCATCATTTTGGCTGGCTCCAGGATCACTCGTTCCGGAGCCTCAGAAATAACGACTAAATCAAACAAGCAACGAACATAGGCGGCAATCACAAAATCTTTCTTTTTTGGAAGCTGGTAACGAAGCTGGCCTTGAGCGACTTTTGAGGCCATGGCAGTTTTCACAATCGGCAAAGAAGCAAGGCTGGCACCATCTATGACTAACTTCTCATCGGGATGAGCCAAGACCGTCCCATCCTTGTCCACAAGATAAACGGTCCGTTCCGTCGCTTTGCCAAATCCACGCTGAAGCACTGACATTGGTAAATCAGCCACGGCAATGTGAGTGACCCGCCCCAAAGAATCTTTAGCAATCGGTACACCCATAGAAAACAGCGGCGCCCCACCGGAAAGAGACCGGTTACGCATGACCGGGGCTCCGGCAAAGACCATCTCAACGGGAAAAGGTTTTTCCCGATTTAGCGTATCCAAATAACTTCCATCGACCTTGTAACCCTTAAGGTAACGCAGATCCAAATATCGATTCATCGCCTCGAATTTATTGCTATTTACCAATCGCGTGATGACCGCAAAACTCACAATTTCCTTATCTCGCTGCAAAATCACATTGCTGGCTGATGTCGCTTGATTTGCTGTTCCGTCCGTAAATTCTTTCATCCTTAAAGTGCCAATTATAGACAATTTATCGACGTAGGACTCAAGCAGACCATTAATCTCAGCAGCCCTGCTTCCTGCCTGAGATCGGTTGCCCTCTTCCTCGCGTTTTCCTGATGTCTCAAGAAATAATCCCGTCGTTTTAAGGGCAATGGGAACCGCCGCAGCTAGCAGAAGCAATAACGTCACTGCGGCTAACTTGCCGCTGATGGGGATAAAAAAACCCATGGGCGCCCTAACCCTGACATTCGCTGGTTGGTTGGTTGTCCCTACAGTGCCCATTACGCTTCTCCACACATTTTTGATAGAATATGGGTCGTACCTTATGACCATCGGTTTGCATCATATTCTAACAGACATCGACTCTTAAAGCAGCTAGGGACGATAAAGTTCCCTGACAGAGATTTGATCCAAGGATTCTAGACCATGAGCGAAAGTACGATTTCACGTCTGACATTTCCCGCGATCATCTCTTTGCTAGGTCTTGGCATCACGCAGGCATGGTACATGAAGACAACAGATTCAAAGCCTCTGAAGGCAAATGCAGGGGACGCCATCGCCATTTTAGCGACAAAAAACGATGTTATCGAGCGTCGGCCAACCACCAGGATTATTTGGGAGCGCCTCGGCCAAGGGGAGCAGCTTTACGGTGGCGAAGCGGTTCGAACCGGGCCGAAATCCTCTGGAAAAATTACATTTATTAAATCTGGCATGTCCATCGGACTGGAGCCAGATAGTCTCGTCATCATGGAAGAAAGCAACGGCAAACTACAGCTCAATCTCGTCAATGGCGGTGTTTTTGTGCGAAACGATGCATCAAATGGTGGAACAAATGGATCATCCTCGGGAAGTAAGAATAAAACCGAACAGCCCATTCTCAAGGCCGGCGATAAAAAAATAGAACTCAGTGGAAAGTCATCGGAATTGAATCTCTCCGTTTCTGATTCAGGCATGGCGAATGTTCAGGTGGCCAAAGGCGACGCAAAAATCGCCAGTGCCGAGGGGAAAATGGAAACGCTGAAAGAAGGAGCGTCCAAAGCCCTGTCCACTAATGCCGGAGCTCCAGCCATATTAGATCTCTCCGGTCCGAGATCAGGATCAGGCATCCCGATTTCAGGATTAAACGACCAAGTAAGTCTTAGCTGGAACAACGCCCCCGATGGTTCCATGATTTTTCTTGAGACTGGAAATACTCGCGACACGTTGACGCGCCTACCACAGGGCATCGCCGGCAAGTCAGGTAAAATCAATCTACCCGTCCGCCCTGGTGATTTTTTTTGGCGCATGGTCGCAGTGAAAGATGGAAAAATCGTCGCTATGGGTCCGACGACCTTCAATCAAGGAGTCACGATGGATCCACCTAAATTATTGACCTATGCATCAAATGAAAAAATCATTTTATCAAATGCCAATCAAAACCCTCAGGTCAGATTGTCGTGGACGCGTCCCGCCGGAGCAGAAGACATAGGATTGATCTTGGCCAAGGATCCGGACTTTAAAAATATCCTCGCTAGCAAGACGTTCAACGTGGAGTCCGAATGGACTGTGCCTGTGAAAGACTCAGGAAAATATTACTGGCGAGCTACCGCGAAATGGCCGGGAATTGCTCGATCCGTCCCGTCGAGCACAGGAATTTTCGAAGCCATCAAACAAAAAGACATTCCAGCACCAGTAGCAAATGCTCCAGTCCCTGGATCCATCATCCCCAAGACAACCGCAGATCAAAGCGGCATCATGCTGACTTGGTCAGGAGAGGAAGGGACCGAAACCTTCGAGTTGGAGCTGCTTCGCCGACAAAATGACAATAGCCTAAAGTCAGTTTTGACCAGGTCCTTAAGCAATCGACAGTTCCGCCTGACCAATGTTCCGCCCGGACAGTACTTTTGGACGGTCCGTGCAAAAATTGGTTCTCAGCAAAGCCAGCCCAGCCCCAAGGCTGCGTTTACCGTGTCAGAAGTTTCGCGCATCCAACTAAAGGATCCTCCCACAAACGAAAAACCCTTGATGTTTGCATCAGCCGACACCCCCCTGACGTTGGCATTGGGAGATCTACCCACAACAAGCTCAGAACTGCGATTTAAAATCGCCCGTTCATCCTCAGGTCTTGCTGATGCACCTTGGCAATCTTCCAGCCCAGGAAAGCCCCTTCAATTCAGGGTCCCCGCTGCTGGAACCTATCAAATGAATATTGAGGCTCTCAATAAGAACAAGGAAGTTGTGGGTTTTGCTGAGAACATCGAGATTATGGTTAAAGAGCCTGATTTGTTGCCTCCGCCAGCGTTAATTACCGGAGATCAACCCATCAAAACCGGGGAATCCGGAGATGTGACCCTGCGCTGGAAAAGCGTTACCGGCGCAACGCGTTACTTGGTTGAGATATCAAGCCCAAAAACAAAATTCCGCAAGGCGGTCCAAGGAACCCAGCTCAACCTGACCAATCTTTTGCCCGGAACTCACACGCTCATCATGGCTTCCATTGACAAATCCGGTCGCACAGGCATCAAGTCACAGGGAATCACCATTGAGGTCCCGGACATCAGCAGTATCGCCGCGCCGAAAAGCAAAGGTATCAAAATCCGATAGGGTGAATTAAACTTTATTTTCAGGCAGTTATCGTTTTCAATCGATCATCTATCAATGCTGTTGACAAAGCCTTGAGACGCTGCGATAACACTTGCCTTCCTAAGGGGATGTAGCTCAGTTGGTTAGAGCGCCTGCCTTACAAGCAGGAAGTCCACAGTTCGAGTCTGTGCTTCCCCATTTTTTTTGTATACCAAAACTTTGACATGCGCTTTAGATCGACCTAAATTGCGAATTTAAATCCCAGCTCCAGCTCCGCATCGCATGCAGAAGCGATACGTGCCAATAAATCAAGCGACGGTGTTCGCTTATCGGTACCGCTTTCGAGTCTTGCGATAACGCTTTGGGTAGTTTTGATTTTCTTAGCTAACTCCGCTTGGGTAAGCCCTGCTCGTGTACGAGCGGCTCGAACCGCCTGGGCAATATGGGACTTAGCTTTTTCCTCCTCATAGTGCATTCTGATTTCAGGATCACGAAGCATTTTGTCGAAGAAAGATTGCGCCATTTTGAAATTAGATTTTTTAGCTTTCATAAGATCTCCTGCATGCGTTTTTCAGCAATATCTAAGTCTCTTATCGGTGTCTTTTGGGTTGTCTTCTTGAAGGCGTGAAGCCAAACCATCACGTCCTTTTGAACAACAACGTAAGCAATGCGATAACCACCCGAAGGGGACGTGAATTTAATCTCCCACAATTTCCCGCGTAGTTGACGAAATTGAACTCTCGGGCAATCAATCCCACTACTTTGAATGCCATCAAAAACATCTCTAAACCGAGCTTGATCAGCCTTGGATAGGGAACCGATAAAGTCCTCTACGGGGCTTCTGCCAGACTGAGATGTATAAAAGGCCACTCGCATTTATGCATAATAGCCAAATGGCTATATAAGTCAAGTCACTAGTCGGTTAAGTGGGTTGTAACGCGCACTTATGTTAACCGCCATTACCCGACCATACAAGATCCAAACAACGATCTATGATTTCTATGTCGCATCGGAACGATTTTAGCAGCGTCATGTAAGAAATCCACGAACCTGTTTCAGCAAAATCTAAGTATGCTTGAGCAAAAAACGCCTCAGCACGTGTGGACGTGCTGGTTTGACAATCCAACCCTGGATACCAATCTCTTTGGCTTTTAAGACGAGATGATCTTGATTTTGTGTCGTCACGACAACGACAGGCATTGCTTTGAAGTCCTGACTGCTTCGTATTTCTTTTATGAGCTCCAGACCGTCCATACCGGGCATACTGAGATCGCTAAAGACCATCCTGATTTCGGGTTCTTTTTTCAGGATGGCGAGAGCATCATTTCCGGACTCCGCCTCAATGACCTCGCAGCCATCAGCTTCAATATATTTTTTTAACGGAGTTCTGGACGTTTCTGAATCGTCAATCACCAATACCTTCAGTGACTTGCCGTTGGCCCTTTGTAACAGGCGCTGGGCTTTATCCTCACGCACAAAACCTTGCTCTTCTGCTTTTTTGAATAGGACTTGAGCCATCGCACGGTGTTCATCCGTATCATCAAACTGTTTACTGATGATATTTGCCAGAGACAGCTGCGCCACGGGATCTCCGGACTTGGCAGCCATCCCCCAATACTTAGCCGCTTCCTTCGGATCAGGTTTGACCTCCAAACCAAGCTCATACAGAAGGCCCAGGGCGGACTGCGCCTCTAAATCACCACTGTCAGCCTTGATCCTGAGCTCATCTATGGACTGTTTCTTGATTTTACCCGGCACGAATGAGTGACCCCTATCTAGCTTTTTTGAATCCTTATTTTACCATCAAGAGCCAATTCCACTCGCAGGATTTCACCGGTTATTTTGCGCGTGGGCTCAGATACCGCATGTTCCGGCTTAGGTTCGTTTTTTGATCATTTAAAACGGAGAACGAATCATGTTTAGTGATCAACAACCACGAACTGGATCATGCTGAAATAATAGCACATAAATGTCGTGGGCCTTACCATCCCATTGCACCGACCATGGCTGAAGTTCGTAGGCCCAACCTTTGGAGGACATGAGCCCTGCAAAATCCTGTATGTAGGGCCTCCCAGGATCAGCAACGACTGCGACTGTCTGTGGATGTGACTTTGCGGTGATTTCATCTGCGAATATCTTTGCCAGTGGCGCCTCGTAAAGCACATCACTTGCAACGATCATGTCAAATTTTTTTCCGTCAAGGATATTCGATGCGCCATTGCAGAACTGCAGACGACAGGGTTCATTTTGCGCCGCATTGAGCTCCAAAAAACGGGGAACATCGGGATGATGATCCGTTGCCAAAACATGAGCACCGAGGCGGGCTGCCACCATTGAAGGCAATGCCAACCCACAGCCAAGCTCAAGCAATGATTTGCCGCCCAACCATTGCGACCATTTTTTTTGACCGAGAAATCCGCAGAGTGCCAGAGCCGAAGGCCACACCACGCCAAAATAAGGCGCAAGTTGCTCAATCTCATCTGCGTTGCGACCCTCTTGCGCAAGCCATTCGAAAACGTCATCTATGGCTTTTTCCACATGAGATAATGTCGTCAGGCGAAACCCCATCCCACCGATATCAACTGCCTTGGTGATCAGATCGTATTGGAGTTTTGTAATGGGATGATCAACATCCGCTCGTGACAAAAACCGCACCGCCATGGACTACCAAACGCGCGCCCAAACGGCTTTTAGATAGCGACTTTCCGGCACATTGACCAAATGGGGATGATCTCCGGCTGCACCGCTGATTTTAAATATCTGAACTTGACGCTGCGCCTGAAACGCTCCGCGTCGAACGGATTCCAGAAACTCCTCCTCACTGACCAGCCCCGTACACGAAAATGTGACAAACAGCCCTCCGGGTTTCACGACGCCGATAGCCTGACGATTCATATCACAGTATTTTTTGAGAGCCGATTGAACGTCCTCTTTGCTGCGTGTCTGTTTGGCGGGGTCTAATATAACCGTATCCCAATGCTGCTTCTTTGCCGCGGCCTCACGCAACCAAGGAAATAAATCCGCATGGACGAACTTGATCTGGGCATGATTGAGCTTGCCATTCTTGGCAGCCAATTCGATGACCTCCTCATCCAAATCAAGGCCTGTCACCTCGCTGGCCTGACCTAAAGCTTTAGCATAGACCGCAAAACCACCGCTATTACAGCAAATATCCAGGACTCGGCCGCCGCGAGTCATATCAGCCACAAGCTTGCGATTGTCTCGCTGATCGCAAAAAAATCCTGTCTTGTGCTTGCTACCGGGAGCCACATGAAATTTAAGTCCGTGTTCCTCAATCACCACAGGATCAGGAACTTTTGGACTACGGATATCGATCGACTCTTGCTTTTGCACATGCTCTTCTGCAAAAAAATAGATCTTCGCATCGGGGAAAAATTTCCTCAGCGCTGACTCTATGATTTTGTGCATGCGGTACATGCCGCTGGAAAAATACTCAATCACGATCAAATCGCCAAATCGATCAATCACTAGACCGCTGAGACCATCGGCCTCAGAATGCACGAGACGATAGGCATTGGTGACCTCATCAAGCTTGAGAATATCTCGCCTCAGCTGCAGTGCACGGCGAAATCGATCAATGAAAAACTCCTCATTGATGTCCTCATAACTGTTTTCGGTCAGCAGTCGCACCGCAATGCGGGAGTGTCCATTGTAGAGACCTCTCCCGACCCAGGCGCCATCCGGATTCACCAGATCCACCACCGAACCATTTTTCGGGCGCGCATCTCCTGTCGCGCGCTCCACCATTTTCTGAAAAACCCATGGGTGAGAGAATTTTTTTGGGGTTTTCATTTTAACAATCGGAAGTGCTGGCGACGTCACAGAGGATCTCCTGGAAACAAGGGCGTCAAAGCGCCGTGGGGCTGGATGATACGGGACGCCCCTATAACAAGGCCCATTTGTGATTTCAATGACAAACATTCAAATGCGATTAAAAACTATAAAAACATTGTAAAAATCATTGTAAAAAGCATTGTAAATCAAATGAAAAGCATGTATCTACCGCACGTCTCTCACTCTACAAAGGCCCCTCTGCCATGAAGCATAACCCGCTGGTATCAAAAGACAAATATCGTCCTTCAAAAACTAAACATCAGGAACGCCCGCTCAAAAGCCCTGATGCCCCCCGCACCACAGCGCCCAGGTCTGAGGCGGCCCGCGGCAAAGGCAACGACGACGAAATCAAGATGTGTGGCTACAACGCCTGCCAAAAGCTTTATCTGACGCGAGCCGAAGACGTGATTCGCGTCTATCTGGTGGAATCACGGCTTGAGGAATTTTCAGACTTGGTCAAATCCTGCGTGCGGCGGCGCAAGGCCTACCATGTGGTATCGCCTGAAGACATGGAGAAAATTTCAGGCAGCGCCCACCATGAAGGTGTTTGCATTATCGCCAAGCGCCGCATCCCCCCAACATGGGCTGAGCTCCTCAAGAAACTCGAAGAATCTCCTGAAGAATCCGCGCTATTGATGATTTTAGAGGATGTGGCCAATCCCCATAATGTCGGATCCATAACGCGCAGCGCTGCCCATTTCGGTTGCCAATTCGTGATTTTACCGAATGAAAAAGCATTTAAGCCATCGGCAGCCTTGCTGCGAACCGCCGAAGGCGGCGGTGAGGCCGTCGAATTTATTTCGGCGCCCTCAATGAATGTCATTGCCACTGAACTTCGGCAGCTGGGGTTGACGGTTTTAGGAACAGCCCTTAAGGGACGCATCAGTCTTTACCAAAAAGGCGACGCAGGAAAACTCCCCGCACGCCTTGCCGTCATTCTCGGTAATGAAGCACGCGGCCTGTCAGCCGAGGCCCGTAAGGCTGCTACCGGCATGATCGCGATCCCAGGCACAGGCACGGTGGAAAGCCTTAATGTGGGCGTCGCCGCAGCTTTGGTTGCGGGCGAATATTTCCGCCAACATGTAGTCAAATAAGTCTTATTTTCGCCCCATGACTTTGATTGCAACAGTCCTTGACACCGACCTTGCTGGCGTCTATAACCCTTGCTCCTAACCCTTGCGGGTATAGCTCAGTTGGTTAGAGCGCCACGTTGACATCGTGGAGGTCCGCTGTTCGAGTCAGCGTACCCGCACCATTTTAAGATCATACCAAGCACAGCTGGCACGCTCTGACACTCCACTCTCGACTCACAAAATTAACCACTGCGCATCATCCGAGCGAGGATGACGAGCAACATTGGACGAGCGATCTTTGGGTTCTTCGCGATGATGAACTCCGTGGTTTTTGGGGCTCAAAGGCGCGAAAATATCACTCTATTGTGACTCATTGTCACAACAACGGTATCACGCGCATCATCGCCACTGGCGGTGTCAATTCCAACAATCTCGCCGCAGCGGCAATTTTTTGCGCCGAGGCCGGTCTTGACTTTACAGCCTTCGCGGTCCTTGATCACCACCAAGAATCCCTGCCAACCATAGGCAATCGCATGCTCCTGCGAATTGCCGTGAACCCCTCAGATCTGGTGCTTGTGGACCGCAATGATCGTCAAGGTATCCCAAAGGCCATGGAGCACCTTGCCTTAGACCTATCGGCGCAGGGCATCAAATGCCTCATTCTAGAAGAGGGCGGTGGTTGCATTGCAGCGGTGCCGGGGGCGATGACTATTGCAGATGAATTGATAAGACCACGCCCGGAATGGGCAGACCAACGGCCTCCTGACCATGTATTTATCGATAGCGGCACAGCTCTAACCGCAGCCGCGATGGCTGCAGCTATGGCGCAATGGTCACCGCGACGCAATACCAAGTTGCACGTGATTCAAATGGCTGGTTTTGACGAGCAGATCATCCAGGCGTTTGACAAGTGGATCAAACCAGCAACCGGAGTTTCATGGGACGATGTCTCTGGATTCACGCGCATCTACCGGCCAGCAAAGCCAAGATCATACGGCGCCACCAACAACGAGCTCTTCGCTTTTATTGAATCCATGGCAAGACGTCACGGTATTCTGACTGATCCTGTTTACAGCGCAAAAATGTTTATGCGGGCCTTTGAACTGATCAGGGGTCAAAATTTAAAAGGGCGCATCGTCCTGATCCACACCGGCGGCATCTCGGGACTTATGGGCTACCATGGTGCGCAGTTTCCGTGAACGCAATTGCATCAGGCGATTCACCTTGGAATTGACGGAATCTACTAATAAAAATAACTTTTTGTACCAATTTTTTAGCTCCAACAATCGGCTCTTACGGATCCAGGATCTGCATGACTTTGACCCAATAGCAGGCGAGGTGCTACCATAATGAGCATTCGCGCTAGACTCGTTTTTCTATCAGGAAAGGACTTAAAATGAAACGAACATCGGGACAAAGGTTAGTGATTTTCACGTGTTTCGTAATTGCAGGTGCTACTGTATGGGCGAGCTGCGGCAAGAAAAAAAAGAATTCAAGCTCATCATCGGATTCTTCCACCTTGGTCTATCCTTTAGGCCTAGCTGTATCGGTATACCCACAAACCAACTCAACATCCTTGTCTTTGGATGATGATAAGGAGCAAAGCATCAAGGCTAAAAATGAGGAGGCCGAAAAGCGTATCAAAGGAGAGGGAGACTGTTTCCCAAACGCCCTCGCTAAAGCGGCTCCCAATGACACGCAGGAATCATGCTACGAATTCGACTCCGATATGATTGTAGTCAAAAGAGACGATACTGGTGCCAGCATGTCAGGAACCGCCGACGGCAAGTCGAAAATCACAGGTTCAACCGAAGCATGCATGGTTAGCTTCACTCGGGGAAAAGTCAAACAACTGTCATCTATGGTTGATCGAACCCTTGGCATGGTCCAAATGATGATCTGCCACGCAAAAAAAACAGGATCTGCGGGTATTCCTGCATCCGACGGTGAATCCATTGATTTCAAAGCAATCATGGAAGCGGCGGCTACGGCCGCTGGCAAGGACCCAAGCCACATGCCTGTCAGCGAAGCAAAGATGACAAAAGATGGAACAAAGTATGTCACTGAGATTGAAATGAAAATGCCTGCACAACCGGGCACAACGCCGGGAGCCAGTGACCCGAAAGAAAAGATTACTTTGACCCATAACCCTGGCAGTGACGCAGAAAATTATACAGGCCAAATTGTGATTCGCCGCGATAAAGACTTCGGCAGCCAAAGTAGCAGCAAAGAGAGAATCTTGACGATCAATTACGAGCGCTCTGGTGATTCCGTCAAGTACAAGCTGCTCACAGCGAGTATCAGTACAAAAATCGCTGCCAATGCCGTGGTTGATGGCATTTTGGATCTTAATGTTGGAACGAATTCCAGTGGCCAGTACGTTGACCCAGATACCAATGCCGCATTTAGCA
>JBILMN010000210.1:0-4708 GCA_044375465.1 Oligoflexales bacterium | reverse complement strand
CAAGGACAAGGATCGTTGGCGCCAACCTTAGGGGTGGCGCGCACGTACGGAGTCAAATCGTGATGATGATGTCCATGGCCATGATTACAGCCTGGACCATGAACGTGCGGTGCGTGTCCGCCGGCGAGCATGGAGGCTTCGGGAGTCACTGGATTCTGCTCGCCAGATGGCTCGCCAGATTGCTGATGGCTCATGGAATGGATCCTTTCGATGTTTGATTGGTGGGTGTACGACTCGTCGAAACCGGACGTCCGGATTCAGAAGGCGCTTGACCGTGTTGCTCTAAATTGAACTGCGTCAGTGAGTCTTTAATAAATGTGGAAAAATCAAGAATGTCGGTAAAAATGGTCGCACCGACTTTACAGGGATGATCACCTCTCGAGGTGATGCCGATCAGGAATAGTTTTCCAGCATCTTCATAGAAGGCCGGCCCTCCCGAATCACCATGGCATCCCATACGGCCGTCGGCATCTTCCGATGTGAACTCATGGAGGTCTCGGTTTGTCTGAGTGACAGTCAGTTTTACTTTCTGCAGGACACCCTTGGATTCAATCAATTGTCCGTCAGTGCGGCCATAACCTGCCACTGTGATCGTAAATGGTGTCGTGAGTTCTTGGCGTTTAATGCCGCGAATGATGGGTACAGGGATTGTTCCCGCAGAGGGTGACCTCGTGTGAATCAAAGCAATATCGTTTGGTGCAGAAACAGGATGGGCTGAATAGAGCGAGTTCCCTGAGAAATCACGGTGGATCATCGTTTGGTCAATGTCCAAGGATTCACCCTTGCCGATCACCAGACCAGTCTGGATGGACCAACCTTCGAGATCTCTTCCGTAGACACAGTGCGCTGCGGTCGCAAACGTTGACTCGGCAATAGGAGTTACCGTGCACTTGACGGCACCGTCGCGGCTGACGAGGGCTCCGATGTAGTGCGCAATGGGGTCGCTAGGCTTAACGGCTTGGCCGCCAATAATATCAAGTTTGGATGCCTGATCGCGGCCGCACGACGACAAAGCTGATACGGCAACGCACCATCCAAGGAGTTTCGTTTTCATGATGATGGACCTCCCAAAGAACGCAATAAAGCTAAAATCGGACCCTCCTTAAGCTTAAAGCCAAGGAATTCGCTACCCTTATATGACAAGTGCCAATTAAAGTCCAGATTTCAATGAAAATTAATAGAATATACTGAAAATTCAAATAATTTTAATGAATTGATCTTGGAAAGAGGCTTAGCCAGCCTGATGTGCTGTGGGATCATGGTTCAACCGGCATTGACGATAACGCCGCGGAATTGTTCCTCCACCGCTAACCATGCGTTCGTCAGGCTTGGATCAAGTCCAAGATCTTCAAGGACTTCGCGCATCAGGACCTGACGGCGGTTAAAATGGACGGTGCGGATGAGAAATGGTTTGTGGGCCGGCTTTAGAGGTTTACCTGTGTAGGATTTCGGGCCCCCGAGCATGGCGGATACAAACGACGTCTGCTGGGCTGTGATGTGGGTGATGTCTGATTTAAAAAAGAAGTGGCCGATCATCACGTCCGCAAAAGCTCTCTTATAGAATTCGGCCACGGCCTTCGCGATGAAGGCGTGGCCAATCTGATCATATAATCCGGGATTCTTTTTGTCCTCTAAGTCACTCATGTCACTTCAGTTGTAGTAGGCGATCCCGAATGCGAGTTCGCGTTTTTGTTGGCTTCCAATCAGACTACCGTAGCTGCTGTGCGTGGTGTCGCGCAACTGGTAGTTGTGCACCATATAGGAACCTGTGAAGTAGAAGCCATTGTCTGCAGGTAGCTCAATGCCGCCACCCATATGGTAGCCAGGGCCCATGCCATTTAATTTGTAGTCGTCGCTGGTTCCCGTGAAGGATCCACCGTTGATGGAACGCAGTTCCGTATGCACGGACTTCGTTTGGGAGTAAACACCGGCGCCGGCCTCGAAAAACATGATTTTTCCGAAATTAAATCGGGCAAACAGGCTCATCGCTTTGCTGGTCGTAGTCGCCTCGCGGTTGAGGGTCTGGTTAGTGGATGGACTGGTTTCGCTGAACTCCTCGTATTTGTTTTCGATATTCAACATCAGACCCATGTTCATAGGGCCAAAGGCATAGCCGAGGTAAGGGCTAAAAGCCTGGCCGGCACTCTTAGTGCGGGTCTCTTTGTTCGATAGTTCACTTTTCTGGCCACGATCGTCGCTGTCCATGACGCGGATGGAAGAGCCAAAATTCAGTCCTTCACGGTCACTGCGGCGAGCATAGGCCACCTCGGTTGTGGTTGCCGCCACCAAGGTGACAGCGATTAAACGCAATACGGGTTTCATGATCAGTCCTCCTCAAAAGTGTGGTGACTGGGTAGGTGCAACGGCTGTGCCATTTATAAGTAAATTTGATGGCATCAATAAAATCAATATAAAATCAGGTACTTAAAGTGTGTTTGTCGAATCTGGTGCGTGGTCATGGGGGGATAAACTGTCTAAATTTTTGACAGATTGTCAGAGGCGAATTGGGGTTGAGTCCTGTTTAAGCCCGTGCAAAGCTCCGGCCGTCCACATTGGGCTTTATTTGCGCATCCTTTGCTGCATCCTTTGATGCATCCTTTGATGCATCCTTAACGCTTGCGTTAAGCAGCCGATTCCTCTGCAGAAAGCGATGCCGCGGTGAGTCGGATGACAAAGCGTGTGTTTTTGCAGGAGTGGTCCAAAAAGATTTCCCCGTCGTGATCTTTAATGATGCCGTAAGCAATCGAAAGACCAAGCCCAGTTCCGTGCCCGACTTGTTTGGTCGTAAAGAATGGTTCGAATATGCGTTTGCCAAGTTCGGGCGCAATCCCTGCGCCCGAGTCGGTGATAGTCAATTCAAGATGTTGACCTTTCCGAATGACGGTGATCTCGATCCAAGCGTTTGATTGCCCTCTGATGGCATCCAACGAATTGTTGATCAGCGCAACAATCACCTGCACGATTTGCACCGCCCGGCATGAAATGATTAAGCCATCCTCCTGACCAGGTGACCGCCGAATGACGACGCCGCTGGAGTTGAGCTTTGACTCGGTCAACGCCAAGGCGTCTTCTATCATCTGACGGATGGGAGTCATCTCTTTAGGATCGTTTGAACCGTCCCGGGCATAGGCGCGCAGACCAATAATAATCTTTGTAATTCGGTGGATAGTTTTTTCAATGGAATCGATGGCGGCCATCACTTTCTCAATGCGCGGTGCGGTCTGCTTTAACTCGGCGCGGATAAAATGATTATAGCCAGAAATGATGGCCAGCGGGTTATTGACTTCGTGAGCGATGCCCGCAGCCATCTCCCCAAGTTGTGCTAAACGCGCAGCCGTCTCCCCGCGCAATGTTTCAAGGCGCAAATTCTCATCGGCCTCATGTGTGTCGATGTCAGGGGTGGGTGTGCGTGTGGAGGCATCCGCAGATTGCTCCACTCTTCGCCGGAAAATCATCAAAGCAATGGCGCCGACGGCAAAAATTTTCAATGTATTCCAAAAAAGAGTCCGAAGCGAGTTTTGCGCCACTGCGGCGACCACTTTGTCGCGATAGAACGTCATGTCAAGATGACCGAGGCTGCGAGTGGTTGAATCCGGAAGGATGATTGAGAGGTTGAACCGCTTGGTTTCTATTATTTGTGGCTCAGCATCCTTGAGCCTCTCACTATAGAGAATCGTCCCACTGTCAGAGGTGAGGCGAATCTCGCTGGCATCCATCGAAGAAAGCGCTGAGTTCAGTTTCGCTTTGACAGTGGAGAGATCTTCGCGACCTAAAAGCTCTTCGATGGATGGCACGAGGTCGCTTTGCACGCTTGCCATCGAGGCTTCAAGATGATCCGCTTTGGATTTGTAATCCAAAATCGTCTCAAGAGTCGTAAAGAACGCGGTAACGGCAACACTGGAAGCCACAACGACCTTTAATAGTCGGGGGGGAATCGGCCTGAATTTTTGCTGGGCGCGATGAGTCATCGAGCTTCCTTAATAAAAAAATCACTGGATAGGTTATCGGATAATGGCCTAAATTATTGAGATGACGGCGGTAGGGTGATTTCGGCGGGTGCTGTAGCTCACGGAAACGATTTGTAAAATTACCGATGTTTTGCTCGGTACAAAAAATTCTCGTTTGTGCTGGGCTCGAGGAGTCCGCGAATTCAGACTGATATCGTATACTTGAAGTTAAAGGAGATTCAGAATGCGCTATGGTCTCGTCGTGTTGATGCTGTCACTTTGTGCGACTTTCGCTCATGCGCAGCAGCTACGCAGCCAAATTAGGTCACATAAAATTGCCTACAAGCCAATGCCTGGTCGCGGTGAGCACATTGACATTAAAGTGACGCCCCCAGGAGCCAGGGGCACAGATGGGCGCGTGCTGGTCGAGGTGTACAACCGTGGCAAGGCTCATTTGGCCTTGGTGCAGTTTGATGTCACGCTGACAAATCGTGGCGGATTTGCCATTGCCGCACCCGTCAAGGCCGAGGATCTGAAGCCAAACATGTCCGGCAGTCAGTGGATCAAGATTCCGGCGGTGAAAGGCGCTTTCCCGGTCATTGATCAGGCCATTGTGGAAAATCTGAAGATCGTTACTGTTGAGGCGCGTGAGATCAAGATGAAGGGGTTTGTGGACCTCATTCGCAACTAGTTTTAACTGGCCCGGCCTCGTGTTGCTAAAAATGTCGGTGGCGGACATTTTTCAAAAATCACAATGGTCC
>JBILMN010000209.1:0-4779 GCA_044375465.1 Oligoflexales bacterium | reverse complement strand
TGTAATTTGGGTTTGGTATCGAGAAGTATCAGCAAGTAATTACGGGTAGATAGAGCAACCACTCAGCGCACAGAGCGTGCCCTCTTTGGTATCGAATAGGGTAGAGAGATATCAGATTCGTGTCGCAACCGTGTCGTATTTTGTTTTAGGGATTGGTGGGTGAGGAGAGGTCGGTGGTAGATGTCGTTTGCAGTCAATGGTCTAATGGTACTAACGCATATCTTCAGTGAATTTTCGATTGAGTTTTTCACGAAGATACTATCATTGCGATCTGCGAGCGTCACAGGCCAGAGTCGACAAACTTGTATCAATCCGTAGCGAGGGTTTGGCCTGCGCCTTGGCTCTTGGCGCTAGAAAAACCTAATAACAACTTTTCAGCCAAAAACCTTGTAAACGCCCCAACGTCTACATCGGGGGCTTGGTCAATTTCTTGAAACTGTTTCTCAAAAATCAAAACGGAAGCGCCATGGACAGATGACCAAATCATAAAAGACACCATGTAAAGATTCTGGGTCTCGCCTATAAAGCCGTCTTTTTGCCCACGTTGTACAAGCCTAGTGAGGCAGCTGAAAGCCTCGTGCCCTGCATCATGAACGCCGGTGAAATCCCCTTTATCAAAATATCCACTGGTAAACATCAACCGAGCCACGTCAGGGTTTTTCAGGAAAAATTGAACGTAAGCCTTAACGTGGGCGTAAAATGTTTCAGGGTAAGTTAATGTGCCTTTTTGATCACTCTCCTGAAATTTCGCTGTTAATTGACGAAATCCATTCTCAATGAGGGCTGCTAAAATGTCTTCTTTTGAGGCAAAGTGACGATAGGGCGCCATATGACTCACGCCTAAGTCTCGCGCGATTTCACGCATAGAGAGATCTTGTACGGGGTGATGCCTCAAAAATAGCAGTGTTTTCTCCAAAACAGCCTCTCGTAAACCATCATGGTGGTAAGACTTTTTTTGGCTCTTCCGTTTCCGGCCGTCCAGCTTGATCACTTGACTATTGCTCCCCCCACAAAACCTTCCTCGTATTCAAGATGAATTTTGTCCAATCGCAGGGTTTCTATGTCCCGTCGCTTTTCTTCCAGCTGAATTTCTGCTGACAGCCACTCCCTGAGGATGACTTTGCCGCTCAAAGCATTTCGTTTGTCCTCGTCTCGTGCTTTTTTAGCCATTTCAAAATTCTCACTGGCTGCACTCGAGCGAAAATTCAGCTCTTCTCGTTGCGCGAGCAACTGCTCCTCGTCAGCAGCAATTTGTGCTTTGACGGCATTTTGTTGGTGCTTATATTTTTCAATCTCATGCCGCTGGGCAGAAATCAATGCTGAGCGGGTTCCGCCTTCAAAGACCCATTCGGCTACCAACGCCGCTTCGAACCAACTTTTTTGGTCTAATAGGCCTTGATCTGCATAATTTCGTCGAAATTTAAGCTCGACAGACGGCAGGTAACCAAGGCGCAACGTCCTTGCTTCCATTTCTTGGGCTTTAATCATCGCGTCTAGGGCTCTAACGGATCCACGGGGCCTGGCAGTGGATTGGTTTCTTGCAGTTTGACGTGGGCCGCTCGTAACGTTCTCACTAAATTTAGGATCAAGATCTTCGAAGTCAGGCAGGTATATTTGGATTAGCTTTCTCAAAGAGCTGATTCCGCCACGAGCTTTGAGCTGGTTGGCTTGATTCTCCGAAAGAGCGATTTTTATATTCAAAAGATCACTCTTGCCTCTGAGCCCCAAGTCAACAAATTTTCGCACCTCTTTTTCGATCCCTAGCATGGACGCCTCAAGTCTTTTGAGTGAATCCATCACAATTTTGGACTTTTGGAACTCAATCAGAAAAGACGACAGCTGCCTTTGCGTTTGACTCTCCGTTTCGTCCTGACTGGCGCGAGCAGCGTTAACGAGGGCTGCTTGTTTGTCAATACCACCAAGCATTTCTTTGGCATTGAAAATAGGCTGAGAGACTTCGATGCCCCCAATGACTTGATCTGATTTTCCATACTTGGAAACCCCGAATGGGGTTGTCTGGGTTAGGTCTTCGTAGATTTTTTTCGCCTCAACTCTGGCGCCAATTTTTGGGAAAAAAGTCCCACGAAATTGAGCTCGGGAGAACGCCTCAGTTCTTTCGCTATCGGCTCGCGCCGCGAGTGCGCTACTTGACTTGCTTCCTGCCGTTATCAACGCTTCATCAAACCCATACACCTTGGCGTGGCCTTCGTTAGCGGGTAGCAAAATTGTTAACCCTGCCACCAATATCAAGGCCGAAGCGGCTGAGCCAACGGCAGGCGTCGCGGAATCTCGGCGAAAGAATAGCGTGTAAAGAGATGGGACAAAAACCAATGTGATCAGCGTCGATCCCACGAGGCCAGAAATCATGGCCCAAGCCATAGGGGGCCAAAGACTACTTTCTTCAAAAGCCATGGGAATAAGTCCTATGATGGTCGTGATAGCCGTCATGAGGATGGGACGTGTGCGTGTAGCTAACGCGTCTGAAACTGCATTGTGAAGAGGCATGCCGTCATCTCTGTTTTGATCAATGCTTTCAATTAGAAGAATGGAATTGTTGACGACAATGCCTACCAATGCCAAGACGCCAAGAAGAGACATAAATCCAAAAGCTGCACCGCCAGCAAGGAGACCTGGCGTTACGCCTGCGATCACAAAGGGTACAGAGAATAGAATAATGATTAACTTCCTCATCGAATTGAACTCGAGAAGAAGACAGACGATTAAAAGAATCATCCCGATCGGAATGGACGTTAAAATTGCCATGTTTGCGTTACCCGAACCCTCAAGTTCGCCGCCCAACTTGACTTCAACTCCGTATTTTTTTTCGACCTCAGGGATGACTCGTTGCATTTGGGCGATGATCTCAGATGCCGTCTTTGAAGATCGCGGCCAGCCTAAGATGCGGCCAACTTTTCTGCCATCAATTCTTTGAATAACGCCCAAACCCTTGGTTTTTTCAATCTGTGCGATGTCTTTTAATTTGAGCTCACGATAGGAGCTTGACCGCATGGGTAGGTTTTCAAACTCCTCCAAAGATTTAATTTCAGGTCCAACAAGCCTGATATCCCGGGCCTTCCCATCATCAAAAAACTTTGTGACAGGAAGTCCTGACGTAGCACTCAGTAAGGTCAGTGCAAACTGATTTTCCGTGAAGCCAAATCGCTCCATAAGGTCTTTGTCGAGCCTCAAAGCAAAACTCTCAGCCGGTTCAGAGAGGTCATTTTTGGTGAGAATACCGGGATTATCTTTCACAAGTTCTGCGCGGAGTTCCTGGAGGGACTGGGATAGGGTCGTCTCGTCTTCATGAAAGACTTTAAATTCAATCGGGGCAAGAATTGGAGGGCCTTGTTCTAGCTGTCCGGCCAACACAAATATTCGGTCAGCCTGGTCTGCGAACATAGCCTCCACATCTTTGATCACGTTTCTATTTGCAGATCTATCTTTCGTTGTAATCAGAAGATAGGCCGTCTGTGGACCCCAGGAGTCCATTCCTACGTTGTAGTAGAACCTTGGAATCTGTTCCCCAACAAAACTAGCAACCGAAGCGACGTCATTTCGTGTTAAAACCTTTTCCATCAAGATACGCGTATATTTATCTGTCTCTTTTACGCTTGCGCCTTCTGGAAGTTCCAGTCGAACAGTCAGTTGATTTCTATCAGCGGATGGAAAAAACTGTTTTTTCACAGCAAGAAATCCAAGTGCCGAAAATACGAGGACCATCACCGAAGCGCCAATAAAAACCCAAGGCCTACGAACGACCTGAGTCATCCAATTCCACCCACGAAGGCCGTCTTTTGTAGAATTATCATTTGCCGGGGATGTAGACTTTTTTTCTGGGAAATAACTAAATAATAATCCGGTGAAAATCGGAATAACTGTTAAGGCAATCATCCAAGCAACAATCATTGTCAGAATAGAGACAAACGGAATTGCAAATGTAAAGGCAGCCGTGTCCCCTGTTGATAGCAGCATGGGTAGAAACGCCGAGATGTTGGTCCCTGTCGCAAAGAGCATTGGCTTTTTGAATTGCTCAATAGCTTCAAGGCCAGCAAGATGCGGCAAAACGCCTTTTTGGATGCGAGTGGACATCCATTCAACGACCACAATGATATTGTCTATAAATTGCCCCAGAGAAAGAACAAACGCCGCCAAGCTCATCTGGTGCAGAACGCCCCCCATGGCAGAGAACAGGAAAAACCCAATCAAGGAGATGATGGGAACAAAAAGCGACACGATGAGACCAATCTTCCATCCCATCCAAAGCCAAAGAATAATTCCGACACTTAATATTCCGATTACTAGATTAGTGCCGAGATCTTTGAGGCGCTCACGTGTGCGATCAGGATTAAAGCTCACTTCATCGACGACCACTTTACTCTGAGCATTTTGTGCCTTAAACGTAGCGACTCTTTCTCGAATTAACTTCCCCCATTGCACAATCTCAATGGGGTGCTGGGCTACAATACCTAGGAACATGGCTGGTTTGCCGTTCCAGTAAGAGCGATTCTCCATTCTTTTTGGCGATGTTTGAATGGAAGCAATTTCATTTAGTCGGACGGGGTCAAGGGAGCCTTTTAAAAGTCTCACGTCCTCTAGTGTTAACAGCGGCGTAAATCCGACAGTTTTTTCACTACAAAAATCGTCCGACAATGCGCCTATGATTTAGGCGTTTAAAAGCCCCGCGGTAGCGAGGCTTTCATATTCGTATCGTCAGTCTTTTAGTGGTCAATGTTCCTAAGAATCTCAGTAGTGGCCTGATAATATGTCAGCTCCGATAAT
>JBILMN010000062.1:0-15900 GCA_044375465.1 Oligoflexales bacterium | reverse complement strand
TTGCAGGCTTGAACGGAGCTTTTCTGGGTGAGTGTAGAGCTCGGCTTGCAGGCCTGCACGCCTTGCGCCATCAATATTTGCCGGGACGTCATCAATAAAAAAACAGCGGTCCAGCGAATGGCCTGTGAGGGCTGTCACGTGACGGTAAATATCCTCGCTCGGTTTTAGGGACTTGACCTCAAATGACAAGATCAAATGGTCAAACCAGCGTGATGGATTCCACTGCTGTTCGATGTGTTGCCAGTGAATCTCGTTGGTATTAGACAACAGAACCAACGGGACCTGCGATCGATACCTTTCACTAAGTTGCTGTACGAGCCACAAATTTTCTTTGATGGGAGTAAAGATATCCGATGCCGCCTTCATCAGATCGGTTGCCGCAACGGTCACGTGAAAACGTTGTTCAAATAAATGATGTAGCTCATCAAAACTGATGCTTCCCGCCTCAAAGCGAAGCTCGTGCCCCTCATCGAAGAGAAATGAGCGTATGGCACTGGGATCCTGTTGAGATACTTGGGCGATCTGCGCACAGGCTTTCTCCATGCTGAAGTCAACCAGGACCTTACCAAGATCAAACACAAGCGCTTGTGTGACAGACTTGCTCATGACTTGGGGATTTCGCGAAAGACGGATGTGAAAACGCCGCCTTCGCACCGGAGTTTGTAGTAACAGACATGGAGGGTCCCGCCCTCCTGAAGAAAACACTCCCGGCTGATGAGCTCAGAGTTTGGGCCGTTAATAGGGCGCATCCTCAGAACGTGGTAGGGTTCTTCGACGGAGGCGAGAAAAGAATGAATCACGGAACCGCCAGAGATTTCATCAATAATAACTTGATCTGCATCCTTGCGAATCACTTCCAAGTAAGACGAGATCGGTTGGTCAAGCTCTTGGCGATCGACCTGCAAACTGACGTCTTGTGTCGAGCGACTTCGACGTAAGCTGGAAAATGAGATGATCACACCATCTTCATTCTTGAAAGATCGACCCGCAAGAATTTGCTCCGTTGCCGCTATCACTTCATTGAAGTCTCTTGCCGCAGCCGCTGGCCTGGCTAGGAATGCTAGAAACGTCAGACATGATAGGAGGAGGCATTTCATTGCAAAACTGGTCCAGTACTTCTGAAGGTTGGTGTCGGTATTTAAGGATTCAAGGTGTTTCATGCAACATTCTTTTTAAAAAACTAATGATTATCACTGTATAGCGGTCTAGGCATGGACCTGATGATCAGCAGCTCGGTAACTCACGTACTGGTTTTCGAGAGCTTGGCGATAGCAGTTTGGACATGTGGGCAAGTAGCGTTCTTCGGTGCCTAACTCGATGGTTGGGCCGGTGACTGTCGGTTTGCCGTCCACCAATTTAAGGTTGAAGATCCCTTTGCGATTGCAGAACGCGCAAGTGGTTTTAATCTCCTCGATGGAATCGGCCACTTCAAATAAACGTTTGCTACCCTCAAACAGATGCCCGCGGAAATCCGTACGCAGTCCGTAACAAATCACTGGAATATTCTGTACCGAAGCGATGGATCGCAACTGATCAATGACCGACGTTGCCAAAAATTGGGCCTCATCGACCACAATACAGTCGATGCCTGCAAAGTCCGCGACATCAAAAACGGTATCATGAGCAATCAGGATGTCTGCCAATTTGGATAACCCTGCTCGTGAAGTCACCTCGTTTTCACCGAAGCGAACATCAAGTTTCGGTTTCAACAAGCAGACCCGTTTGTTTTGCTGCTGATAATTGTGTGTGACCGCTAGAAGATTCAGGGTCTTAGCGCTACCTACCGTGCCGTAACGAAAATATAATTTAGCCATTAGGTCCTCATCGAATCGGGGGGAAGCGCGCGGGAGCTCGCTCTTCCATCATTCCATAAATTAACTCAAAGATATCTTCGGCATTTGGTTTGGAATAATAATCTCCGTCTGAAGCATAGGCTGCACGATGTGGTTTGGCAGATAGGGTTCTCGGCGGAGCGTCAAGGAGCTCGTAGGATTTTTGAACTTCAATAATTTGCTGCAACATAAATGCTGAGGCACCCCCAGGGACATCCTCATCAAGACAGACTAGGGCATTGGTTTTGGCGACAGACTCTCTAATTTTACTAAACCGGTCAAATGGTAGAAGCGTTTGGGCGTCGATCAGCTCAACACTGATACCTGCGGTCTCCAGTAACTTTATGCCCTCTTGAGCAACCCGGATACAGGCGCCGTAGGTGACCAGCGTGACGTCGGTGCCTTCTTGGAGAATTTCCGGAACGCCAAGGGGGACAGTGTAGTCCCCGATGTTGTCTGGTACGGTTTCCTTTTGGCGATAACCATTGAGCACCTCAATGACCAGTGCGGGGTCATCAGATCGGAGTAGAGTGTTATACATCCCAGCTGCCTGAGTCATATTGCGGGGAACACAGACGTGGACTCCGCGAATGCCGTTGATGATGGTGCCCATCGGTGAGCCAGTGTGCCAAATGCCCTCGAGGCGATGGCCTTTTGTGCGCACGATAAGGGGGGCGATTTGACCTCCAGCAGACCGGTAGTGCAGAGTCGCAAGATCATCGCTCATGCCTTGAAAGCAATAGAGCAGGTAATCAAGATACTGAATGTCCGCGATGGGGCGCAATCCTCGCATAGCTGCGCCGATGCCCTGACCGAAGATGGTGGCTTCGCGAATCCCGGTATCTGTCACGTGGAGGTCCCCAAAGGTCTCTTGGAGTCCCTCGAATTCAAGATTGACGCCACCAAGCTGGCCCACGTCTTCGCCGCAGATGAAAATTCTCGGATCTCGTTTGATGGCCTTCTCAAAGAATTTTTGAATGATCTGGCGGCCGTCAACTTTTTCGCTTTGTTCAGAGTAGACAGGAACAATGTCAGCCACGGCAAGTGCGGACCGATTTGTCTCGCTGAGAAGATGACTGGAATAGCGGCGTTGATTGAAGGTCTCGTAGCGCTCAATGTGCCGAATGAGCGGGAGCTTTTCATCGTGATCAATATCTGTCATCAGAAATAGTGCCCGCTTCAAAGTGCTTTGAATATTTCTGCGAAATAAAGCAGGTTGACGTTTAAGTTCCTGAGACAGTTTGGAACACATGTCCTCGCGCCCCGTCTGTGTCCCGATAGACTCTAAAATACGGATGGCCTCGTCCCGCTCTTGTTCCAAGGGCGTAATGTAATCGTTCCAAGCGTTGTTTTTGGCTGTTTCGACAGATTTGATCGCGTCATCCTCGATCTGGGTCAATATGTCCAGCGTCGCAATATTTTGCTCCAGGATCCACTGTTTCATGCGGTGCACGCAGTCAAAATCATCCTCCCACTTGAGGCGATCTTTGGATTTATAGCGTTCGTGGCTACCGGATGTCGAATGTCCTTGGGGTTGGGTCATTTCAATGACGTGCACAAGCTGCGGGATGTGATCGCGACGGCAAGAGTTTGCGGCTTTTTCGTAAGTCTGAATCAAGGCCGGGTAGTCCCAACCCTTGACCACGTGAATGGCAACGCCTTTGAGGTCGTTTTCGTAGTCAAATCCATTCATGATTTTGGAGATGGACTGCTTTGTGGTCTGGTATTTGGCGTGCACTGAAATACCAAATTCGTCATCCCATACACTCATCAGCATGGGGATTTGCAGGACTCCAGCCGCATTCATGGCCTCCCAAAATAATCCCTCTGATGTGGACGCATTGCCAATCGTGCCGAAAGCAATCTCGTTGCCATGTCGGCTGAATGTCGACATCGAGTCGAGTCGCTTGTTGTTGCGGTAAAGTTTGGAGGCATAGGCCAGACCTACGAGTCTGGCCATCTGTCCACCGGTGGGAGAAATGTCAGAAGAAGTATTTGGTTGAGCGAGTTGATCAAGCCAGGCGCCATTGTCGTCGAGAAGTCTGGTGGAAAAGTGATTGTTCATCTGCCTGCCGGCGCTGGCGGGCTCGTTTTTGACATTGGTATCCGCGAACAGTTGCGCAAAGAATTGCTTGGGCGATAGCTCTCCCAAAGCCATCATGACCGTTTGGTCGCGGTAGTATCCGGATCGCCAGTCACCTTTCTGAAATACGCGTGCCATGGCCACTTGCGCGAGCTCCTTGCCATCTCCGAAGATTCCAAATTTAGCCTTGCCACTCAGGACTTCCTTGCGCCCCAAAAGGCTGGCTTGACGGCTCTGACAAACGACGGAAAAGTCCTTGAGGACTTGATCCTTATTCCAGGTGAGTTGGGATGATATTGATTGTGTCATAGTTCGTCCTTGTTCGCTTCGAGACTAAAAATCAAACGTCGCAATGACGGGAGCATGATCTGAGGGTTTATCGCCTCGGCGTTCGTCCCGGTCTACCCTAACGGAGCGGCAGCGGCTTGCCGCAGGCGGCGTTGCATAGATCAAATCAATCCGCAGGCCCTTATTTTTCGCAAACGAAAGTTCACGATAGTCCCACCAGGAGAAAATCCCAGCCGATTGATCGTGCATGCGGTGAGTATCGATGAGTCCAAACGAGATCAAGTCGCTCAGGGCCTTGCGTTCACCGGTCGAACAATGGATGTGTTCCTTCCAGGCAACGGGATCGTAAACGTCCCGATCGTCTGGTGCAATATTGAAATCACCCACAAAAACAAGGGGGTCGGAAGGCTTCCAATGCTGCGCCAAGAAGGCTCGGGCCCTCTTCAACCAGTCGAGTTTATATTGATACTTCTCGCTGCCGACTGATTGACCATTGGGAATATAGCCGCAAATAAGATCAAACCCGTGGGTTGTGCGCACGGTAATACTGCGCGACGCATCGTCCATGGTGTGATCTTGAAAATTCTTAAACAGGATATTCACAGGGTTGCGCGATAGAACGGCGACCCCGTTGTAGGCTTTTTGTCCAAAAAAAGCGGCATGATAGCCTAGACTGAGAAGCGCTTGCGTCGGGAATTTCTCATCGGCGCATTTAAGCTCTTGCAGGCAAAGATAGTCGGGTTCCTCACGGCGCAGAAACGCCTCAAGGCGAGAGAGTCTTGAGTTAATGGAGTTAACGTTCCAGGTCACAACTTTGATCATAGGCGCGGGAGTTTAGTGTTCCGCGCCTAGGTCGTCAAAGCAATTCCATCTCAGCCAGCGAGGTGCCGCTTAATGAGTCAGAGTACTGGAAATCGCTGGTCGGGACACAGTCATTACGTTGTCCGTTGCTTTTGAAGGTCACTTGATAGACGTCGCATTCAATGTAATTGAATCCTTTTTGAAACGGTACTTTGTGACAGGATTCTTCTTTGCCCTGACGCATTTTTAAACCACAGCGGTCCTTGAACTCGATGGTTTTCTTGTCAGCGGCGAGATTGCCATGGCGAACGTGATGAGGGCAACGTGAGCAGAGCATTCTTACATCCCTTCCTTGGATAAAAGAAATCTGTGGACGATAGCCGCATGGGCTTTCACCATCAAACCGACCGACAGCATCCTGGCCCGGCATAGAATGATCGAGAGAAACTCATGCATCTCTAATGTTATTTACTCAGGATCATAACACCAAATTTGACGATTGCAATAATTTTATTTGGTGCTTTGTTTTCTTTTGATGTCTTTGACTGAAGGTACTGTGAGTGTATGGGGACAACAAGTCATGAGACCAGTTGATTGACGAGGTGGCAGGGACGGGGTACCCTCAGCGGCTCAGAAAAAATCGACGACCTGGATCCATTGGAGGAAGCATTTTATGGCTTGGTTGGAGCGAGAGAAGGCACCCATTGCCAAAAGCGAGCGCATCGACACACCGGATGGTCTATGGGAGAAGTGTGTCCATTGCGCTGAAATTATTTTAAAGCGGGAGCTTTCTGATAACCTGAACGTTTGTCCCAAGTGTGACCATCACTTTCCTCTTCCTGTGTGGGAGAGGATTCACAGTTTGATTGATGAGGGGTCTTTTGTTGAGGCTGACAAAAATCTTCGCAGCGCTGATCCACTGAAGTTCAGCGATAGTAAGCCTTACGCCAAACGCTTGGAAGAACAGCACAAAAAGACGGGGCGCTGGGATGCTTTCGTGGCGGGGCGCGGAACCGTGAATGGTCGTCCCATTCATCTGGGTGTTTTCGATTTTCAGTTCATGGGCGGTAGTATGGGTTCGGTCGTTGGTGAGAAAATCGCTCGCCTCTTTGTTCGGGCCGCTCAGACCCGTGAGCCCGCTGTCGTTGTCAGCTCATCAGGCGGCGCCCGAATGCAGGAGGGTTTGATCAGTCTGATGCAGATGGCAAAGACATGTGCTGCCGTTTCAAAAATGCGTGATGCCGGCGTGCCCTACATCTCAATTCTCTGTCATCCGACCACAGGCGGTGTGGCGGCGAGTTTCGCCATGCTCGGAGATATTAATATTGGTGAACCGAATGCCTTGATTGGTTTTGCGGGTCCAAGGGTGATCGAACAAACGATTCGGGCACAACTGCCCGAGGGTTTCCAGCGATCAGAATATCTTTTGGAACACGGCATGCTTGACTTGATCTGTCATCGGGATTCGATGCGCGTCACGATATCACGAGTTTTGGATATTCTGGCTGCTAATGTCAAAAAATCCTAGCTTTGAGCCTCAGGAGATTCTGGAGTTATTCAGCAAGCGGGCTACGGTGATGAAGCCCGGGCTGGATCGTATCCAGCGTGCTTTGACGTTTTTAGGACGGCCCGGTGCAGGAACTTTGAGGGTTGTCATCGCCGGTACTAATGGCAAAGGGAGCACCAGTGGTATGATCTGGCGTCTGTTATCGGGCGCCGGTCTGCGGGTTGGTTTGTTTTCCTCACCGCATTTGGTTGAATTTAGAGAGAGAATCACGGTGTCTGACAGTGTGGTTGATAATGATCGTATCGTCCGACATATTCTTGCATTGAGGGCTCGCCTTCCGAAAAATCTTTGGGACGAGTTAACTTTTTTTGAGATCAACACCATTTTGGCTTTTCTCATTTTTGATGAGATGGGTACGGATGTGAATGTCCTTGAAATCGGGCTCGGTGGTCGGCTGGACTGTGTGAATGTTTACGATCCTGATGTGGCCGTGATTACAAGCATAGGTCTGGATCACATTGAGATTCTGGGACCTGATTTGGCGGCAATTGCCCGTGAAAAAGCGGGCATAATGCGGGAGGGACGGCCGGTTATTTGGGGTGGATTGGTTTCCAGTGAAGCGGAGGCGCACCAGGAAATTTTGAGCATGGCGCATCAGACGAATGCTCGGCTGATCGATTACGAAGAGAATCCCGTCGAGGTATTTCCACGACTGCTCGCAGATAAACCGGAATTTCTTCGTCGCAATTTTGTTCTGGCTCGCGCTGCAGTTGCTGAATTGTTAGCACTGATGGGACGGGGCGACGAGTTGGATGACGTCATCCGTCGATATGATGATCCCGAAAGCCCTTGGCCTGTGACTTTCAATGGGCGCTTTGATTTCATCAGAGTTTCCAAGGGGCGTGCGGCCGTTCATGTGCTCCTTGATGTTTGCCATAATCCCCACGGAGCCCGCGCACTCGCGAAAGCATTGGCAGCTGCTTCGAGTCCGATGCTGCGTGGACGCCGCAAATGCCTCATTAGTGTGCTATCGGATAAAGACGTCACTGGCATTTGGGATGAGATCAAGAGTAATATTGGGGAATGTATTCGTTTTCAAATTCCATCACCTCGGACCTGGACACCGGATCAGACGGGATTCGCTGGAGAGATGAAGAGCTCCTTTGAACTGGCCTGGCAAGATGCCTTGGAACGTTCAACGTGGATGGAAGATCAGCCATGGTTGATCTTTGGATCGGTCGCCGCGGTGGGAGAGGTCCTGCGCTTTTGGCAGGAAAATGGATGGATCATGGAGAGGATTCAACTGAGCGGATGGGACAAAGACGCTTAAAATTTATGGGTCCGGGAATCATGGCTATGATGCTTGCTCCATGGGGCTCATCGTCGGCACAGACCTCAAATGTGACGATACCTGTCCCTGGCGCAACGATTCCCAATGATGAATTTGGTCAGCCGCAGCTCTTTTTTGATGCGCGGACAACCGGATTTACGAGAAACGGCAAGCAGCAAATTTTTGATGGCGATGTCATTGCCATCGGCTCAAAAAGTATTGTGACCGCGGACAAGGTCACTGTCGATCAGGAGAGCAGACGACTCATTGCTGAGGGACATGTGGTGATCCTAGCCGCGGACCAAATCCTCACTGGCGATAAAATTGATTATCTGCTTGATACGGGCGATTTTAGGATTCTCGGTGCGCGCATGATCGTCAATGACAAGGCCAGGGCCGAGAAAATCGCGAAAGACGTCTTGGGATTTACCGCTCAGGAATTGTCATTTGAGGCCGATCGCAAGTCCAGACTGCAGGAGGTCGCGCAACGAAAGGATCAATTGCGACAGGATGTCCGTCGCAAGGTAAAATTGGGACAGGATGCGAGCGCCGAGGAGATCACGACGTTTGCCCGTTATCTCGAGCAAGAGGACCTGATCAATGGGCAGGAGAACCCCGCGTTTGCGCGAATGACTGAAGCGCGGCGTAAAACCTTGAGAAAACGTCGCGATTTCTGGGAGCAGTCCAAGATCGCCACCAGAGTTCAGGGCGATCCTGCCAAACAATCATATTTCCGCCTGGAAGGTGACCAGCTGACACGCGAGAATGGTAATGATTTTAAGGCAAGGCACTCGCTCTGGACACCTTGTCACTGTGAGGCAGACGAAAATCCAGCGTGGGGTGTGCGTGCGGCGAATACCGAGGCGCAAATGGGCGGCTATGCGACCTTTTATGATGCCTTACTGGAAATCAAAGGTGTTCCTGTTCTCTATTTACCGTGGCTCAAGATACCCATCAAGGATCGTCGGCAATCGGGACTGCTGATGCCATCGTTCACAGATGACGCTATTTCAGGCTCGGGATTTTCTCAGCCGCTATTTATCGACATGGGACCTGATAAAGATGCAACCCTTAAAGCAGACATGTTTGAGCGACGAGGCATGCGTGTTGGTGGAGAGTTTCGCTGGAAAAGGCGCGAATATACCGGAATACATCTCAATATTGAGGGCATGAGGGATCGGATTTGGTTGAAGCAAAGGGCGACCAGGCGCGATCTTACAGGCATGTATAAGGATGGCTTGGTCTCTGCCAGGCAAGACGAGGCCGGCCAACCAGCAGGAGATCTGAGCGGATACTCGGGACGTGAATATGTCAGAAAACGTTTGTCTGAGCGTGATTGGTGGGAGCGTCATGCGCCTGATTGCCTTTCTGAGGATAGCGCAAAGAGAGATGCCTGTGAAAGATCGTTTGCAAATGCAACGAGATCACCAACTAATGCCAATCGCGGCATGGCCAAATGGCATCTTTACGATCGCCTCGGCGAACGCACCGCGTTCGTGACGTCAGGAGAGATTTATTCCGATCGTCAATACAATGCGGATGTATACCTTCCTGATTCCTTGCAGCCTGGCTTTGACTCTGGTTCTGGGGAGCGGGCGATGAATCCCATGAAATCGCGTCTGACCTATGACGGTAGAGAGTATTTTCTAGGATTGGGATCTTATCTAGCGGACCCTTCCAGACTTGATGATCGATTTGAAGGCTATCAAATGCCATTGGTCGCCCAAGCTCGCAGTCGCTGGTACCAGATCAAAAGCGATGGGCTGCCCATCTATGTCAGTGGTTCTGCTGACCACGTCAGAATCATAAGAGAAAGCGGCAGTCGCGAAGATGAGGAGTATGGTAAGCGCTGGTTGCCGACCGGTAGCTGGAAGCGGGCAGATCTGTCCCTGTTAGCGCCCTTGACCGATCGATCTGCATGGCGCGTTGATCATTTTACGGATGTGGAAGGTCGCATCATGAGTTTCGATCAAGGGGATTCACAGAATCATCAACAGCAAGACAGCTCTTTGCTGTCATGGAGAACTGGTTTTAGATTCCAATTGCCAATTGATGGTAAATCACAGTTGCCAGCGTGGCTGGGAGGTTTTTCAGATGAATCAGGTCGCCGCATGATTCAGCATGTGATGAATTGGTCGATGACATTAGCGGCTCGGCCAATGGTGCATCGGCGTGGCCCTTACGGCCGAGAAAATGCAGTCCCTACGACTTCGCCTTCCACGTGGTTTGCTACCGACCGCGCTGGTTCCGATGATCACTTAAGACCTATGGATTTCATGAATGAATATCAGCTCGTGACGTTTGCGACATCTCATCGATGGAAATTGTTCAATGAAATTTGGCAAGCCTCCATTGGTGAGGAGCATCCCAAACAAAAGGACGAGGTGGCAAAGTTAACGTACGAGGAAAAAGCACGCCGCGAACTCTTGTATTCCATGGACAAACCCGTTCGAGGCGCTGGTGATATTTTTTCTAATGATCAGACAAGGTGGTTTACAAATCGTTATCAGCTTTTAGAAACTGACTATCTGGAGCCCGTAAGCTTTGACGCGCAGATTGCATATGATCGCCTGAAAGATATCAGAAGATCGAAGGAGGGTCGTACGCGCGAAAATCGTCCATGGACTGATCTTGATTCAAATCTCCTGCTGAACGTTTTCGGATGGGGCATTTCTGCCGCTTCGAAATACAATATCTATGATAAGTCTCAATCGAAGCTGACGACTGGTCTTTTGCCTCCCGCATTTGCAAGTACAAATCTGTCCCTGGCCTACACGATTGAGCGTTCACCCTATGTGAACGAATCTGGGAGCTTGGGCTACAGAGCAACAAAGGAACGGTCGATCACAGTGGTGACGTCGCTATTGAATCCAGTGACAACAAGTTGGAGTTACTCGCGTAAGGACAAGGAAAACGAAGCGCCCGCCACTGACTACAGACAAAAAGTCAGCGTGATTTATGGTTCTGATTCGGGGTGTTGGGGGCTTGGTTTTGCGCGGGAGAAGGGCTACGGTGTCGATGAACACGGAGCAAGCTACCTGCTTCAGTTCAATATGACCTTCATGGGGCAAACGCGGGATCTTCCGAATATGTCCAGTAGCCTTGAGCGGGAGCTCAAGAAATCCTAAGACGATTAGCGAACCAAAAGGTCAGTCACCACACGCTCGGCTAAACTTCTGGCGGCATTGCCATAGGACGCCTGAAAAGATTCCTCATGACGTAAATGGTGAATTTCCGTGGGTTGATCGCCGCGTACGGCTGCCACTTCGGCAGACATCGGGTATTGCCTTTGTAAGATGAGCTTTTTTGTTCTCAAATCATAAATCTCAACAATCACAAGGCTCGACCATGATGATTTAAGATAATAATCGTCGGCGACACTGATATCGCGAAGAACTCCTGGCGTTGGGGGTGATGATTGGGCCGCAAAGATCTCTGGATCCTTTTTCTTGGATTTCGAAAGATTAACTTTTCGCTCTCCTGCCTTAGCTGTGAACGATTTGATGACGTGAGCGCGCAGTATGGCGTCGGCGGCTTCCGGTTTTGCGAGTCTTAATTGACCATTTGCAGCGATGGCGCGCTGAAGTTCGTCCCATAATTTTTCATGGGGCACAGGTTCCGCACTGGTGTCGTAAACACCCTCCACAAATATACTTTTGATGTTTTCAGGACGGACGGTGTGGAGATTGGTAAGCCTGTAAGCACAAGCTGGCCCCAGTGCCAGAATCGGGGCCAAAAAAAGGAAAATGGCTACGGGATTGGATTTTGTTCTGGACTGCGAGGCCCAGTGGCTTTTAATATTCATGACGATAACCATAACTTGAACATCATGAGGTTGCCATGGATTTTGATCGGCTTCCCACAAAGCCAGTGGTTAAAAGCTTGGCCAGCGCCCAGGCTGAATGGGACCAATGGCTCGCTCAAAACCATATCGATTTTTTGCGCGATGGCGACGGGGTTGATTGGAAGCTGGTTATGAATTTTGACCAATTGCCAAGTGACCTTGATCGTCACCAGGGTAAATGGGTTGCGACCTTGCAACTCGGTATCGATCTTCCGGTGTCAAAATTGGTGGAAACCGGGACCTTGGATGCTGAGGCGGATGCTCGGCTTTTGGCATTATCGGGCAACGGGCTTGTGCCTCTTAGGATGAAAAAGCTTCAATATGAGGCGTCTAGCGACCATGAGATGCGTGATGTATTGAGCAGGGTTTTACCGGAACTTCGTGAAAACTTTAGAAAAACATCCCTTCATAATGTGAAACGCGACCTGTTGGGCCGTTGGATCGACGGCCTTTCAGTGTTTGGTGAGCGCGAGGCCAGAGGCGTGTCCAGGGCAGGCGATCTAGACGATTTAGTAGATTTTTAACACCCGAACTTGACGAACGTAGAGCAATTCCACTAGAACAATACCCTTTCAGAGTAGTTTTTGATCTAGGGAGTTTTAGACGATGTTGGAATTCGTACCTGAAAAAATGGACCGTGCGGTCGTCATGAACGTCATTCAAGGGGCGCGCCCATTATCCAATGCTGTGGCTGTTCCTGTTTCAGCTGTCGATAGCTATGTCGGCTCTGATTTTGTTGTCGCGATTCATAACTGGCTGATTGGGACTCAATTGCGTTATGTGATTTTCGATTTGCAGGATGAGAAAGAAGTTCCCGCTGATTTCCTAGAGGAACTGATGCAATTAATGAAGCGCGTTCGGATCCCTTTTTTATTCACAGGCGTCATGCAGCGTCCGCGAGCGCTTTTGATGTCCTACGACTACACGTCCAAGTATCCAATTTTTTCAAGTATCGACGAAATCGTCTCTTACCTTGAAACAAAACATCCGACGCTGTTGTCAGTCCCCCATGATGGGATCAATTTTGGGACTCCCATTGAGATGGTCCGCAGTCGCCTTAACGGCAAGCCGGGTGAGGATGAGGGCGAACCCATGACGGAAGACGAATAGTTCAGTCGACTCACTCACTTTCGTCTCAAGCTGCCATGCATTAGTTGATCCGCTCGAGTTCTTTCGTAATGATATCGAGATTCTCTTTGACCGTATCCAGTGTCGAAGCCTCTGGGAACTTATTGATAGCCTCCTCAAGATTGTTTTTCGCCTTGGTGAGGTATGATTTTTTCGCTGCTGCGTCGTTTGTTGACGTTCCTGATCGGAATTGATTGGCAGCTTGCCGACGAAGCTCCTGAACGGCTTTGTTTGCCCAGGCGCGAATGCTTTCCTGGGCTGATAGAAATTGGTCAGTTCCCTCGGCTACTTTACGTGCCTCCAAAATCGCCTTTTCATAGTTCTCTTTTTGCGCCCACTCGAGAGCCTTACCCATGAATTTTGTGGCTTCTGCATTGTCGGCTTCCGATGCCGGAACGGCCAAACTCTCCGAAGCAGGTGTTGGTAAGCTAGGCGTTTCAATCCCTGGTTTTGTGGTCGCTACGTCATTGACGGACTGTGATGTTGATATGGGCTCAATACCCATTCGTTTCGCTAGATCCAACCATAGTCTGGTCTCAGTTTTGATGACCGTTGCGAGATTTTGGACGAAAACCTGACTATTACCCTCAATTCTTGAGGCATCCCAAGCCATTGCGAATATGCCCTCAGTCTTAAGGTAAGGATTACTGGCCATGGCACTGACGATATCTAATCCTTTTTCACGCGCACGAGACTCAAGCACGCGGCGCTGGTCCGTCTGAGGCTCTGGAGTGGCGATCACCGCGTTTGGGTTTGAGGAGTTAATGGTTGCTGTGCTTGCGGCGTTTGTTTCTTTAGCTTGCAGCGCTGTGAGGCCACCAACGGGCGTTAGAACCTCGCGCAGTAAACCCACCACGAGTGCTGCCTCGTGAATGGTCCCTCCACTGGGTGCGGAGGGAAATCCACCAAAGGTCACACGGTCACGTTCCGTATATTCATTTTCAGGAATCGCCATGCGTGCAAAGAAAAGATTGTATTCAGCATCTGCCGAAAGAACCTTGGCGGCTTTTTTACTGGTTTGGCGTAGAGGGCTTTTTGCGCTGGTCGTTTGCGAGCTGGATGCCGGTCTTACAGATTTTGCAGGTTCTGTTGATGGCTTGCCTTGCGGAGTCGCGCAGGACCAAACAAAACTTCCCCATACCAATGCGATGGAGGTTTTGAATTTGTTTCTTATGTAGTTTCTTATGTGGTCTTTTATCTTTTTTTGCATAGTTCGCACTCCCATTTTTTTGCCAAGACATAGAATTGTCAGAGGCTTAGACTTAACGAGGCAACGTAGCGTCGATCCTCAACACGCTTAACTGTGTTGCTGACATCTGTTGCGTAGCTCGCAAATTCGAGGCTGCCTAAAGGTGAATTGATCATCATGCCAAAAGTTACAAATCCCTGATTTGCACCAATCTGGACGGCGAACCGGCTACGCTCTAAAGGATTTCCAGAAAAAATTTCTACCCCGCCGTGCAAAAGTTTACTGACGTCGAGACCTGGTAGCCCATAGTAGGCGGAAGAGGTTCCAAAATATAAATTTTGAATATCTGCCGAGAATCGGATCCCGTAATCTTTAGCGATTCGCGGACTGATGGACATGCCGATTCTTGTGTCCATTGGGTCTATGACAGACAATGCCTCTGGATTGCCGTTCGATCCGGTAAAAATTGTCCCGCAAATTTTCTGACGCTTTTCGGTAAACGGGTTCAGGTAATCGTCTTTACAACCAGTAGGAAGGTTCCTCATGGCGATACCCAATGTTGGGAACCAAAAATCGGCGAGTGTATAGAGAAATCCGATATCAGCCCCGATACCCAAACCGCGATTGCTATCCCGTTTTACACGTTTATATAGAGCTGTTTTGCTTTTAAGCTCACTGCTTGGCGCCGTGTCCTCATAAGCGTAGCGGTAAGTGGGGCGAAGATTGAAGCCAAGGCTCACGCGATTGGAGGCTGTGGTAAAAGCGTATCCGAGATTGGTGCCGATATCGGTGACGGCGCTGATGCGGGCATCCGTTGGGATATCTTTGTCAATGTAGATACGCATGGTGGAATTTTCAAAGACGCCGAACCCAGCAGGGGCGTTTTTACCGATGTCAAAGAGCACCACCGGAAATGCTGCCGCACGCGCATAAAATGGTTTATTTTCGTTCAAATCCGAATTTGCAATAACATCCGCAACACCAGAGCTGTTGGTGCCTGCGATCGCCGCATAAAAACTTTTGCTTGCCGCATTGGCGCCTACCGTTAAGTTGGGCATCTTCAGGATGTGAACGCCCTCGCGGCTTCGAGCTTTCCGCGCACGAGCGATGCCGGCCGGGTTGGTCCAAAACGCAGATTCATCGTTCGCAACCGCCGTGAACGCGCCACCCATGCCCGTGGGGCGTGGTGTCACGTATCCCTCGGGAACTTCTGCTCTTCCATGGTCCGTCAATAGGAGGCAGGAACCCACGACCGTGGTGACGAAAATTCCAATGGATGTGAGAGCGGTCCTTGTCCTCACGGCTAAGCCATCCTAAGTGCGTATTTATTCATCAAGATTGCTCATAGTATGATGAATGAATTGCTCGACCTTGGCAAGACAATGATGCCTCGAAGACCATGACCGCGTTCGGATTCTTTTCGAGAGGGTGAATGCTTCAGAGCTGAATCGCTCGGGCCAAAGTTTCAAGGTTTTCTTTTTCTTTGAGCGCCTGTGAGAGCTCTTTGGCCTGTTCGGCAAGGCGATCTTTCATGATCGCCAATTGTTCCTCTTTGGCTGCGATGATGCTGTCCTTCATTTCCAGAATAGAGTCCGTCATCTGGCTCAATCGCGCCATCGAATCTTGAGTGAGCCGCAGGATCTCACGATTTTCCTCTTTTGCAAGACTCAGATGATCGATCAAGAGAGCCAACTCACTGGATCCGGAACCAGCCGTCAAATCTGCGGGGTCTGTTCTTGTCAAGGCGCCGTAAGACGCGGCGTGAAGCGGTTCAACTCCTGTGAGATTGTTCCATTCTCCCGCGGGCGACAGCGATGCGGATGCGCCAGGTGGCGGGGGTAGGGGCATGTTCTCGTGAGTGGGGTGCAGGTCCGTGTAGACGTAAACTTTGCCACGCA
>JBILMN010000061.1:0-15905 GCA_044375465.1 Oligoflexales bacterium | reverse complement strand
AAAAAAAAAGCCAAAAAATATCAATTTTTCGATACTTTACAGGGGTTTAATTAGTCCTGGCGTGGGGCTGTGATCGATCAAAATCAGGTTTACGCGACCCGCGACGCTTCACAAGCTAGGGTGTTCCCTTATACTATCTGAGATACGTCTAAACTTTGATCTTTTGGTGTTCATGATGTCGACGAATTTGAGTTTTATCGAGCAGGCATTTTCACGGGACCTCGAGCAGCTTGTATCCCGCAGAATCGAGCCGTTGCTAACGAGTGCCAAAGATGAGACGTCATCTTTTAAAGCGATTTTTGATGTTTTGGGCGAACGCGGATACCTGGGAATTGAAGTTCCTGAGGATCGGGGTGGTGCTGGCGGTAGTTGCTATCTGTCCACGTTAATCATCAAATCTCTTGCCCGAATTGATAACTGTTTAGCGACGACATTTGATCTTCACACAATGCTTGTAACGGAAATTTTTCGTCGTTGGGGTTCCTCTGATCAGCAAATAAAGTACCTGCAAAGGATGGCCTCGCAAGACATAGGGTCGCTGTGCCTGCTGGAGCCAGATAGCCGATTTGCAGCGTTCAATCTGAAATCGCAGGCTCAAGACTGTGGGACTCACTGGATGCTGACTGGCAAGAAGATCTGCGCCCGATATTCCAGCGAGTCAGGGGTCTTCGTTATTTTTGCAAGTTCGCCGTCTATAGACCCACGCAACAGCATGTCCGCTTTTATCTGTGAGGCGGACATGCCAGGATTCTCACTAAATACTATGGAATCAACAGTGGCCGATGACACATCGTCCTATCTGGAAGTGGTTCTGGACAAGGTCAGGGTGCCAAAAGAGAATATCATCGGCCAGCCTGGGGATGGGTACGGGATTTTAGTGGGAATGCTAGGTCGCAGTCGAATCAACGTCACGGCACAGATACTAGGTCTAGTGCAAGCCGCTTTGAGAAAAGCTGGTATTTATGCGCGTCAGCGCGAGGAATCTAGTGTTGGTAGTGGGCAACGCGATGATGCAGATGCCTATCTCCAGTTATCGGTGATGGGGCAGAAAGCAGAAGAAGCCCAAAAGATACTAGACGCGGCGGCGCGTTCCTATGATGCCGGTCTCAACTACGCCCAAGAGGCTGCGCATGCTCAAATGCTTGCGACGCTTATTGCTGAAGACCTCGTCTCCTCTCGTCGTCAAATGCCACTAAAACTAACAGCAGGACACCTATCCCAATTTTCAATGCGCCTCTCACTCACGGATGAACTTGCCAGCTTGAGGCTGTTGGCTCTCGCCGTATGACCTGTTTCTCTTTGCTCGCCATCTTATTAAGCTCATTGATTGGCCCGACCTTTTGTTGCTAAAAATATCCGTCACTGACAAAACGGCGGACTGGCTACGAAAATAGAACCAAATCCGACATCCTCTAGCGCCTAAGGCGCTAGAGGATGCTTTTTCGCTTTACGTTCACGTCGTAGCTTCTGATCAATGACCACTGTGTTGGCTGCAGAATGTTCAAAGCACGATACATTTTGTGCGCGTAGGGCGTCGCATATCAAATTGAAATTTAATTAACGATTCAATGGCGTATAAAATATTCTAGCGGACACGTCGGATTTTTTTGCGAAATTTCTGCAACGGACATTTTTAGCAACAAAAGGTCAGGCCAGTTAACACTCTTCAAAAAAGACTTCCTTTTTAAGCTGCGGAAATAAATTCAAGAGCTCGGACATAGTCGTAATCGACGTCACAGGCTTCTTCATCCCCCCCGGCTTTCGCTTCGGCTTGTTCCGAGAATCGCTCCAACTGGTCTGTCGGATTGTTGAGCTCATTGAATGCGTTTGCAATTTCCCAGCCATTGATCATGAGCTCAAAACGGTCCACGACATCGGGATTGGCGTCGATACGCCGTGCCAGAGGCGAACCCTCAGTTGAAAATTCAGTGATGAATGTTGGTTGGATCAAACCACCTTCGGCAAACTCCTCAAAACATCATACCATTAGTCTGTTGGCTGTGACATGCTCGGCAAACGAGGTGACGAAGAGGACGCATCTCCCGCAGCCTCAGGCGATCGCAGTCGGCTTCAATGCTCCTCTCGTAAGTAGAGTACTTACTGGATCCCATGGGGTGAACTTCTTCGTCGCACGCTTGCCTTGTGCCCGGAAACCTGCACATGTGGTGCGAAGATGGTGATTCGTGATGACGTCACAGATGCCGAGGAGATTGCGGCAACGATGACAAGACTCGGGCTTTGCTCAACGCCACCGCCGCTTGGCAGATCACTTAAGTCTTCGAGTGAAGTGCAGTACGTATTTGAGGACTGCTGATCACGCTCAAACTGAATAGGGGTTAACGCGTCGTCGTGGGCCATGGATTGGTGCGTGCAAACGGGCAAAGAAGCTCTGATGTCGCGTGGGATGGTGTAACCGGTGAAGGGATTTTGGGGGATTTCACGCTGGGATTGGGCTTGGTCGCGCGGATTCTTGGGTGGGGTAGGGGCGGTGTTTTGACGAAATATAGAGCAGATAGGATTTGCTTAAAAAGTGATAGCATAATTCTTCCTATCCCCCTGTAAAATTCTGTTAATTTTTTCGTAGAAAGTTATTTCACTTGTAGATAGCGGTTTATCTTCTAGAGAGCTGCTCTAATGAATCTTGGGCTATTTTCACCACACCGGCAAACCCACGGGCCTTAGGAAAATTCACTGCAAAACAGCGTCTGAATGCATCGAACCCATTCTTGTCAGCCTTAATAGAATCTTCAAATGCCTTTTTATCTTTGAGGCCAGAGTCTTGGTATCGCTTGAAGAATTCAGCCGACTTTTTTTGAGATTCATCCCAAACCTTGTCGCAAGCCGGAATCTTCGGGACACTCACTTCAGTCTTTAGGAAGTAAAACTCGTTCCCCTTTTTACCAATCGCAGTCACAAGCGTAGGAACAAAAGGGCCAGTGTCCTGTGCCTCCAGAGTCAATGAAGCGCAAGCCATCGAAAGCCCCTTTGGAACATTAACCGGAATTTCTAAATAAGGGGTCAAAGCCGCGTCGGACCCAAGAGCATTGAAAAGCAACTTTCCGTCTAAGACCGCTTTTTGACAATTGGACACGGCACGTCCGGTATCAATGCGCACAGCCGTTATTTTTCCTTGAGGATCGAAGTCCTCTACTGATTTGAATTGTCGCTCGGCTCGGGTGATCGACGAGTAACCTATGAAAACGAAATACATTATAACCAATTTGGAACGCATTAGTTTATCCTTTCGAAAGCTCCCACTCGAAAAACTCAGCTCTAGCTATCAATGGATTGTGGTTCGTTACTACAAGTAGCGTAAATCAAAACTAGTTAATGGTCTATCAGGTGAGTACCATTCTTCGCGGTTGTGTTTTGAAACTCCAAACCCTACTACTCACATACAAAAAACACCCCCTGCAAACACCTCCCGAGGCAATCACGAAATTTCCCCTGTGGCTCGAGCAAGAATTTCTCATTGCCGCTAAGCTCAAACATTGACCGCTACTTTCGGAATCACACTTTGACCAAAGTGATACTTTTAAGAATTCAAAACCCTGCCGCCACTTTGATTTCAAATTCGGCTCCCAAAATGGTTATTAGACGTAGCATCTGATCGATCGTCTTTTTCTGATTCTTAGGGTCAAGCAGTCGTGAAAGTTGCGATAAAGATGTACCCATTTTTCGACAAATAAAGCGTTTGGATAAGTTGCTTGCTTTTAAAAGCGAAATGGCCTTGGTCGTCAATTTGTAAAGCTCAATTTCGCGCATGAAGTCGGGATCACGGTTGTATTCCCAAAAAGCCTCAATCGGTACCGAATCCTCTTGGCCGTCTTTGAGCATAAAAGTAACGCAGCGTTGAGCCAGTTCCTTGTCGGCAGTATTTTTCTTTCCGCCCTGTCACGTCAGATGACGTGATGAAGGTGCTTTTTGCTCTTGAGAAGCGTCTCACGTAGCTTCTTCGCAAGAAAGGCTTTATCCGCGGCCATGGGCCTGACATCGAGGAAGAGCCTCAGGACAATCAACAAAGGGTAACGTTTACATGTTCCATTACATGCCAATTTAAGATAATCATTTTAAGATCAACCTCGGTGCGCCGCAGAAAGAGTTCAGTGGCAATATTTTACGCTTCTTTTCGTGCCTTTTTTGCTAAAAAATGTTGATCCAATTCTCTTTGTACAAAAAGTTTAATCACGGCCTGGCGACTCACATTTAGTTCGATCGAAATGAAATCTAACTCCTGTAGTGTGACTATGCCGAAGTCTACGTTGACTCTCTGAATTTTCTCAGTCACTGGGGGCATCATTTTGCCTCCACTAAAGTGCTTGTTTACATCCTGACCCTTGAGAGCTCGTTTTTCAACATCCTCAATACTGACTTTTACCTGTTTTTGGGTCTTCTTAGCCTTCTTCATAGAGATTCCTTTCCGTTTTTGTTGACGGCCAATATGTTACAAAATGATAAAATTCTCCGGCTGCGTCTTCTCGCAACTCAAAAATCAGAGTGATCATCTTTCCTTCTACAAAACCAATCGCGCGAAATTGTTCAGGATCGTCATTTTTTTGGTCGAGAAAATATGGCTGTTGAAACAGCCGAGCCACGTTTTCGAAGCTTAAGCCTCGACGGGGGGGCGTTACCCAAAAGGTTGCTCATATTTTTATTCCATTTAAAGCGCATGATTTAGTAGTATAACAGTTATACTATGAGTGCAAGACCAGATTTTACCTATACAAAATCGTTTCCTTGGGTTGATGATGCCCGTAAATCGCCACGTCATGCTCCGCGAGGCGATCCGTCCAAAGCAAAAATATCTATGAGCACCAGCGCAATTTATATCCTGATGTTTCAGGTGGGTATGGCCAATATCTCACGCATCATGTTGAGCGAAGCGAAACATCTCAATGTATTCAAAAAGATTCTTCACTGCGCTCGGAATGACGCTATTAGTTGGCCAACTTATAAAGAATTGTTGAGGTTAAGCCGAACGATTTTAGCTTCGGGAAACAACAAGTGAATTCGGTTATTTAGCGTTTTGACGTCTTCAAGTTGAGGCTGTCAAGTTTACAATTATTCGCGCTCAAAGCCGATTCATCGCTGTGGCTTGGAATTGACAGAAACTAATGACCTTATCGCATCAATCATTCCCTGAATTTGCTTATCATGGTGATCCACCTTTCCTTCGAGTTCACCCAACTTCCTCAGCAATGCGGTTTGATTTTCGACATAAATGAACTCACGGTTTTCGAATGAGATCAATAAGCCTGCTTTTACCTGCCGCGTCCAGCGACATCGATGATTTATTGATAATGTCTTCTCAGAACATTTGAATGGATCATAAGCCAATGGAAGCGATTAGTTAATTTGATCGAATGGCCAATGCATATGGAGTCTCATGTTTTTTCAGTGTCGGTGACTGGCGTCTCAAACCCTGAAAAATCAGCAACAGGCCCTGAGACCAGTTAAAAAAATTTCAATAGAAACCAGACGCGGTGAGGCCCCCGTAAATGAACATCTTGCCAGATCCAGTTTGAATGCCAGCGAGGACCCCAAGTCCCAGAGCTCCCAATGAGATACGCGTGATGCGCAACTCCGACCAAACGCCCGGTGGGTCCATGGACCAAGGCGTTGGGGAAAAGTCCTTGGGTTGCGATTTTGCGGATTCGCCAGCAGCCGCCATTCTCGTGACGCCGGCGACTCCGGCAGACCAGAGAACTCCATAACGGATCGGGGCTTCGCTAAGCGGGTCCGCTGGTGCTTGAATCAGTCCAAGCCCTGCAGCCGGACCAATCCAGGTGTGGGCAAAGCGCGCGGTCAGGCGATCCTGGGTTCCGTATCCCCCAAATGGTGCGATCCGCAATCCGACCCACGGTTGTAGGCTCTCAGGACCGCGCCCCCAAGCGGTGCGGACATAGGCGCTAAAATGCGATGTTGGGTCTGGTTCATAGTTTGACCGTCCTGCGGACACTATTGCCATGGGAAACAATAAGCTGACTTCTGCAAAGCCATACAGCGGGCGCGGTTGATGAGCTTCGTCATAGGCCTTCGCTTGGGCTTTCTGGTCCTTCGCCTGTTCGCGGCTTTCTTCTCTTGATCGGATGTCCTCTTTGGCTTTCTCCTGTTTGACGCGTTGACGGAGGACCACAGGGTCTTTGTCCTTTGGAATCGATGGTGGCATCGCAGGCGTCGGGGCACCAGGTTCCTGAATGGCTTGCGCGTTGGCACGGATTGGCAAGATCAGAGGCTGCCATGTGGTGCATAGGGCAAAAACAACGCGGCAGGAATTTCCTACGAATCGGCAATTTATGCTTATTTTACGCAAGCTTAGCTCCTATTACACTGAAGAGGTAACCATCCTCAATGATTGTAGTCTCTGAAAGGGGCGATATTCCATGGGAATTTTACGCAACACCAAGTCAGACAAAGGCCTCCTCCAAGATTCCGACCCTTTTGACGGGCTTGATGATGTTTTTTTGGAGAAAAATATTTTTGCGCGGGAGACCCTTGCCAAAAACCCGAAGCAACGGCCAGCATCAACGGCAAACGCTAAGGGATCATCGCGCTGGCGTGCCAGGGGGTTGAGGCCATATATTCTGATTGGGGCACTCGTGACCCTCACAGGATTTGCCTTTGCACGCAGTCAAATCTGGAGCTATTTCGGCGCTCAGGAACTTGTGTACGCGTACTTTGAAGTCAGAGCGCTTGACAGCAACGGTCGGCCGATTGCCGGGGCGGTGGTGAAAAATGCCGGAAAACGGGTCGGTACAACCGACAGTTTTGGTGAGTGGAGGCGCTACATGCGCGTTCCGCTCGGTTCTACGGTTCCCGTCACGCTGGCGAAAAAAAGCAATGCCTCGACTTTGCTATTTGCGACGAAGAATTTTGCGGTGCCGCCGACCAAGCCTGAAAAAAGTGAAATCGAACTGCGCGGCAGTGTCCAATTGCAGGCCACAGACCTGAATAATCCCCAGGCGAATATCGCTGCCCAAGTAAATCCTAACGATATGATGACGGCCGCTTCTAGAAACAATCTTTCCCAGAAGGACACGCAAGGAAAGAGCACGGATGCGTCCAAAATTTCAGATAAAGAACTGCTCAGTGGCACCATGACCGCTGTTGATGGTCGAGCCGCAGAAAAAACAGCAGAAAATGCAGCTGATAATGTGACGCATCGTATGCAGGGCGGAAAGTCTCTTGCGTCAGCGGAGCAAAACGCACAGTCAAATACACAGTCAAATGCACAGTCAAATGCACAGTCAAATGCACAGTCAAACGCACAAATATCATCATCAGAGGCGCATCCAAATTCCGGGTTTCACTCGACTCATGAAAGTATCTGGTTTGAGGTGGCAGGAACGCCGACCGTCGCCATGCAGCGAGAGCTGCTGCCCGCCCTCGTGCAAAGAGCGCGAGCGTTGGGTTTGAGTGTGGATCAAAATTCTCCCTGGAAAGTTCGTTTGACGAATCTCATGGATAAGCCTCTGAAAGTCGAAAAAGAGGGCGGTGGACTGATTTTGATTTCTAGCACCGACCAAAATAGCGGAGGTACGGAACGGGAATTTTTGCGCAGCTATCAATCCGAACCGATGACGACGGCGAAAGGGATTTTGTATATTTTGGCTCATCACGTGAATAAAAACATCGCTGTTCAAAAGGTTGGCGAGCGTTGGATCGCGACGCTGCCTAAGTCGTCAGCGGAGCTGTGGAAATTAGTTCCGGGAATGAGTGTGGTCTCTGCCGGTCAAGTGTTCATCCTAAGCGATGAAGTGTATACCCAGGGGGCGGAAAAAGGTTACGTGCTCCGGGCTTCGCAAGTAACGCCATGCACCAATGGAGCGCGGAATTGCGAATTTAGGACCCGCAGTTATGCGGAGATTCCTCCCATGCCGCATTGGACAAGGTTGCGGTTAAGGACCATGGCTTATGGTAAAGAACCCGTAAAAATTTTCGTCTCTGGCTATGAGGCTAAGCTTGTCGGTGATAAAGTTTACGAATACTGGGGGCAAGATCATGCGCGCGCGAATGTGACTGTTGTTCTTGGTGGCCGAATCGCTGCCCGGACGCAAGTTATCAGTGACGCTAAAAATCCTCCAGCGATTGGCGCAGCGACGATCACAAGGCGTTGAAGTGTTGATCTGTTGATCTGTTGATCTGTTGATCTGTTGATCTGTTGTTCTGAATAAAGACGATCGGAGCCTTTTTTGTGACGCAGTTAATGCCTGGATTGAACCATGTTCTGATTACTGGTGCTCTGCATCAGTCGGCGATGGATGCCTTTAATGGCAATAAAAAACTAAAAATCAATTATTTGCCGGACTGTGACCGGGCGACGTTGTTGCGGCACGTGGTGGAAGCGCATGTGTTGGTAACGCGCAGCGAGACCGATGTTGATCGAGAAGTGCTTGATGCAGCGAAGTCCTTGAAGGTCGTGGCACGGGCTGCGGTCGGCGTTGGGAATATTGATATCAGCTATGCCAGTGACAAAGGCATTCTTGTGATCAACTGTCCCGGAAAGAATACGAATAGTGCTGCAGAACTGACCCTTGGCCTACTATTGAGCATGTTCCGCAATATTCCTCAGGCCCATGCCAAGGTCAAAGGGGGAGGTTGGGATCGTCATCGTTTCACGGGGCGGGAGTTGCGTGGTAAACGCCTGGGTATTGTGGGTCTTGGCAATGTTGGACACCGCGTGGCCCGTTTTGCCCGTGGATTTGATATGGACGTGTTGGCTTATGATCCCTACATCGCTCCCCAGATTTTTGAACAGCACGGGGTCAAGGCTGTTGCGACGCTCAAAGAGCTTGCATCACAGGTGGATGTGTTGACTTTCCATGTCCCGCTCAATCAAGAGACGAAGGGCATGGCTACGCCTGAGGTTCTTGCCGCCATGCCTCGCGGCGGTTGGGTGATCAACGCTGCCAGAGGCGGGATTTACCGGGAAAAGGATGTGATTGAATTGCTGAAGTCCGGTCACCTTGCCGGTCTCGGTGTCGATACCTTTGAATCGGAGCCGAAGGTGAATCCTGAGTTGCTGGCTTTGCCAAATGTTTGGTGCACGCCGCACATTGGGGCTTCCACAGAAGAGGCTCAGATCGCCATTGGCGAAACGGTTTACGATCAGGTGGTCAAAGCACTGGCTGGCGGTGTCGTTGATTATCCGGTGAATTTGCCCCAAGTCGGGATTATTCATGACCAGAGGGTCAAAAGCTACGCAGTGCTTGCGGAGAAATTAGGAAGCCTTGCTGGCCAGATCGCAGGATTTAACCCGACACATGCTGAAATTTCTTACCGCGGTGATCTGGCGGGACTCGATCACAGTTTGATTCGTTTGAGTTTTTTGAAGGGCTACGTCTCCCGTGTGGTCAATGATTACGTGTCGTTTGTGAACGTTGAGAAGCATGCTGAGAAGCTCGGCATCAAAGTCCTTGATAAGTCAGACCCTCAATTTGATAGCTATCGATCGGCGCTTAAAATCAATTTGGTTGGCGCGGGTCATCAATCTCTACGCGTGGGTGGACTGGTGTTCGATGACCAGATATCACGCCTTTCGCTGATCAATGATTATTATTTCGAGGCAGAACCCTCAGGGCACATGCTACTGGTTGAAAACGATGATAAACCAGGTGTGATTGGTGATTTGGGGCATTTCCTCGGTTTTAAAAATATCAATATTGCCACTTTTGAACTCAGCCGCAATCGCCGCGGCGGCAAAGCAATGGCGGTCATACGAGTTGATCAGGAGGTTTCCACCCATGATCAGGAAGAAATGGCCCGCATACGCAACATCATCAAGGTGAACCGCGTTTACCTTTAAGGCGCCACCGCGGAGTCGCACTATGCCAAAAATTTGGATCGATAATGATGGTTGTCCGGGCGTGGTGCGTGATCTTGTTTGCCGTGCGGCCGTCCGGACCAAGCGGGAGTTGAGGGTTGTCGGGAATACCTGGTCCCGGATTCCTGAAAATGAATGGATTCAAATGGTGGTCGCTACAGGTGGATTTGATGCCGTCGACGATCACATTGCCGAAGGGGTTGACGCCGGTGATCTGGTGATCACTGCTGATATTCCATTGGCGGCCAGAGTTGTACAAAAGCAAGCACAAGCTTTGAGTCCTCGGGGCGAAATTTATGACGCATCAACGATCGCAGAACGGCTCGGGATGCGAAATCTTATGGCGGAACTGCGTAGTGCTGGGGAGGTGCGCGGAGGTCATGGTACACTAAATAAAAATGACCACAAAAAATTCGCAGATGCCCTGGATCGTCTGCTGGCGAAAATGCGATGAAATTTTTTTTGAAGGAGTTTCAGGATGAGCCACGTTTGGTACAAAAATTATGAACCGACAGTATCGAAGACGATTGATGCAACACAGTTCAGTTCGGTGACGCAGGTTTTTGAGGTCGCATTCAAAAAATACGCAGATCGACCTGCGCTGCACAACATGGGTACAACCCTGACGTATGCCCAATTCAGGGAGATGTCTCTGAGATTTGGTGATTTTTTGCAGCGAGATCTCAAGCTGCAGAAGGGCGACCGAGTGGCCATCATGATGCCCAACATCCTCCAGTATCCGATTGCTATGGTGGGCGCTCTTGCCGCCGGCATGGTCGTGGTTAACTGTAATCCGCTTTATACGGCCCGGGAGCTGGAACATCAGCTCAAGGACTCTGGAGCGAAGGCCATCGTCATTTTTGAGAATTCCGCCGCAGTGCTGGAGAAGATTATCGGTCATACGTCCGTAAAGCATGTGATCACCACGCAGATCGGCGACTTTCTGCGGTTCCCTAAGAACGTCATCGTGAATCTTGTGATTAAAAAAGTCAAAAAAATGGTGCCCGCCTGGAGCTTGCAGGGGACCGTTACCATGAATGAGGCGATCAGCCGGGGGCAAGCATCGCAGTTTAAGCATGCGGAGCTTAGTCATTCTGATCTGGCGTTCTTGCAATATACCGGAGGCACCACGGGAGTGTCGAAAGGCGCAGAGCTGACTCACGGTAACATTGTGGCAAATATGTTACAGGCCCTTGAGTGGATCAGATCCTCTGTGAGACCTGGTGAGGAGATTATTCTGACGCCGTTGCCGCTCTATCATATCTTCTCTTTGACAGCCAATCTCCTGACATTTACTTGTCTTGGTGCTCTTAATGTATTGATCACGAACCCTCGAGATGTTCCCGCATTTATCAAGGAGATGAAAAAATTCAAGTTCACGGTGTTGACGGGTGTCAACAGTTTATTCAATCTCCTGCTTAATCATGAGCTGTTTAAAACAGTGGATTTCAGTTCTCTGAGGCTGAGCCTCGGTGGCGGCATGGCGGTCCAAAAGCCCGTGGCGGAGCGTTGGAAAGCTGTGACCAAATGTGTGCTTTATGAGGCGTACGGCCTTACGGAGACATCTCCAGCGGCGTGCATCAACCCGCTATCAAACAGAGAATTTAATGGGTTCATCGGACTTCCCATCTCCTCCACCGAAGTGTCTATCCGCGACGATAACAACAAGTCCCTTGGGTTTGGGGAGGTTGGTGAAATCTGCATTCGTGGACCACAGGTGATGCGAGGCTACTGGAATCGTCCTGAGGAGACCAAAAATGTGATGACGACCGATGGTTTCTTCCGGTCAGGAGATCTCGGGTTTATGACCGATGGCGGCTATATTAAAATCGTCGATCGCAAAAAAGACATGATCCTGGTGTCGGGTTTTAATGTTTACCCCAATGAGGTGGAAGAAGTGATGGTTGCGCATCCTAAGGTGGCCGAATGCGCTGCCGTAGGGGTTCCGGATCAGCACTCTGGCGAGGTGGTTAAACTTTTTGTGGTCAAGAAAGATCAGACTCTGACTGAAGATGAGCTGCGCGCTTTCGCCAAAGAAAACCTCACCGGATACAAAGCACCAAAGTTTTATGAGTTCAGGACGGACTTGCCTAAATCAAATGTTGGCAAGATTCTGCGTAAAGAGCTGCGCCCTCAGAATCATAAAGCCTGAGGGCCGCAACGTATGATGATCGACGCAAAAGGCCTATGCAGCCCTGAGCTTTTCGCTGACAGGCGAACCGTCACGTGAGACCGGTTGCGCCTGGGCGGATCGGCGCAGCGCACGAAGGTCGCGCCGTATGCGTAAAGGGTCTTTGCGTAGCTGGTCTTTGAGTTTTTGATTCAATTCAAAAAAATAATGCTCTTCCTGATTGTATCCCGTTCGTGCCATGGCATCGCGTAGCATAACAGTGCCTCCTTCAACATTAAGAAGGCTGTCGGCAGTGGGTCCAGATGCTTCAATATAATCAAATAAATCAATAAATACAGTTATTTGCATGTTCTTTTGAGCTTCTAGCGAAGTGCTGTCAACTAGAGAGGTCATCCAATCAAAACGCCGCACACAGTGTGTGCGGCGTTTTTTTGAGCTGTTCGTGTCCTTAAAATGCGTCGATTAAGGACAGTCTGTGGCTTTGGTCGCGAGGCCATGGAGCGCGAATGCTGCATTGATTTCGCAGAAGTCAGGGGCCCGGGTCGTGGTGTCCGCATCATTGTCATTGACGATCAAGGCAGCATTATAGACGTCTGTGTAGTTCGTCGCCGTGAAGATGGTTTTGAAGGTGATCGCGCTGATGATGTCGTCAGCCTTTGGTGCGTCGTATTTTGCAACCAACGCTTTGTAGAGATCCCAGAATGTCCCGCCAATAATCAGGCCTTCTGCGTGCACTTCGCCGCGATCTTTTGGATAAATTTTGTCAGGTTCCATGTCGCGCACAATACCACCGTTGCTGCGAAATCCTGGTCCAAGTTTGCTATCACCGGTCATGATCATGGAGAGAATATCACCAAAACCCTCTGAGTAGGCGCCATCGTCGATACCGCCGGTATTCTCGTCCAGACCGTGTCCCCACTCGTGATACATGACGTCCGAAATCAAGCCCGTGTTGCCACAGCCGCCACCAGCAGAGAAAAAGTTGACGCTGCTGCCGTCCCAGTAGGCATTACAGGTTTGGCCAAGGTTTACGTTAGCGCGCAGATTGCGTTGAATCCATGGAGTGTCGATGTATTTTTTTGCTTTTTGGATGATGAGATTCAGGTGATGGAAGGTGTGCACTTGGGCTTGGTCTTTCTCGGTGGAAACATTCAAGTTGAGATCCCATGTACCGGCGTTGTCAGTTGCAGTTTTTGCGATCGCCGTGCCTGTAGATGGCCGAATCGTGATCTTCTGTCCCGCAAGAGATGAGATGGACGGCGCCGTGCTGCCCTCAAATGAGAATTTTCCCAAAACGTCGGTCACCGTATTTGTCGTGCCATTTTTGATGTTGAGTTCCATCATCGGAACATTGCTCGTCTGGCTTTGGAAGTAAGTGCGTGGGAACGCTAGGCCGTGGGCGAGACCGTCCGCGTAATGTTTTGTATCACGTGCGGCAAAGATATCGCCTGTCGAGGCATCGGTTTGTACGCTCAAGGTCTGTCCATCGATGGTAACGAGGGATTTGTTGACGCGGACAAGACGATAGCCTTTTTCGGTCCTTTTTACGCGCAGGATTTGTCCCTGCTCCTGGATGGTCGCCGCTGACGCGATGCGTTCTACTGCATCAGTTGCGCTGACAAACGCACCTCGGACGTCATCGCGCGCCTCTCCGAAAGTACGGGCGTCGATTTGAACAAGCTTGCCAAATTTGAACCGGAAATTTACGGACGCATCCGCAATCGGAGTGCCATTGCGGGAGACTTTAAATCGAAGAAACTGCACATCGGGCGTCATGAGTGTGGCGTCATTTACGAGGGTCATATCTTCCAGTTTCACCTGAAGAATATCTTCGTGGGCAGCGATCCAATTTGTGGCTACGTCCACAAGGTCGCTTGCGTTGAGAGCATCCATGGAACGTGGGGCGGGAGCCAGATCGCCGGTGATCAGTCGAATAGCGCCACTGTGGTTGTCAACGTCGATGCTTGTCCGTGCATTAAATCGCGTGCCATAGGCCTTGGTCTCGATGCGTATGATGGTCGGACGTATGACTATCTCGCCTTTTGATAACATCTTTGTGACAGCTTGAGACGTCACGTGTGCTTGTGGCGCCACCAAGGCCAAGGCCGTGGTCGCAGGAGTGGCGGCCAGAATTGCCGCAACCCCGAACAGTAAAATGGATCCTCTTGACACGCTGATTGACATAAAAACCCCCATTGTTTGGTGTGTGTCTAAATCTTAAAACGAAATAGGGCCCAGGTTTAAATTGGGCCCCATCATCATTTGTTATAGTTCTTCGCTGGCAGGATTCATGGGGGAGAGTTTGCGTTTCTTGATGCGTTCAACCAGCGTTGTTCTGTTCATGCCAAGAAGCCGTGCCGCTTGGTTGCGGTTATTATCGGTTCTTTGCAATGCCTGCGTGATCAGGCTGTTTTCCAGATTTTCTATGAACTCAATCAAGTTGATGCCCTCGGGTGGCAAGGATCCAAAATCTGATGGAGTCAATGCCACCTGAACGCCAGGTCGCGGATTGAGATTTTGCAGTGACGTACCATGGGGGAACGGCTCATTTGCGGGCGCGTGCTCGATGCGGATTGGGCCACTATGACGCGGTTGATTGACATTGTCGGATGCACGTCCATGGGGTGTGGTTACTGAGAGTTTGCGATACTCGGGCGGAATGTGTTCGATGCCAATGGCGCCGCCGCCTCTCATGACCACAAGGCGCTCAACAAGGTTCTGCAACTGACGTATATTGCCTGGCCACGACTGGTGACTCAGGACCGCAGCAGCCTCAGATGTTAACCAGCAGAGTTCTTGTTTTGGGTGCGCGCGATTGGCGAGATCCAAAAAATGCGTGAGCAGTTGCGGGATGTCTTCTTGACGCTCGCGCAGGGGTGGTAGCGTCACCGGTAGAACGTTAATGCGGTAGTAGAGATCACTGCGGAAACCACCATTGACAATGGCCCCTTCCAGATCCACGTGAGTGGCCGCGATAATGCGAACATTAGACGAGCACGTGTCTTTGCCGCCAACGGGCGTGTAGGTCTTGTCCTGGAGCACCCGCAGGATTTTGGTTTGCAGTGCGGGGGCCATGTCGCCGATTTCGTCCAGAAATAAGGTCCCGCCCTCGGCACGGGCAAACACGCCGTGATGCTTTTGTACGGCGCCGGTAAAGGCACCTTTTTCGTGTCCAAAGAGCTCGCTTTCCAGAAGGTTTTCCGGAATGGCGCTACAGTTGATGGCAATAAACGGCTTGTGACAGCGGACGGATAAGCGGTGGATGGCCCGGGCAATCAGTTCCTTGCCAGTGCCGCTTTCCCCGTTGATCATGACGGAGCTCTCGCTGCGGGCTATTTTGGCCACGGTCTCCAGCACACGGCACATGGCCGCGCTGCGTCCCACGATCTCAGGGAATGCGTGCGCCCAGTTCTCTCCAACTGGTGATGCCGGCATCTCGCAGAAGAGTTGCGAGCCTGGTGTGATGGATGGGAAATGATCCGGACGCTTGTCAGAATGGCTCATAATGAGTCGATTCTCCATGCGAGAGGTCTAGGACACCGCAACTCCCACCCCGGGAGCAGAGCGTCGGCACACTGCTGGTCGATGTGACGCCGGTTGATTCTTGCGAAACAAACGGTGTCAAGCAAAAAATGAATGTCACCTATGCTTTAATCTTAACCTCATGTTCATGCGGGGAGCAAATATTGCACGGCATTTTTTTTACGCGCCAAATCGTTGGCAGACCGCAAGTTCAGCGAATTGTTGAGATTTGTGTCACGACTTTTGTCCTTTGAAATCATAATAAAGACGGTATGATGGACGTTCGTGGTTTTTTGGTGAAATGATAAAGGAGGCGCGAAAGTCTTGCGGGTTGCCATTGTTCACGATTGGTTGGTTACCTGGCGAGGGGGTGAAAAAGTCCTCGACGCCATTGCAAGTCTCTATCCTGACGCGCCTATTTTTACTCTT
>JBILMN010000008.1:0-50000 GCA_044375465.1 Oligoflexales bacterium | reverse complement strand
TTGTTGGCGGCGCTGGGAATGCATTGAGCATCGCCCTCGTTTGTGGGCGTGATGGGCGTCTGTGATGGGTTTTTTTGGGGTGAGGAACCTGCGCCAGAACCGCCGCTGCCATCGGGCGTGCATGCGTAGAGAGTCACGCACGCGAACGTGAATACAACCCTGGAGAGGTTATTGCGTGATGACTTGATTGATGCGAGTGACTTCATGTGCTGTCTCCCTTTACAAATCGTATCGGCAAACATCTGGTAAATCTCAAGGGATTTTGAATTTGGTGAATTTCAACTAATAAAAGCGGTGCTTTAGAGCTCTAAGCTGCGGCTGATTGGAGTGTCTGAAAAACCTCGTAGATCGTTGGCGGCATGCCCATCCACGTCATCGTGTTGACCTGATCGGCTGTCAGCGTCACGATGGCCTGGAAGACGCATTCTTTAAAGTCGGCTCGTCGTCCCAGGGTGATGTCAAAGTGTCCAAGCTCATCACAATTCCATGCGTGGTCTATGGTGCCGTAGCCTGGAATCGTGACGCGGCCAAGAACGTAATGGACCGTTGGAATCGCCGCACAAAGTTTCTGTGCGTTTTGATAACACTCGCGGGGCTGGGGTGGATTTGATTGAAGATATTTACGAGCCGCGTCCCGGGTTCGCTCCGCTGCTGATGGATTGACGGAAGATCCATCGCCTGAAGATGTATCGGGTCCCTCAACAGATGGACGAGTCGAAAGGATTGTCGGGCGCTCGACCAACAGTGGAGCCACCGTAACAAATTCCTGATTTTTTGTTCGCCAAGCTGTAAAGCTCATATGCGTTCCATCCAAAAGCGTTTGATCAAGACTCGGAAGTATTTGCCGCAGGTTAATGGATCAAAAATTTGACACCCTGGATTTTCGGGGTTAACCCGATTTATTTTTGCTTTAACCAATGAAATATTCTCTGGAAGTCAAAAACAGGAGCGGTGCTGATGGGTCTATTTCTTGGATTTACATTTGAATCGCCAAGCTTATTTGTGCGGGTTGTATGGCGCGAAGGACCTCGTTGGCAGGCCTCGATAAATTCTGGAGATGATCGATGCACCGGCGTCCTTGTCGGCGGTATCTCAAAAAAATAAAACAGAATAAAAGCCCAGACAGTGAGTGCTTGCACAAGATTTGATGCTTGTGAATGTTGTTTGAATTGAGTTTGGGAAAATCGGTGTTGCCGCTAGCCTTCACGATCATGCGTTGGCGTGAGGGTGGGGGGGTGGAAGTCCATTGCGGTCTGAGTTTGTATGAATAAAATGGGTCTTAACGGTCTGTGTCGCAATGGTTGTCCTAGAAATTGTTCAGAGACCCTTTGGTCATCAGTCCTGATCGATGCCGCTGTGCGCCTCATGCGCCTTGCTTGCGCCGTTTGGCTCACTTGAAACACCGCGACGCCGTCGCGCCAACAAAAAAATCACCCCACTCAAAAACAGCGCCCCATGACTCAATAGCGCCAAAACTGCGCCATAAGCCCCAGGCCAGACGTAAGTGATCAATAAGGAGCTGCATTCATAAACGACCCCGTAGCCTGCCAAAGTGACCAGAAGGAAAACCGTCATTTTAGGCAAAAACCTTCGCGTGAGCTCTGGTCCATACTGCTTGATCAGGGCGGCGCTATAGCGCTGAAAACGCTCCTCTAAAACCATTGCCAAAGCGACCTCCGCGCGTTCGACCGCAATGCCAATGTCATCCGTATTAAAGTTTTTTGATTCTTGTTTTGCAAATGAGCTCATGGGCGCCTCCTCACCGGTATTTTCTTTTTGTCTTCAATTTTCATTCCAAAATTGCAGCGCTAAGGTCCATGCTTAAGGCGTTTTGGCCTTGGCACAACCATTGCTTGGTTGGCGATGTCTGGTGCTGCATGGGTGGCATCAATTTGGGATTTCTAAATTTATCGAGAGGGGAATTTTCATATGGAAACGAATCAAACAATCACGGGTTCTTCAGGTCTTGGTCGGGCCGCGGCGTCGGAACCGCGCATGGGTGCCGTTGGCGGAGCTGAGCGGAAGATTGCTGATAAAGTGATCGAATCGCCGTTGGCTGTCACGGGTAGTCTGGCGAAGGCCAGAGAGCAGTTTATGAATACGGCGCAGGCTGAGCTCGAGCAAGTGCGCGAGGTTGGACAAAAAATTGCGCTACGTGGTCGCGATTATGCGCGGCGGATGGAGACCGTGGTACGAGCTAGGCCTTTAACGTCTGTAGCTGTTGTCGCGGGGGTTTCTGCTTTGGCGGTTTATGCGGCGATGAGATTGCTGGGGCGTTCTGAAAGGCATTGACTGGGGTTGGAGAAGGGGGAGTGATCATGTCGCGCGATCAAGGTGATGGTTTCAGGAGTCGGCGTATCCAGTTGGAGGCGGAGTTGAGGCATGCTTTGCTTGATCTTACGGATATCTCGGTGCGGCAACTGCGGGATCTGATGAAGGACCTGGAGCGCGATATGGTTTCGTCATTGCAGCAGCTAAGTCGCACGGCAGTGGATGGTCTGCGCGATATTAAGCAGGAGCTCAGCGTCTCCGCTGCCATTACACGCCGTCCGGGGCCTTGGGTTGCCGGTGCTGCGATTTTTGGTGCGGCATCGGCGATTTTTTTTGTTGCGGGGCGAGAGGGGCGTGTCGTGACTCACGATGCTACACATTCTAAGCCCAGCGATCGTTGGCTGTTTTTATTGGCGGAATGGGGTTTGACGCTAATGAAGGCAAGCCAGCATCGCGGGGCTAGGGTCGTCAAAGAGCGACACGATTGAGTTTGTTCCAGTAGGCTTTGGTTGCGGGCATTGTTTGAGCCAACTTTGTGGCTGTATCGATGGAGTGTCGACCTCCGATGCTGCGCAGGGCCTCCAGGATGCGGTCACAAACAAACAATGGCTCTCCCCCACGGCGATTTCTGGGGTCATGGAATGCGGTACGAAGTTCCTCGACGATCTGTTTGTTGGGGTGTTTTTCAAATCTGCGGCCAATGACTGTTGCGGCCTCTGCCCTCACGACCACAGCTTTGTCTTGAAGTGCGGCGCTCAAAAGCCCTGGGCATAAAGTAGCCAAAGATTCCGGTCTTTCACATTGTCTCACCCAGCCGATGCGCCATTGCCAGGCCCATTGAGCCAGCGTCACGCCGCGCCCTGACTGAAAGCGCCAAAGTTCGATTTTCTTATTTTCCGTCATCTGATGAAAGTGTTGCCATTCCGCCGTGCTTGGTGCCGCCATTGGTGAAAATGGTTCAGTGGCCAGACTGCTCCACGACCATAACATCAACGTGCAGGATAGGACGCTTTGGATCAGGGTTGTTCGCTGGTGGTGAGACGTCATGAGGGTTGTCCTTTCACCATGGTGGTAAGTGTTGGTGAGTTGAGGTGCGAGTTGAGGTGCGAGTTGTTTCTCGCTGGATTGCTTACGAGGGCCTCGCCTTGAATTATTATAGCATTGTTTCCGTTGTGGCCTCCGGCGGCTCGGTCTATCTCCATGCCGTGCCGGTGGTCGGTTTCGGTAACCCAGGCAATAGGGCAAGCGACAGATGCGTCGCCATAAACCGTTAAAATTATTGCATAATTAAAAATAATTTGGGTTTTTTCTAAAGACTTTACAGGGGCAACCGAAGACTCCCGTGCCACCTGTGGGATGAACCTGTCCCAGGCTTGTTTTGGGTGGTGGATCGTTAGGGAGGTGTGACTTGAGTGATCAGAGTTGGTTCGTATACCAGGGTAACCAGCAGCTAGGGCCATTTATGACTTCGCAGGTCACCCAGATGCTTGACAGCAAAATGATCGCTCAGGATGCCTACCTTTTTAAGGTTGGTTGGAAAGACTGGCGACCAGTGGAAGATTGTCTTGAAGAATTGGGTGTGGCCAAGCCTGGAAGTTCAACAGCTTCTGCTGAAAGGCGTTCAGCCGCTCCTCGCGCCTCCATTCAAGGTCGTATTATTGCGCACAATCCCGATGGCCAACTCATTATTGGCAGTGGTGTGAATATCTCATCTACCGGAATTTTTATTGAGACCCAAGATCAGATTTTTACGGTTGGTGAGCGGGTAAAGCTGTCGGTTCGCATTGAGGGTTTTGTGAAAGCGTTCAACGTCTTGGCGCGCGTGGTCCGTTTTAATTCGGATCCGCGTTACCCCGTTGGATTTGGTCTGAGTTTTGAGGGGCTCGATAAGGGGCTCGGGGATGATATCGAGCGGATGGTTTCGGCCAGACGTCGATCGGCTGCGGAGAAGGCGAGTTAAGAGGCATTCGGAAGAATCCTTCTGGATGATTTAAAGGGAAAAGGGTGAGTGGTATGGTCGGTGCAAACGTAAAGAAAAATCTATCCTGGAAGCACGTCACGGATGTGATGTCCGCCAATAAGTTGGTGGACATGGGGCATCTTCTCTCTTGGAATGATGGGCGTCACGTCTTGAAGGTTCTCGGTGAGAGTGGTTGTGCTGATCTGGTTCGGCACATAGCGCTGCGCTTGGGCGAGCGCTACAGTGATCGCCTGTCATCTGAGATATTAATCGAAAGTCTTTACGCTCTGCTGATTGCTTCAAGCTCCGAACATTTGATGGTGGTGTTCCTTGAGGAATTGTTCAATAGCGATGAGTTCAGCGGCGTCACGAGGCAATTGGTCGAGGTGAGTCTTGGTGGGGAAGTCGCAGAAGATGAGCTCTCAAAAACAGTTGTGGCGGCTGCGGTAGCGTTGATCTGTGAAATTGGTCTGAATATCCAGCGTTTAGAGGATGAGCGTCCAGGTCACATCGACAAAAGTAAGTCCTTGTCAGACCACATCGCAGCATACCTTCTCAGTGTCAGTAATACCAATATCCAGGCGGTACGCCTAAGTCTACTGCGGTATTTCAGCCAGATCGAGTATGGGCATCCGGTGAAGATCAACTACACAAAGCTGATGACGCGGTTTGGCCATTCGATCATGGAAGCGTTATTTCAGCAGTTATTTGTCAAGAAAAGTGAGAAAGTTGCGGCGCAGTTTTTGCTTGAGAATTTGCCATGCGCTCTGGAATCGGTCGGTGAAACCCAGCGGATTCTGCACGAAACCTTCAAGCAGCACATGTTTAAGGAGTCCGAGCGCTTTTGTTTGTTCCTTCATGAGCTTGGATCCCATGTGATTGCCATTAGCCAACCAGGGGCATTGTGTCCGGCTGCAGAGAGCTATGCGCGGCATCTGATTGCTTTATACAAAGTGACCAGTGATCTTGGTCATCGTGATCTGGGGCGAGAGGTGCTGCAAGAACTCTATAAATTCGCGCCATTTGGTGATTGCGCGCAGTGGATTCGCTCCCTTGAGACGTCTGCAGAAATTCGCCGAATCTTTCGCGACATGGCTACCGATTACCGGGTTAAGGTGATCCAGGCAGGCAAGGCGCATAAAGTAGTCAGTCAGTTTCGGATGTCTAAACGTGGACGTAAACCAAGCCTGTCGAAAGGAGACTTCAGTTTTCTTGAACAGGTCATGACGCTCGGTGAGTACGAAGTCCGCCACTCAGCCTGACGAACCTATGGATTCATGGTTGAGGTGTCGTGATGTCCTGGTTGCTGATCACACCCGGCTTGGCGCGGATTTCGTTTTCTTGTGAGACCGGAAAGTCGATGGATGTTTTTGCGCCGACAACATCGCGGATGAACCACACGCCTTTTTCTTTGAGTAGAGCCACTGAATTCTCGGTTTGGACTGTGGGCGCTGATTTTGTGTCCGTCGGTCTGATATCGGCAGTACCGAGATCTTTATATTTTAAACGAAACGTGATCTCTGTTTCCCGTGGCGTGCGGTCACGGCGCTCGATCACAGCATAGGATTCCAGCTCATAATGGCGATTCACATAGGCGTTTTTGATGGTCTCTTCGGTCGCTGATGCAAGAGCCTCTTTAAGCCGACCCGTGGTGTATTGCATGAGATCTTCGCGCTCTGCGACACTTTTCATGTTGAGGGCCGTGTTGAGGTAGGATTCTACCACTTTCTCCGGAGCCATGGACTCGCGCTGATGGCCGCAACCGCGGACGCATCCTGCCAAGCTTAATACGACAGCGACCGAAGCGAGCCATCGTGAATGCGTTGTTTTCATTGCGGTGCCTTGCGTCATGACCTACTCCTCGTGATCGCGATTACAAAAATATTTTAGCACATTCAAGGAGATTGTGTATTCGCTTCCGAAGTGGAAGCGGCTGATGACGCTCGCTGTCGTTCGCGCTCCCGTTCGCGCTCCTGGGTAATCGTGGTTCTGGGGAGTTTTGTTGCAATGCCGTTTTGGGGCTTGTCTTTTACGTTCGTGTAGCGGTAAGCGCCTTTCTGCGGTGGGGTTTCAAGTTGCTTGGTTGGGGTGTCGGCTGTGCTGTCTTGTTCTGAAGCTTGTGAGACTGTGCCTTGCGTTTTGATCGGGGTTCCTCTGGGCGGGGTGGTTTGGTTTCTTTGAGATGCGGGTCGGTGACGGCCGACCTGAGGCAGAGGCGTGGACGGAGGCGCAACCTGTCCAGACATGGCCTGAAGGAACGCCGCATCAAAAGCCGCAATCTCGGTGGTAGGGCGCGTCGTGACTGAGAGGTTTTTTGCTTTGGCCATGTAGTCTAAATTGGAATTCAAAGTGATCAGACGATCATCAATCAGCAGTATCGTGTTGAATGATGGGTAAAAATCTCGCGGCCGCAGCGATGTTTGGATATTCACCTGCTGCAGATAGTTGAGCCTAGAGAGAATATTGGTAGATTTTTCTCGGCCCAGAAGGACCTTGATGTCAACCTTCCGGTATTGAGCAATATAAAGGGACGAGACAATATCGGCATCCGTCAAAAAATCCGTACACAGCAAGACTCGCTTGCCGGAGCCACCGATCATGGATAAAAGTTCCGTGCGCAGTGCGGCAAAATCAGTAAACGTTGATACGGTGGACTCCGAAGCCACCGTTTGGTTTGTGGGTTTCTCAGCGGCTTGGATGCCGGTACAGGTCAAGCTTAGAGCGAAGATGATACCAACAACGATGGTTTTGATGTTCATGATGGCCCTTTCCACCTGACGATGAAAGCGCCGAAACCATCCATGTCGTCCTGGTTTCCGGCATAGATCATTAAGACATTGTCTCTTGTGACATATCGCTTGAAGTAGTCCGGCAGCCTTGCCACGGGCGATATGATTTCGACCTTATCGCCATAGGCGGCCTTCACCCAGCGCATCTGCGATTCTGTTTCATCGGTTTCAAAGCTACATACCGAGTAGATCAATTCACCGCCCGGCTTTAGTAGGTTTAGGGCATGTTCGATCAGTTTTTTTTGCTGTTCAGCAACTTCCTTGATGCCAGACTCTTTTTTTTGCCACTTGCCCTCCGGGTGCCGTCTCAGAACTCCTAGGCCTGTGCATGGCGCGTCGAGGAGCACGCGGTCCACCTTTGTCTTTGGGAAAAAATCCATAAAATCCGACAACACCCACTCAATGCCCGTTTCGTGGCCAAGTCGGCTCGCTGTTTGACGGGCTCGCTCCATCTGAGACGGGCTTTTTTCCACTGCAACGATATTGATTTTTCCTGCCCCCATCTCGCATAGGTGTGTCAATTTGCCGCCAGGTCCTGCCGCAGCATCCACAATCGTGATCCCTGGTTGGACGTTCACAAGATGCGGTATGAGCTGTGAGGCCTGATCTTGAATGGTGTAAAATCCACGCGCAAATAGTCCTTCGGGGCTCAGGTCAGGATGTTTTTTCAAAATCAGGCAACCCTTGAGATTGCCTTTTTCTGATTGTGTTTGCTCATCGCGTAGCAAAGAATCTTGAAGGTCCATGGGCGTGGTTTTTGCGCCATTGACGCGGATAAACACAGGTGGAGGCTGATTGTTGGCCTCAAGCATCGCCTCCATGCGCTCAAATTTGAATCGGTCAAACCATCGTTTCACGAGCCACTCGGGGTGTGAAAACTGCAGAGCGAGATAGTCGACCGGTTTGTTTTTTTTGTCTGGTTTTGTGAAGTACTCGGCTCGTCTTGCAATTTGTCGCAAGATCCCGTTAACAAACGGCACAGCGCCGGCCTCTCCCTTGAAGCGAACGTATTCGACGCTTTCATTGACGGCGGCACGGTCAGGTATGCGGTCCATATAAAAAATCTGATAAGTACCGAGAATGAGTGCCGCTCGGACCTGGGGCGAAACAGTTTTGAGATCGCGTTTTTTGGCAGTGTGCTGAAGGATCCAATAGATTTTTTTGTACCATCTGAGTCCGCCAAATAAAATCTCTTTGGTGAGATTGCGATCCACCCGCTTCATGTCTTTGGAGTTCTTGGCATAGAGATCCTCCAACACGTCTTCCGGTTTTTGATTCTTTTCCATGACCTCAACAAAAGCGTCGAAGGCGATCAGGCGAGAGATGGTGACATTTGCGCTCACTGGGTGGAACTCCGGATCCCGAGCTTGGGACGAATCAGGTAAAATCTTGAATCTATTGCAATGATGATTGTACCTTATGAACGCTCTTGGGCAAAAACCTGGCGATAGACCGCGCAGGTTCTCTCAACCATGATTTTGGGAATAAAGTCTTGGTGGGACCAGGCAAGGGCTTTGTCGGCAAAGGTTGACCGCTTGAGCGGGTCGCCGGCAAGGTCTTTCATCGCCGCAAACAATGCATCGGGATTGCCAGGTGGCACCAGGATTCCCGTTTCGCCAGACTTGATCAGCTCAGGAATTCCTTCCACCTGGCTTCCAACCACGGCGGTGTTGGCCATCATGGCCTCCACAATCGTACTGCCAAGACCCTCCGAAAGGCTCGGTATGACAAAAATATCTGCGCCGAGCAAAAGTTCGGGCACATCCTTCCTGAATCCGAGGAATACCACCTGACCACTGCTCGTGAGGGTCTGCGCTGCGGTTTTCAGGTCACGCTCCAGTTCTCCCTCGCCGGCAATAAACAATCGCGCTGTGGGTCTCTCCCTGACAAGGTGGCGGAACGCCTCTATCAGCACAAAGAGCCCTTTATCAGGCACAAGGCGCGAGGCCGATACCACGAAAAAATCGCCACCGGGAGCCAGTCCATCTGTTCGAGTCAAAGCCTCGCGCGCCCGCTGTTTATCGGTGGTTTCGCAAGCAAATGGTTTTTTGGAGCTGCGAATGGCTGTGATCTTATCGGCTCTGACGCCGCCGGATTCGAGTACGGATTTGATGAATGCAGAGACTGTAATGAAGTGGTCCACAAGATCAGAGGTGAATTTGATTTGGGACAAAACATTGGGGCGAATTTTTGCCGGTATACGACGATGGACGATGAGTTTTATATCCTTGAGAAAGAGGCGTTTCAGCCAGTAGGCGAACGTGTGACTCTTGCCGCAATGGGCGTGAATCACCTGAATTTTATGGCGCCGACAAAACCTTGCGGCCATCAGCATGGACCATGGACTGATAGCCGCAGCGCGGGGCAGGGGGAAGAGGTCTTTAACCTGCGTTCGTACCTTCATCCATAGTTTGGACTGGCGCGGAGAGGCTAAATAGTGATCAACCGACAGACCTGAGTCGGCCCCGGCAGATTCACGGATCAATGTTGCTATCTGGCTTTGTCCGCCACCCCAGATCTCGGAACTATCGATGTGTAAAATCCTTAGACGTTCGAGCAAACCATCGATTCCTTCTGCTAACGATACACTCTACGAAGGAGATTATCACAGATTGCGCCACTTGTGGAATATTGACCGCATCAAAGCGACTGCGCCGATGCTACGGCTAAATCCAAGACTGCGCGCGTGAAAAGTTAGCAATTAATGAAGGGTGATGACCAAGCTTGCAAAAGTGAGTAAATCCACTAAGTGACTTCGAACAATTCCGTCGATTATTTTCAAATTGAGCCCCTGATAATCGTGAACTGCTGTATTGCGAAATCCAACCATGCTAATCATGCGATGATAGAGCTGAGTATCAATCAATTGTTTCTGATGAATCAGTTTAAAAGCCTCCCGTGACTCCGCTGGTAGACCTAATTTTTTAAGACGAACAATCCGCATTGCGGCATCGATGCTTGCTTGGCACGCTCGTTCAAGATTAAGAAGAACAGAATCCTGTTTCGTCTGACTAAGAGATTCCATTCCGTTTGCGTCGCCCATTTCTTCTGTGATTCTCTGGACGCATCGTTCAATAATCTGGGATTTCCTCAATAGAATAGGATCACTTGCCATAAACCATCCCTCGTTTAACGATGTCTTCTATAATTTCTTTACGTTCGATTTGTAGCGCAGCATACATCGACATAATACTATTTTCGTAAAGGGCAACGCTTTCATGGTCTGCCCCCAAAATACATAGCCCCTCTCCCACAACTTGAAATGCAATTTCCGTCGAAGCCCGTCGCAGATCTAACACATCAATATCACGTCCAAGTCGGACGCCGAGTTGACTACGCAGTTGTAACGCTTGATCCGCTTCGATCGCACTCTCTTGCACGACAGCGATATCGACATCACTATCAGATCGACCTTCACCGCGCGCCATGGAGCCATAAATATAAATACCTTGGACCAGTGGAAAAATGGCTTGGACGATATCAATGATGTCCTGCTGGTCCTTTTTAGATAAACTTTGACTGCCAGATAGCATGTTAAACTTTTTTAAGTTGGTAAATTTTCTATAAAATAATAAAGCATTATGATCCTTTTAAAAAGACTAGCACCGCATCTCTTAAACAGCAAAATATTTAGCGTGTTTAAAAATAAAACAAAAATCCTTAACGGCCTCCTTCCCTAAATTCCGGTCGTTTTAGCCAGTTGTAGGGATCTTTAAGGCGACTGTGCCGCAGATATGGCTTTAACGTAGCGCTGGAACGTTGCAAGATCTGGCGTTTGTTTGCCAAAGAAAACTCGGCCGTAAACCTCTGTGACAAATCTTATGGCTGAGGCCTTCGGTGGGCGGGCGGCAGAAAAATAATGCCCGTATTCATCGGGCGTCATCGCGTGTGGACGTTCTAATGTGGTTTGGTCGTAAGCGTCCAATAATTGATTGTACAACGCTACGACTTGTTTTCGCATCGCCTCTGGATCTGCGGGCGGCTGGAACGCTGCTTGCAATAAATCATGCTCGAACTTACGTCGCAGTTCGGGGCTCATGACAGAGAGGTTTTTGTTTGATCGCGCGTTTTGTCCGGGGAAGTTGGGTCTTTTTTGCGCTCTCCGCCTCATTAAAAAGGCGATCATGACGCCAATGACCGCCACAGCGAGCAGTCCCGTGACAAGGTCTTTAGGCTTTGGTAATGATAACGGTTTTGGTTTTGGTGTTGGTTTTGGATTTGTCGCTGGCTTTGAGTTCTGACTTGATCGTGAACTATTGTTTGCAGAGCGACCCTTTGTCGATGAAGCGGTGTTGTGATCCTGCGGACTGGCAGCATCACCGATGGAGTCGGTCGGTTGGTTTCCATCGCTTGCGCTTGCGATGCTGTCTGCTTCGTTTGCGTTTGGAGAGTGCTCTTGGGTGCCGTCTGCATAGCTTGGGTCTTTGATGATACCTGCAGTGTTACGGGCGGTAGTGGCTGTGGTGTTTTGCTCGCCTTGTCCGCCTTGTCCGCTTGGTGGTGCTTCTGCTTCTGCTTCTGCTTCTGCTTCTGCTTCTGCTTCTGCTTCTGCTTCTGCTTCTGTGGTGGGGCCGTCAGGGTGGCGATCTAAAGAGCCTGCCAGATCGAGGGTCTCTTGATTTTGAAGGGGAGTGCCATCGACAGAATCACCTGCGGCACCCGCACGAGCTGAGTGAGGGGCCTGAGGGTGAAGTGCAGGGGCATGAACCAAGGAATCTGTATTTCTTGACTGTGAGCGGTGGTTCCTGGTGTTTGCTGTCTCAGGTCTTGTAACAGATGCCCAGTCACAATAAACATAGGTGATGATCGCGATCGCGATACCATACTTCAGCAGATCCTTGAACGCATGATGCGGCGTTGTCCAGGTGATGGGTGGATGCTTTTTTGGGGTCTCATTTTGTATTCCTTCCTGTATTCCTTCATGTGTCGCAAAGATATGAAGCAGCAAGGCAAATCCAAATATCAATACTAAGAGGCATACCGCATAGGTGATGCCGACCAGCAAAGATTTGCTTGGCGGTGGGCCTGCGATGAATAGGCTCACAATCGCCAACCCAACGGGCAGCCATGCCAAGGTCGGTGTCATCACGGCGATTACGGCAAGGCCAACGAAACAGCCTGACAGATTCAACCCCGGACGCATTGCGGGGTGCGACATTAAAAAATAACAGACCGTCATATACAAAGCGATCGCAACGGCTACGCGTAGACTCAGCGGATGATCCCATGCCGGAAGCTTTGATGATCGAATCGTGATACGCTGGCCGAAAATGATGGCATTGGCGTCCCGTGATGCAACGGATTTTTGATGGATATTTGCCGTAAAAAAACGCGATTTCGCCGCAAAAATCTGTCCAAGGAGCCCTGTCGCGATAAGCATTAGATTGCATTTGAGGATATGGGAGGAATAAATACCCGTCAAATGCGCAAGGCTATTGATAACCACCAAAAATCCTATGGTTAAACGTATCGTCTGCAGCCATAGTCGAGGGCTTTCCGCATGCCCGGATGATTTATTTGTTAGACGCGCCATGAGAGGCTCCGTGCATAAACATCGCCGATGGATTCCCCTGGTCCGATGACAATGGTGTTCTCGCTCACTTTGCGTGCGATGCCATAATTTTCGGGGGCCGATAAGTGGCCATAAAGTTGTTGCAGAAGATCGAGGCTCTCGTGCTTTGAAGAGCTACCACTCGCCGCTGAGGCGATTTTTTCACCAAAACGATTGGTGTCGATGGCCACGGGCAAAATCTGGGTCCTGAGATCGTTCCAGACCCAGAACGAGTCAAGTAACGCGTTTGGATCGATCTGGATTGCAGAGAACACTGGAATGACCAAACTATAAGGAGGAATTAAGGATCGATGCTCGGCTACAAACTGCTCAAAGGGTTCAGTCGTTACCGGTTCCAGGTTTGAGATGACATCCATGAGATGGTCCATGAAGGCCAGACCTTTGCCAAATTCTGTGACATGCTGCGGTGTGATCAATCGCACACGGAGTCGTTGGTCCATCAATGTTCTGCACAATGTTACGACCGTGTCTTTGAGGTATTCATAGGAGCTCAGTCCACGGTATTGAAAGGCTCCGACGGCGCGTTGATCCATCAAGATCGTGGCATCGGTGGCGTCGAGTCGTTCAAACTCCCTAACGATGATGTCCTGAAATCGTTCTGATTTTCGCCAATCAATACGGCGGATGTTGTCGCCCTCGCGGTAGTGACGCAGTCCAAGAAAGCTCGTCGAATCGCCAATCATCCGCGCCTCAACGGATCCAGAATGGGCTGTTTTGCCCGCCACCGTCACTCGTAATGGTGGCATGATGGCATGCTCGGGTCGTACGTCCACACGGATATCAACGGGACAACTGATACAGTGAGGTATCAGCCCCAATAGATCGGCGGTCACGACCAGAATTTCGGTGATGGCAAATGACCCCATACCGGCGTTCAATGGCCATTTCGTGGTGATGTTTGCGTCCTGCCCCGCGAGCAGCTTTGGCAAGAAGATCACATGATGTTGTTCCACCGTGCCCGGGAACTTCAGGAACAGAGAGGCGTGGTGAAGGTCCCGGTTTGACCGGTTTTTGATGGGCAGTGTCAATGCGAAATTTGTGTATTCAACTCCGGAGAATTGATAAGTTTGTTTTGGGATGTTTAAGATGCCGCTTTGTCGCCAGCTGTCGCGGGTGGCAAGGACAATCACTGTGACGCCTCCGCTGCCGATAGCGGCGCATAACGGTAGCTTAAAGATAAGCCCAGCCAGACCTGCAAGTAACAACATCCAAAACAAGTAGGCCACAGGGACTCGGTAGGGGATCAAGTGAAAGGGTCTTTTGTCTGGCCCAGAAAATGCTTCAGCCTCCCAAGGCAAGGGTTGATAGGGTAAACCCTCAGGATTGGACACAAGCCATTTGTCAAAGAGGTCATGGATGAACAAGAATTTTTCCACGGATGATTGACCTCTGAATGGTTGCGGGGGGCTGATGGGCTCCTGATCTCATTTGACGGGCACTGGAACACGTTGCAAAATGTCACCGACAATCATGGATTCCTTGATACGGTCCATGCGTGACTTGGTGGATAGAATCAGACGATGCTCTAAGACGGCCGGAGCAATGCGCTTGATGTGGTCTGGCTTTACAAACGATTCACCCGCCATGACAGCAAAGGCCTGACCCAGACGGATCAATGCAATCGAGGCTCTAGGACTGCATCCCAGCAGGAGTCGAGAATCTTCTCGGGTGGCCTTCACAAGACTTGTAGCGTAGTTGATCAGGCCATCGGAGACGGCTACCGACTTTGTCAACTGCCGGACCTGTGACCATTGATCTTCGGTGCATACGGCGGCAAGGCTATCGATAGGGTGATTGATCAGTTGTGACTTGATCACATTCATTTCTGCGGCGTGATCGGGATAGCCAATAGCGATGCGCATCAAGAAACGGTCGAGCTGGGCCTCTGGCAGGGGAAATGTACCATGTTGTTCGATGGGATTTTGCGTGGCAATCACAAAGAAATTTTTCGGTAGGTGATACGTCTGATTCTCGGCGCTACATTGCCCTTCGGCCATCGCCTGTAACAATGCCGATTGCGTTCGGGGTGTGGCCCGGTTGAGCTCGTCAGCCAGGAGCACGTTGGTAAAAATAGGTCCGGGCATAAAGACAAATTGGTTTTTGTCGCGCTGGAATACGGATGAACCGATGATGTCACCTGGCATCAGGTCTGGCGTAAATTGCACCCGCTTATTATGGGTGTTCACAGATGCAGCCAGAGCCCGCGCAAGCATGGTTTTGCCGGTTCCAGGGACATCTTCAAGTAGCACGTGACCGCCGCCGAGCCAGCATGCGAGCGCTCTGCGGATCACGGTCTCTTTGCCGTGAATGACCCGCTCTGCGTTGGCGACGACGGCATCACAGATTTGTTTAGCTGTTGAGATATCCATAGGTCTCCTGGTTTGATTGTCGCATATGGTTGATGGGGCCGGTATCTTAAGGTGAACTTATGTGGGGTTGCAATTGCGATGCGGTTGTGATGAGTTGCCTAAATTTTCTGCTAATTTATCATAACTGGGCCTCCTGCAAAATTTCCAGGCCTCAAAACTCTCTTCAGAATTTCTCGCCGACTGACCAAGAGACATCCTGAGCGCAACGACGAGGACTATTTTCGCAGACCATTCGCAGCGCTGCAGTTTTCGACCGACAACTGAACATAGCATCCAATCTTCTTAAACGGGATTTTGAACATCTTCGTCTAAACATGAACTCTGTTCGGCAAATCAGGTCCCATAGTCACGGCGGTCTGACAGTGAGGATGTTGGAGCGTGTTTACAGATGATCTAATGATCTAGTCCACTATGGGGCAAGGTACTGTAAGGCAGCGTGTCATTGTCGGTGTGCCCGGGCATGTCTGGGCCGCACAGTTTAAATCCCATAAATTGAATCTGGCGATTGAGCTGTTATCGTAATAACAGCTTAAGTAGCTATTGGGACACCCAGGCGCGCAGGCAGGAATTGGATCTGATTCATTTAATGTATAGCATGAACCCGGCGGCGGCGGTGGCGGCGGTGGCGGCGGTGGCGGCGGTGGTGCAGCGGTATCCCAGCAAGCATAGCCGATATTTTTAAAGACTTTAACATCTTGGTTTGTTTGCGATGGTACAAGAATATGGGCATTGAAGATGAAGTAGTCGCCATCTTTATAGCAGGTGGCCTTGGCTTGATAGGTGCTTGTGACGGCATTGGATGCATAGTTCGTGGAGGCCACGATGGTTTGGTCTGTGGCGTCTTTCAGTACCACGGGTACCGGAGATGCTGCTGATGCAGAGTCACAGACAGTCTCTGGGGATCGTGCTGCAAGGGTTTTGCTGCAGTCGATACGGTCTCGTAATGCAAGACCCATGTCAATGCGATCGCTTTCGATATTAAGCTTGGTTTTAATCCCGGAGATGGTTTTCCACATGCCAAGTCCGGTGTAAGTGATGACCCCCAAAATGCCGACAGCAATGATGGCTTCGGCCATGGTAAAACCGGCATTTCCGGCGGCCCGGTGACGCAGATTTCGAAAGGCTCTTAATTGCATACAATCGGAACCTTTTTGAATAAATCATTCGTGACCGAAATGGAGCCAGTGGTTTTGATCATGGAAATTTTCAGGGTGCCGCGACCGTTGCCGTCAACCGTGCAACGGGCCTCCAAGCTATACGGGCCAATGGTCTTGAGTGGATTTGAGTCCGATATGACAATGGTACCGGCCACATCAGAGGCTTTGATTTTGAGATTGCCGTTACAATTATTCCAGGACCCTGGATTGGCCGCTTTAGTCTGTGTGCAGTCGATGCGGCTGCGCAGGACGCGCCGAAGCTCCACCATGTCGCTCAATTCCTCAAATTTTTTCTGAGCCTTTAAATTATTTTGCAGACTCTCCATGACTCCAGCAAAAATCAGCCCCATAACGCCGATGGCAATCAGTAAGGAGATCAATCCGAAACCAGCCTTTGGCTGCAAATTCAGTTTGAAGAACCCCTTCTTCTTGCGACGGCTCAGGGCAGGGGCTTTTGTCATCATGACCTCGACAGTTTGGGGTGATGCTTGATGAAATTTCGCCTGATTGTTTGGGGCGTTGGCGGCGTTTCTCGCCCCATAGTATTGTACGCCCAAAAAACTTTGCCGCCAAATGAGGCGAAGGATTGCGATCATGACGATGGCCCATATGACCGTTCATCAGATCATCATTTTGAAAAAAAGTATAAAAAGCCCGGTTCCAGTAAAGGAGCCGGGCTTTTAGATGTCATGAAGCTCTGACAAGATTAGCTGTTTGAGCCGTGCGCACGATTGAATGCCTCAGCAAACGCTGTTTTGGAGCCAGATGCGGCGCCAATGTATTGCTTGAGTTCCTCTCCATCAAGGCCTTTGATGGCAGCCTTGCGGGATAGGGAGAAACGGCGCTCGTCAGCGTCGGTCGCAAGAACGACAAACTCGACCATGTCACCTTCTTTGACAGCATCCTCAGTCTTGGCCACTGGGGAGTCTGCAAGTTCGCTGATGTGGATCATGCCTTCAACACCTGGAACGATTTCGACAAATGCGCCGAAGTCAGCCACTTTAGTGACTTTGCCCTTGCCTTTGGATCCAGCCGGATGCGCTTTTGCAACGGCTAGCCAAGGATCATCGGTCAACTGTTTGATGCCCAATGAGAACTTCTCGCCTTCGGTATCGATGGAGAGAACCTTCGCCTCAACCTCGTCGCCCTTCTTGAAGAGGTCGCCGGGGTGCTTGATCCGGTCGGTCCAGCTGATGTCGGAGATGTGAATCAGACCATCGATGCCGTCTTCAATGCCAACAAATACGCCGAAATCGGTGATGTTGCGAATTTTGCCGCGGATGACGTCACCAACTTGGTATTTCTCTTTCACAACTTCCCAAGGATTTGGTTCCATCTGCTTCATGCCGAGGCTGATGCGACGGTTTTCAACGTCAATGGCCAAAATGACGACTTCCACGTCATCGCCAATATTGACGACTTTGGAAGGATGGCGCACGCGCTTGGACCAGCTCATCTCTGAAACGTGAATCAAGCCTTCGATGCCGCCCTCGAGTTCAACGAACGCGCCGTAATCGGTGAGGCTGACAACCTTGCCTTTTGTTTTGGCGCCGACGGTGTACTTACCACCCGCGACAACCCAAGGATCGTTCAGCAATTGCTTGTAGCCAAGGCTCACGCGCTGACGGCCTTCGTCATAGCTCAAGACTTTAACTTCAATCTCTTGACCAACTTCAAACAGCTCGCTTGGGTGATTGATGCGACCCCAGCTCATGTCTGTGATGTGGAGAAGGCCATCGATACCGCCAAGGTCGATGAATGCGCCGTAATCTGTGATGTTCTTGACGATACCTTTGAGAGATGCGCCCTCTTTGATGTTACCCAAAGTCGAGGCGCGCAGCTTCTCACGATCTTGTTCAAGCAGCACGCGGCGAGAAAGAACGATGTTGCCGCGCTTTTTGTTGAACTTGATGATCTTGAACTGGAGCTTGCCACCAATGAGTTTATCGAGGTTGCGGACGGGGCGAAGATCAACTTGGGAGCCAGGAAGGAACGCCTTCACGCCGATATCGACCGAGAGACCGCCTTTGACGCGGCTCATGATGGTACCTTCAACGATTTCATTGCGCTCAAACGCTTCAGCAATGCGGTCCCATGCGCGAAGCATCTCTGCTCGCTCACGGCTAAGGACCATTTCACCAGCATGGTCTTCGAATCGATCAAGGTAAACTTCAACTGTTTCGCCGACTTTTGGCACGTCAGCGCCGAATTCATGCTTAGGAACTTCGCCCTCAGACTTGTGACCAATATCGATCACGATGCCGTCATCCGTAAGACGAACGACGAGACCCTTGACGATCATGCCTTCTTTGACTTCAGATGTCGTAGGGTTTCCGGCCAGCATTTTCGCGAAATCGGATGTGAGGCGTGCATCGGCCTCAAAGCCTGTGTCCTCATCTTCCCAACGAATGCCTTTGAAACCGGATTTTGATGCTTCTTGTAACATAGGTGTGAACTCTTTCTTTCCGCCTCGATGGTGATGGCAACAGGTCATTCTGTTGGCAGGATTGAGTCGGAGCCAGGGTGATAGCATAAAATAGGCTATAAATGCAAATTAAATCAGCTGTTTTCATTGGTTTTTGGGTGGGTGTTCGCCCAGTGTATGGGGAGCGGGGTGTTGTCAGCTAGCCCATTTATGACTAAACATATGGTATGATTAGCAAAACAAACTGTTCACGACGTTTTACGCGAGATTCCAACGACGTTTTCAAACCAATGAATCCAGGGGGCGTTCCGCATGAAGTTTAACGGTCTTTGCCTGTTGCTGGTCCTAGCCTCAACCGCCCAAGCCGAGGATTTTAAGGTTCAGTGTCCCAGTCCCTTACCAAAAACTCCTGCGGATCTTCCGCGATCAGATACCTACAAAAACACCCCGTTCAAGGCTGGTGAGCTCAGTGAGTACGCCATTTCGTGGATGGGGATGCTGGCTGGGTACGGAACCATCGAGATCCAAGCCCCGCAAAAAGTGAATGGCGTCTGGCAGAGGACGTATCATGTTGAGGGTCGCACGGGTGACTGGTTTAAAGGCATCTACGTGGCCAATGATTCGGCGACTGCGGTCGTGCGCCCATGGGATGACGGCGTTACCAAATTCTACATCGAGCAACAGGAAGGCAAATTTCTTGGCAAAAGTTTTGTCATGAAGAAGTGGCTCGATTTCGATCACAATCGTTGCAAAGTGATGGAGAAAACCGAGCATTCGCAATCGGGTAACTCGCAGATTGAGCGTGACGTGCAGTATGGTGCCATTGACGTCATCGGATCGACTCTGAAACTTCGTACATTTGATTATGTGCCCGGTAAAGTGGAGAGGTTTTTGGTTTACACTTCGGAGAAAAATTGGTTCCTGGAGGCTAGTCCTTTGGGTGTTGAAGAGGTGACGGTTCCCGCGGGAACTTTCAAGGCGATGAAGCTGAAGTTGCAGACCTTTATCGGCAAGGAAATGCAGCAAAAAGGTGACGTCTTCGTCTGGATTGCCCAGGACAAAACCCGTGCCATGGTACAGGTGCAAGGTGAGATCAAAATCGGATCGGTTTACATGAGATTGTCAAAATATACACCCGGTCGTTGAGCGGCTGTGTGCTCTGTTCCCATGCAACATGGTTTTAGGCTGGCTTGAGCCCCTCAATCGGCGTAGGATCTGCGGTTTGGACGGCTACTGTAACATCATGGAAAGATGATGAGTGGTCGAAACCGGAGGATTTTACCGGAGGATCAGTATTTTTATGCGCTCGCTCACATGGTTTCAGTGTAAAAATCCCTGCAAAGGGCCTCTCCGGTGGTTCCTATCAGTGCTAGTCCTCGGTGCACCGATCGCTGGACTTCCCATGTGGTCAACAGATCTTTGGGCCAAGGAGCAGCAGGGCGGGGTGCCTGGCCTCAGGCCGCGCGAGATTTTTCGCAAGACGGCAGGTCAATGGGGTGGAGACATCTTTCTGCTGCCAAAGCGGCACAACTATATGCTTGAACATTGGGAGTTTGATCCGAAGGTTTGGTATCCGAGTTCGGTGAAAGGCCGTCTGTTGCCGCCTCATCCAGTGAGTATGCACGGTGTGGCCTGGGATTACGATCTTCGCATTCCTTTGGTGTTTTTTGACCCTTCCGGGCGTTGGTTCAAGTCTGGGACCTACAGTAAGCTTGCCGTACAGCAAGATATCGTTCCGACTCTGGCCAAAATTTTGGATGTTCCGGCTCCAGCCAAGCACGGTGGAAGGGTTCTGTCGGAGGCATTGGCTGAAGGTGCCGTTTCGTCCCGTCCCAAAGCCATGATCATTTTCGTGCAAGATCAGATGGGGCTTCAATACCTGAATGCCCATCCCCATGGAGCTCCTTTTTATGAGTCGATGATGGCTCAAGGTGCGCATTTTAAGAATGCCTCCGTTGCACATGTCGATGTGGAGACAAGTGTCGGTCACGCTTCCATTGGCACTGGCGCCTGGCCATCGGAGCACGGTGTGTCTGGAAATTTTTTATTTCACCAAGGGTTTTGGCGGCAGATTCCCGCTCACATGATCGTTACGGGAGGTTCTGATGCATCTCGTGCCTTCAATCCAAGTTTTTACTTTGTGCCAACTCTTTCTGATGTTTGGTCCGTTGCGCGCGGGCGTAAGCCGGTCATCCTGTCAGTGGCTCCGGCAGCGCGTGCTGCGATTTCCATGGGAGGCCACGGTGCTTTGTTTAATGGCGGTGTGAAAACCAACGTCGTATGGAATGAGGGAACCGGCAAAGGGGGTGAGTGGACGACCGAAGAGCAAAACTACGCGTTGCCTGCGGCTTTCGCGCGTAAACTGGTACTTCCATGGGTGCAAAAAATCGTGGATTCCGAGGGCAGGTGGCGTGGCCATGAATTGATCGGACCCGGCGCCTCCTTGCGAGGAAAAACCGTCGGATCATCGCCCGCGGAGGCTCGGCAACAAGGAGCTCTGACGCGTGCTGCGATCGTCGATTTGAATATTGGTGCCGATGACGAGACAGATCTTGTTTGGGTCAATATGAAAAGCACTGATTACTGCGGTCATGCGTTTGGTTACGAGTCAGATGAATGCGGTGATGTTCTGGCGGCGGCAGATGACGAGGCCAGGCAGATGGTCGAGTTGATTCGCGCCAGGACCGGCGGTGCGTTCATCGCGGTTTTGACCGCCGACCACGGTGCTGCGCCTCTATCAGAGCTGTCCGGAGGCTACCGCATTGACCGTAGCCAACTCAAAAAAGATCTCAATACCCGATTCGATCATCGTGATAACGAGATTGACGTCGTACAGGTGATCACCTCTAGCCAGGTTTACGTCAACCGTTCAGAGCTCCAGGCTAATGGGTTTGCTATCAAAGATATTGTGGTGTTTCTCAAAAATTACAAAGCAACCATGTCCTATCCCTATAACGTTCTGGCGGATGAATGGCTCAAAAAAGGCAGGCCCCCTCAGGCGCTGTTTTTTGAGGATGTGGTCGCAGCCGAGGACCTCAGGTGAGCATCGATCACTGATTCGTGGACGATCCGGCGACGGCCTTACCAAACTTCGCAGATGAAGTAGGTGCGCTCTTGCCCATTGATTTCTATGGTGAATTCGTCGCCCGCCCGTTTGCCATTGATGGCGCGGCCCAGCGGCGACTGCGGCGTCAGTGTGGTGATTTTATGATGTGCGGCATTGACGCAATGACCGCCACCCATTGGTATAAAAAAATAAAGAGACTTCTGCTCTTCTTGCTCCAAAGTGACGACGGCAGATGGTCCTATGGCGTGACCCGAGGCAAATGTTTTGATGGGTAATCCGGCTAGAAAATCTCTTGATGCTTTGAGCTCTCGCAGTCGTTCAGACTGGGCCCCAGCAAGGTAGCTTGCTTCCAACGCTCGGGTGTCGTACTTACCTTCGGGTTTACTTTCATCATTTGTTGCGCCATCAGTGGCAATGGTGACTGCAGATGCGATGGTCGCACACTCAGCGTCAATCGCTGCAAGCACAGCCTGCAGCAGTGATCTTTTATCGATGTTCATGGATTAAAGTCCCGCCTCCGCCAGGGAGTTGACCAAATCAAGCTGCTTCGAATTTAAGGTGTCGGGCACCTGGTATTCGACCACCGCGTAGAAATCTCCGCGAATGGACTTTCCTGGAGAAGGAAATCCAAGATTTTTAAGGCGGATTTTAGTTCCGGGCTTAACGCCGGCTGGAACTTTGATTTTTTTGTGGCCATCCAAGGTTTCCACTTCCTTGGAGCATCCCAACAAGGCTTCGCTTAGTTTGAGCGGTATTTTGCCCTCGATGTCATCACCTTGCCGCACGAACTGCGGATGCGGTGCTACGGTCAACACAATATAAAGATCCCCTGCGGGTCCACCGTAGGGGCTTGCAGCGCCCTTGCCGGCAAGCCTCAGGCGGCCGCCATCGCGAATGCCGGCCGGAATTTTGACGGTCAGATCCCGGGATGAGCCATCACTGAGGCGAAAGCTGACCTGGCGTTCGGAGCCTGAAAAAGCCTCATGAAAGGAGACGGTGAGTGAGTATTCAATGTCTTGACCCTTGACCGCTTGCCCGCCGCCAAATCCACCGCCGCCAACACCACCGCGTCCACCACTAAATCCTCCGCCAAATCCAGCTCCAAAAATACGGCTAAAAATATCTCCGGCATCAAACCCGGCATCCGTAAAGATATTGCGGAAGTCGGCGCCACGGAAAATATCTTCCTGACTAAAATTTTGGTGAAACTTTTGATCGCCGAACATGTCGTATTGTTTGCGCTTCTCGGTATCACTCAGAACGGCATACGCCTCACTGATCTTTTTGAACTGATCTTCGGCCGCCTTGTCCCCCGGATTGCGATCTGGATGATATTTCATCGCAAGCTTGCGGTAGGATTTTTTGATTTCATCGTCAGAAGCGCCTTTTTTGACGCCCAGTTGATCGTAGTAGTCAGCCATGGTGTGAATCCGCCTGCTCAGTTTCTGAATGGTTGTCTCGAAGGGTTACCACCGCATGCCCAAAATCGCCCAACATGCATGCACCCTGCAGATCATAAGTCGTCCGGACGGTCTGTCAAGAGACCATGCAAGTCGTCGAAATCAAAGAGATACAGGCCTAGACTCCAAGCTGAATTTTAAGCCAGTCGAGTTTGTAAAACTGTCGATGCATGCTGCGCTCTGAGGTGATGCTCCGGGCGGTTTTTAGATCAAACCAGCGAACATCATGGGATTCACCTGACACAACGGGCATGGTTTCAGATGCTGCAACAACGAGGTAACGGACATCAAAGTGTCGATGTTCGGGGTCTTTAGCGTTTGCGGGAATCAGGTGACAATCCACGTCAAACGGCAGATGATCAGGAGCCGCGGCTCCAAAAACATCTCGTTCATAGGACAGATGCGATAAATTCTGCAACCCTGACTCTTCAATCGCTTCGGTCATGGCCACTTCGTGTAAAAGGTGGTGGCCATCGGCGTGGCCACCGAGTTGAAGCCATAGATTGAGTTTTTTGTGATGGGTCAAGAGAACTTTTGTGAGGCTCTTATTGACAACCAACGCTGAGCCCGTCATGTGGCCGTCGAGGTTCGTGCGCGCAAAACAACCAGGCGTAACACTCACAAACGAAATGAACCGTTCGGCAACGGGGCGTTCCTCTTGGTCAGTCCTGCCAAGATAAGAGGCTTTCGGAGTACACCATGTTGTCAGGTAGGCTTCGAGCGAGGTCAGAAGGTCTTGGCGGAGAGTCATGGGAGCCCCCAAATAAAAGAGCCGATGCACCGTGGAAAAGTAACGAAGCTGCATCGTATTGTCTAGACAGTTTTGCCCGCCCGGGCCATCTAAATGGGGACAGTCGACTGTCCCCATTTAAAATGCTTAAATGGCTAATGCTGCGGAAGATCTGACGCCTAAGTCAAGGCGCACGAGTCTTGCGTCACGACAGGTTTCGTACCACGAGGTTTTAAAACCGTGACGCCTTGAAGTTTCTCTGAACCCACAACGAATCAGAGCACCGCGCGGTTTTTCTCCAACGGCCCAACCATAGACGACCGAGGCGCCTAAACGTCTGGCGATATCGATACGATTCATGTGAATGAGCGTTGCGATGCCCCGCCCGCGGACATCGGGATGAACCACAAGACGGCTGATGTAAGCGATTGGAAACTCGGTGACAGAGTCGTTGGCTGCGATGCCTAGTTCGGCAAATCCATCTCGCAGGTCTTGTGGGTTTGCGGCCATGGCAACCCGTCCGTAGCCAATCAGTTGATGATTGCCATGATGATTCTGGCAGTCAGTGTCGACGGAGCGAACGAGAACATGCACCGAGCGGGCATCCATGGGGTCCGCGGCTGGATCGGTCTGAGACGCGAGCATCGTGACATCCATGTTGGACTCTGATTCCGATGCCCAGACATGATAGATCAGGGCATCCACCTCCCGTCGCAGGGTGGCGCTCAACTGATCATGGATCTCAACCCGGTGCATGTTCCAATCTCCTTTTCGCGGCTTGGGGTTATGGTTCTTGTGTCCCAATGGACACGAGGTGCCCTCGCCACGGGACTCATAAAGCAAAAGCTGTGCCTTAGAGAAGGTTTTGATTGAAGGGCTTCTGATGTGATGAAAAATAAGTGGTTTCAGCCGGTTAAAGGCACACAAACCAGTGCGCATTGGCAGTCAAAACGACAGGCTGGTATCATTCTGATACCAGCCCCCATTGAAAAAAGATTCAATTTGATACCAGTTGGTTTTAGTGGATGGCCGTGTAAACCCGGTGCACATCATCAAAGTCATTGATGTCCCCAAGAAACTGCTGCACCTCTTTCAGGGCGTCGCCCGATAGGTCCACCATGGTCTTTGCCTTGTAGCCAAGTTCCGCCTTTGAAACGAGCCATCCAGCCTCGGAGAGAGCCTTGTTCACGGCGTCAACATCCGTGGTCTCGGTGTAGAAAATGGCGCCGGTACTGCCTTCTGGAACGTCTTCATCGTCCATGGGCTCAACGTTCTGAGCACCGGCTTCGATCGCGGACTCCTCCACGTCGATGCCTTTTTTTGCAATGGTTGCCTCAATGATACCCAGACGGTCGAACATCCAAGCGACGGAGCCGCTAGTACCGAGTTGCCCTTTGCGAAACAGCACACGAATCTCTCCTGCCGTGCGATTGTTGTTCTCGGTTAAGCATTCAACGATGACTGGAACCTGGTGGGGCGCAAAGCCCTCGTAGGTGAGAGTGGAATAGTTGATGTTGTCGTCGCCTTGCCCCGATCCGCGCTTTATGGCGCGTTCAATGGAATCGCGGGTCACGGAGTTTTTACGGGCTTCTTCGAGGGCAGCTTTGAGACGGGCGTTACCGGCCGGGTCTGGTCCGCCTAATTTTGCGGCAACCGCAATCTCTTTGCATAGTTTTCCGACAATTTTACCCTTGCGGTTTGCCGCGTCCATCTTACCCGCGTGTTTCCATTGCGCGCCCATCGATACGTCTCCCCTAAAATTGGTCTCCTCTGATCATCTACCCTGACGCCTTAGCGAAAGGTCGGTCATTAAAAGTCAAAACCGTTTCTTAGTAAAGCGGTTTACAGCATCGATCATTCGATCTATAACCTTCCTATGACCTCAGGCCGCCGCTACAAACACTGGATTTCCCAGTCAACTCGCGTACCTTCGTCTCATGCAGCCGTTGCTGAAATGGTGCGTGAGTCGCGACAGTTTACTGCAATTGACAGGCTTGATTATGGAGATCACGGCCTGCATGCAGTTTTAGATGCGATCTCTATGGCGATCGACAAAAATCAACGCATCGCGCTGTATGCGGACTACGACGTGGATGGGACCATGTCCTGTGTCTCATGGATCTGGTTTTTGCAGGCGATCGGCTACCGGAACTACGTGCATTACATTCCTTGCCGGTTCAAGGAAGGTTACGGCGTCAACCTTGACGCCATCAAGCATCTGGTGGAGTCAGAGCGGGCTGACGTCGTGATCACGATGGATACAGGGATCACGGCCAATGCCGAGGCGCAGTGGTGTCGCGAGCGTGGGGTCACGTTTATCTGCACGGATCACCACAAAATCCAGCCTGAAAAAATGCCTGACTGCTTGATTCTCAATCCCAAAACTCATCCCGATCATGTCTACCAAGAGCTTTGTGGATGCGGTATCACGTTTGTGCTGCTGCGTAAATTAGCGCAGCATTTGCCAAACCACAAAATCCCGGAAACCGTATGGACCGATATTTTGGCTTTGACCGGAATGGCTACGATCTGCGATGTCGTGCCACTCAATGGGGTCAATCACAAATTGGCCAAATACGGTGTTGATGCGCTGATGCGCAGTCACCGACCGGTGCTGGTCAAGCTGCGTGCCGCGGCAAGTGTGGACGCCACCGACGAGAAGGATGTGGGCTTTAGATTGGGGCCTCGTATCAATGCGGTGGGTCGTCTTGAGCATGCCGATATCGTCATCAAGGCATTTATTGATGAAAATCCCGACGAGCTGATCGCTTTCATGGGTGTGGCCAACGAGCGTCGTCGGCAAATCCAATCTGGCATTGTGCGTGAAGCGCGTGAGCAGGCGCAGGCCTTTGCTGGTGACAGTATTTTATTTCTAGGCGGCGATTGGCACCCCGGTGTGGTGGGTATCGCGGCCAGTAAATTGACCGAAGAGAACTGGCGCCCCACGTGGCTGTTTCAGCGCAAAGATGGCATTTGTAAGGGGTCAGCCCGCAGTATCAAGGGATTTGATGTGACTGAGGCCATGATGTCATGTGGGCATCTGTTTACGAAATTTGGTGGACATGCCGCTGCAGGTGGCTTTTCCTTCCCTGAGGTTCATGAGTCGGAAATCCGCGCGCAACTGACCGCGTTTGCGGAGAGGCGTCGCAACGAACGACCAGACATCTGGGAGAGCCGGATTGACTATGACTGCGAGCTGCCGATCGATCTGCTTGGTCTTGGTATCCTGGACACATTGGACGAGCTGCGGCCATTTGGTCATTGTTTTGAGGAGCCCCGGTTTAAGCTGTCGCTGCCAGTGCGTCGCATCCAGTATTTTTTTGATAAAATCACGGGTGAGCCAAAACACACCTGCGTCATCGCGGAAGCCGGATCACGAGAGCAAAAAATCTTATTTTTCAATGAGGTCATCGCCGACATCAAGCCGAAGGCCCATCATGATTTTATCGTATCTCTGTCGCGTAATACATTTCGCGGGGTCACGAGTTTGTCGATCATGGGCGTTGATTGGTCGCAGTGCGAGGCTCCATGAACCCGCAGAGTCCCGAGTTCGGCGCAGGTGGGCGGTCCCGAATCTTTTCAAGAGATCCTGTCGCCGTCATCATGATCGTCGGTTTTGCTCTCGTAGCGTGGGTGTTCTACACGACAGACTTTCGCAATGCCCTCGACCATTTTTTTTATGATACCCTGATGCGGTGGCTTCCGCGGTCTGGTCACTCGGAGCGTGTGGTCGTCATTGCGATCGATGACGACAGTCTTGCGGCGCTTGAAACCGACGCTTTGCGTGTCAGGACAGATCACAGGCATCGCCCCTACGTGGGCACATGGGCTGTGACAAAAGCCGCAGGCATCATCGCCAATACCAACGCCCGGGCCGTGGCGCTGTTGATGCCAGAGCATGCATTTCCGGCCTCTGGTCTAGACATGAGCGAGCTTGTGGAAACGGTGCGCTATGATCAGCGTTTTGTGATTGGCACGAATGGCTACAATCAGATGTTTCCTAATTTAAGTCGTCTGCCTGAGACGTTGTTGTCTATTGCGTCGCAGGTTGCTGGATATGAGACGTTTCGCAGCCGCAGTAATGCGGTCGTCCGCTCGCTCCCCTTTACCAGCTATCGCGGGTCGAGCGAGATTGAAACTCTGGCCGTCCGTGTTGTTTCAATTGCGGATCCTGCCTTTGGCGCCAGACGTGGGCGTTATCTATTGCGTCATCGTCCGCCGTCTTATTTTCCCACCATTAGCCTCGCTCAGTTTTTGGGTCAACCACGAGAGTTTATGGATCAGCTGAACCAAAAAATTGTGATCCTCGGTTACACGGTGCCCCGTGATGCGGGCTTTCAAACCACCGAGCAGATGTCCGTAAACACGCCGTTGACCGGACCGTCCGCGACCCTTGATCAGGGGATTAGCACCACATACTTGGTGGCCAATGCTGTTGATAATCTCGACGGGAGAGAAGATCTTCAAGTTGCGTCGGGAACGTTTGCTGCTGTCCAGACAGCTGTCGTGGTCATGGTCCTTGGTCTTGCGTGGGAGTGGGGGAGTGTGGTCGGCTCATTGGTGACGATCATGATCTGGGTTTTGTTGATGGCCGCACACGGGTTGATCTATCATTTGATGAGTGTCTCGATTCCGTTGGCTGATTCATTTCTTGCGACTGTCTTGTTGTCTGTTTTCGCTGCCGTTCGTCGTTTGCGTCTCGAACTGATGATGTTAGCCGAGGCCGAGGCCGCGGCCGGTGCAAAAGCTGAAATTGCCGCTGTGCAGTCACATTTTCTTGCTGACTTCGCGTCGTGGCTTAAGTTGACCACACATCAGGTGATGACGGCCCTGCGGCTCAGTCGTGCATCCAGCGCTGAACGGGGCAGTCAGGAGTTGGATTTTTATCAACGGGCCTTTGTTGCTGGTGAAGAGTTTTCGGAATATCTCGAGTCCATCCGGCAAATTCCGGCAATGGAATCCCTGTCCAAAGCATCGATGCGCCGAACAACAGTCGTTATTGATGAGATGGTTCGAAGTATTTTGAGGCGTTTTGAAAGCAAGATCGAAGTTAAGAATATCAGGTTTGTGATCGATATCCCATTTGACGCTCAGGACGTCAGCGTGAGCCCACAACTGCTGGACGCGATTTTATATAATCTCATCAGTAATGCGGTAAAATACAGCCGCCCAGAGACGACGGTGACGATCCGCACAGCTCGGTTTGAAAAACATGGTCTGTGTATTTCCGTGGAAGATCAGGGTCCAGGGATTGCGCCCGAGTTGCGGGAGCGGATTTTTGAACGGTTTTACCGCATTCGCGATGAGCGTATGTATGAGACCAAAGGCAGTGGGCTTGGATTATACCTATGCCGATTCTTCGCTGAAGCAATGGGCGGTCGCATTGAAGTGACGAGTGAGGTCGGTTGCGGCAGTGTGTTTACGGTGGTGATACCATGATGACGAGAGCCCGAACATCACTGCAAGGGGCCATGCGTCATATTTTTCTGCGGGGTTCATCGCGTTTTCTCGCGCCACTGGTGTTGGGCGCCGTGCTTATCGGCATGGTCTTACATATGCTGAATTTTGGTGGTCGTCGCGAAAGTTTAGCAGCTCGCGCTGAATCGGCATTCATTCGCGGGGCGTTGGTATTTCATGGGATGATGGCGTCCAAGAGTCTTGGGGAGTGGCCTATTGTGACTATCTCTGCGGCGGATGATGATCGTCCCGCCATAAGACTTTCATCCCATGGAACCTTGATGGATGCCAGTATCGAAGAATATGCCAGCGTCCTTGAGCGGGTTGCCGCGAGTCACCCGCAATGGATTGTCATCAGTTGGTTGACTTACGCTCACTCCTTAAGCCCCGAGCATCTGAAGCCTTTGACGGCCGTGATTGACCGTCTGGGGATCAGAGACCGCGTCACGATCGCAGTGAATCTTTACGCTTCTGAAACGATTCCTGCTGATTTCATGCGAGCATACCATATCGTCGAAGCGCGTGATTGCTACTATGAAGTGAATCTTTTTTGCACTGTGGCCCCTGATTGGGAATGGATGCCGCAGCAAGTGATGAATCGCTTCATGCGACCAAAATCTGCATGGGTCATCTCAAAGAATCTACCCCATGTCCTGCCAAACATCCTGCTGAACGTGCCAGAGGTCAGTCACTTGACGCATTATCAGTTTCTTGATTTTAGGCCCCCGGTGATGGCGCATATTCCCGACGGTGCGGTCGTCTTTATCGGTAATGACATGTCCCAGGAGTTTGGGTTCCGAGATAACAAAGACGCCCTGCAAAAAACCTACACAGCCATGTCAAAGGCCTCCACGACATTGATGAAAGACGGTGTGCCTTGGCATGTTTTTTGGGCCCAAATGGCCGCCATGTTCGCGGAGAATCGTTATATTGCCGTGTTGCCGCAATGGATCGGATGGTCTGTGATCGTGGTGCTGATATCGGGTGTGGTTGTCGGCATGCGCATGTCTCGCCGCTGGACTCTCTGGAGTCTGTTTGCGGTTGGACTATCGGTGGTGCTGCTGAATCTTGTGACGGTGCCGCTCATGCAGCTCTATGTCCCCGTGATGCCACTTGCGATGGCAGTCGTGGTGTTGTTCATTGGCGCCACCTTTAGCTCTGTGGCCTACAGCAGCTACTCAAAGTGGCGGTTGCAGGCAGCTGCAGACTTGGCCGAGAGTACGGCCGATATCAAGCAGAATTTTATTCATTTGATCAGTCATAATCTGAACACGCCCATCGCCCAGTTGCGCGGCATTCTGGAAATTCTTGCGTCTGATCACCCCGGTGAGCAGAGCCTTGGCGACGCGATGCAAGTGTTGGAATGGATGCGTGTGACGGTCCGCTCGGTCCTTAACACCGTGACCATGGCTCACCAATCGCTGCGTGTGGAGGAGATTGGGTTTAGAGCGATGATGGGTGATTTTCAGGAGCAGGAAAATGGATTTTTCAAGCGGCTAGGTATCGATCTCGTGTTGAGACCGGCAGAGTCGGATGAGGATTTAGGCGAGATATGGTTTTACCGATTTAAACTTGATCTGGAGATGGCAAGGATGTGTCTTCTTTATGCTACCTGTATCATAATCCTCAAATGTCGAAGTTCCAAGATTACAATTAATTGTATGCCTCTAAACGATGAACCAGCAGACCCTAAGGGTCTAAGTCTATCCATTATTGCAGAGTCATCGAATTCACTGAATCTCAACATTGCTGCCGACTTTGCAATCGCTGCTATGTTGCGATTTTTAGCGATGGCCGAGTCTCGCGGCACGGTCACCGTTAGTCAAGAGGACCTGAGATTAACCTTGGTGTTCTAGGGGAATTGGGGGATTGGGGGCACCTATATGGACCAGCTCCGCTGAGTCAACCACATTCTGGAACTTTTGAAATATTTTGCGACTTGTCAGCAAGAGAGCAGGACGACGAACGTATATTCGGCTTCTGATCGGCTATAAACCGGACCCATGATGGTGAAATCGTGCTCTTTCCACTGCCAAACGCGACTGCGTCTATTTTACTGACAGGGTGTCCCACGGGTTTTGCGGAAAGAAGGTCTTACCATTGCTTCATCAAGTACATTTATATTTCCCGTTTCCTTTGGTTGGTTGTCTTTCATAGTAAACCTCCATGGCGATGCCTGTTAGCGGTTTATCTGCTGTTAACAAACCGGTTCCGATGGCCATTGCTGTCTAAAAGGTTGGTAATGATCACCACTCTTAAGGAGTGAGAGGATTGCTCTTGCGTTGCGGTTTGCGATCGCGACAGCAGTCTTTTGTATGCCTTTCTCAGAGATCATGCGCCGCATTCATTCTTCCCTTCCCGGGGTAATGGTTTACTTCTTCGTCTTCTTTTTGGCGCGATCACGGCACGGATGTTGGCCGCGGTCAGCGCTGATCGATGTTTGATTTTCTTTGATCTTCTCGATTGACTCCTCTTTGGCGGCCTTCTCCATGCGCATTTTGCACGCGACGGCCCCCATTTCATCGGTAACGTCGTCGTTTTGAGTCATAAGTAACTGAAATATAAGCATAATTAAAGAAAACATCATTTATACCCCCTCTATAGCCGATACCCCTAAGGGATGGCGGGAGGATGACCCAATGCTTAGCGTAAATCGTTTCAGATATTTCATCATCGTTACCACACTGTTGATATGCCACTGCGCTGACGTTAACTTCAGCGGCAATGGCGGTCCAAAGGCAGCAGCGCCCAAGCCTCCCGTTTCTTCTTCGATTCAGCCATTAGATCCGGTTAATGATGCTCATCAATGCATTCTGGATGCAACTGGCTCTAATATTCTCGCGGTGACCATCAGCGGTGAAAACTGTTATCCGAATCAAATTGACGCCAACGGGGCCGACCGTGATGACTTTTTCGTGACGATCAACGGTGACTTGATGCGAAGCGGTTGGCAATTTTTCTCCAACAAAGATCAAGATATCAAAATTACTTATAAATTGGGTTCACCAGGACAGACAACACAGAACGTCAGTCTTCAGATCGTGGACTGCGACAAGGTGAAACAGTCAAATTTTGATGTGAGTACAGGTACAGGTGACGGTACCACCACTCTAAAAGCTAAACGCGGAGATAGATTTAATATTGTCGCCACGGTGACCAGTGGTTGCTATGGACGAAAAGATGTCTACGACATGCTTGATATAAAAGAAAAGGTGTTCTGGATTCATTAATATTGCAATTGGACAAGGAAAATGGGGACAGTCGGGTGTCCCCATTTAAGTTCATTTAAGTGCTTGCTGCAATGCGGTCCCAAGTGGTGAACGTAAACGGTATGGAAGCTTTGGGGTGGGGTTCACAATGAGTTTGTTGAAACTCTCGCTTCGGCAGTGCAGGGTACTCGGTATCGCCGTCAACGCTTTGATGCACAATGGTCAAATAAATACGGTCTACCAGAGACAATGATTGTTTGTAGATTTCACCACCACCAACAATAAAACACTCATCGCCCCAGGTCTTTTGGTGGTCCATGCAGTATTGGATCGCGGAATCGATCGAGTCTTTGACGACGACGCCGCTGGGAGTGGAAAAATCATGGGATTTTGTGACGACTATAGTGAGGCGACCGGGAAGTGGTCGACCGATGGATTCCCATGTTTTACGGCCCATGATCATGGCATGTCCCATGGTCGTGGCTTTGAAAAACTTGAAGTCCTCGGGTATGTGCCACGGCATGCCGCCGCTGCGGCCAATGATGCGGTTTTCTGACATGGCGACAATATGGCTGATGCGCATGGGTTGCTTTCAGATGGCTACTGGGGCTTTGATGGCGGGATGTGGGTCGTATCCCACCAACTCAAAGTCTTCGTATTTAAATGCAAACAGATCTTTGACTGATGGGTTTAAGCGCATGGTCGGTAGCGGGCGCGGATCTCGCTTCAATTGGATGGCGGTTTGTTCCATGTGGTTAAGATATAGGTGAGCGTCTCCCAGTGTGTGCACAAAATCTCCTGCTTTGAGTCCCGTCACCTGAGCGACCATCATCGTCAGCAATGCGTAGCTCGCAATGTTAAAGGGCACGCCAAGAAAGACGTCTGCACTGCGTTGGTAGAGCTGGCAAGATAAGCGTCCCTGGGCAACATAGAATTGAAAGAAGGCATGACAGGGCGGCAAGGCCATCTGTTCCAGTTCGCCGGGATTATAGGCTACGACGATATGGCGTCGCGAGTCCGGGTTTGACTTGATTTGTTCTACCACTTGCTTGATCTGGTCCAACGTGGAGCCATCGGGTCTGATCCATGAGCGCCATTGAGCTCCGTAGACGCGGCCCAAGTTTCCCTCTTTGTCTGCCCATTCATCCCAGATGCTCACACCGTGCTGCTTCAGGTAGGCGGTGTTGGTGTCGCCGGCGAGAAACCACAGCAGCTCATGAATGATGGATTTCAGGTGGCATTTTTTTGTGGTCACCAAAGGAAATCCCTGCTCCAGATCAAAGCGCATCTGGTGACCAAAAACGCTTTTCGTCCCGGTGCCGGTACGGTCAGATTTCTCCACGCCTTCTTCGAGGATGCGGCTCATCAGACTGTGGTACTGGTGCATGTGCCCTCCATTGCCGGTGCAGTGTCAGTGGAAGATCAGTGGATGATCTTACCCCCGGTGAACATTCGATTGTCGGGTCGTTTAAGGTGTTGAACAGGTCCAACCGGTAGACTTGAGTTTTTCAGCAAACTCAGCGGCTTTCTGTTCGCAGTAGCCTTCCTGAGCTGTGGCACTGTATAGCGTCTTCTCTTCGCCGCTGGCGGCGTCGCGGACATAGTTCACCTTGCATGGAGTCTTGGCCCCGTCCTTTTCGTAGACCACGCGAACGCTACGTTTCGCGTTGTTCATCGAACAGCTGTAATCAGTGATGGCAGAAGGCTTTTCTGCGGCCGATGTCAGGGACTGAGCTTTGGATTCTTGACCGAGAGTGGCGCTTTGAACGGGTGCCTCGTTTGATTTACTCGCAGCGGGAGTGTCATCATTGGCTTCGGACATTGAGGAAATGGATACCAAGCCAATGAATAAAGACAAAATTTTTTGCGCCATCATGGTTTATCGTTCCTTTGAATTTAGAGGTTTTCTGGCAACTCATAGTCGCCAAAAAAATGAAAATTTCATAGCACATTCAGGCCTGCATGCGTGTGATGCACGAGGATTTGCCAATAATCGTGACAACTTGCCAAAATACCAGCCAAAACGGACTTCTGGACCTAGCTCGTTTTCTGTTGCCTGCGGGCCCTTGCCAAGGCGCGCAGTGGGCGCCCAACCGCAATCCGAAGCGGCGGGTAGGAGGTCAGCAGGTGAGCAAGGATGCCGATGGCAACGCCTGAGAGAGCATCAATCAACAAGACACCGAAGATGGTGACCGCAAATACAATCCATTGAGTGGGTTGTTGTTTTGCGGAGGCGATCAGCGGTTGAAAGTTTAGCAGTCGCAGAGATCCTGCCATTAAAATCGCACCAAGCACGGCCATGGGAATATCATCAAGGATAAACGGCAGCAGAGCCGCCATGGCCAATAACCAAACTCCGTGAAGCATGGTCGATAAGCGGTGTGTGGCACCCGCGGCCACATTCGCAGTCGAGCGGATGATGACGCCCGCCACAGGCAGGGCACCGAGCAGGCCACAAAGAATGTTGCCTACGCCCTGAGCCATCAACTCGCGGTTAAAATTTGATTGTTGCTGACGACTCATCTGGTCAACGGCTGATGCTGACAGCATCGATTCCGCTGAGGCCAAAACAAAGAGGGTCAGCGCAACCTCCATGGTGCGAAAATCAGACATGAGCCCAAGAAATGTCACATCCGGCAGGGTAAAGTCCTCGAGTAAAGAGTCGGGTACGTGGACGCGCTTTAAAGTGAGTGCGCATAGGGTTGCGGCAAGCGTTGCGATGCCGCAAACAACCAGGGCCGGGGGTAGATTTCGAAACCATGCGGGGGCAAGCTGCGTTGATTTTTGCCAAAAAAGTAGCATCACGAGCGAAGTCACACCAACTATGGGCCCCCAGGGCAGACTTCCAAGTCTCAGAGTTTGATCGACTTGCTCCCATGCCAAGGGTAACGACCGCATGTTATCGACAAATGACGCTGACGGCTTGTGATCCATAATGATATGCAACTGACTGGCGATAATGATGAGGGCAAAGCCCATCAGCATGGCTTGGGTGACCGGCGCAGGAATCAATCTGGCTAACCGGCCGAGGCCGGCAGCACCGGCTACGAGTTGGGCGACTCCCGCCATCATGACCGCTATGGCGAGGCCGCCGAGTCCGATGGAATTCACCGCGTCGGCAACCACCACAATCAAACTATTTGCTGGACCAGAAACCTGCAGAGGACTACCACTAAAAAAGCCTACCACCACGCCTCCAATGGCGCCACTGATGATGCCTTTTTCTGGCGCTACCCCTGAGGCAATCGCAATTCCGAGACATAGTGGCAGTGCGACAAGGAATACTATAAGTGAGGACACGATGTTTTTTTGTAGGGCCATGAAGATCTCTCCGTGTGACGTGTGGGTCAAGATGTTACGGAATGTATACGATTAATAAAAATGGATATTTAATAGTATTATATTCATAATAAACGAAGCATTGATCGGGGGCAGGAAGTAATAAAGGAGGCTTACTATGCAGAATATTTGGCTTAATTACCATCATCTGTATTACTTTAAAGTGATCGCTACGGAAGGCAGCATTGCGAGAGCGAGCAAAGTGCTGCGGCTGGGGCAGCCGACTTTGAGTGCCCAGTTGAAGCTGCTGGAAGAGGTGATTGGGCACGAGCTTTTTGAACGGAAAAATCGTAGTCTGATTCTTACCGATGCCGGGCGTGTGGCATTGGAATACGCCAATGGGATTTTCAGGCTCGGCCAGGAGTTGCTGGAGGCCATCAATGAGCGCCCGGTGCAGGGGCGAATTCCTTTTCATGTAGGCGTCGTTGATACGATCCCAAAAGATGTGAGTTTGCATTTGATCAATCAGGCTCGTGCCAGTTTAGATTGTCTGGTATCCGTGCACGAAGGTCGAAGCGCCGATCTTTTGCGCGATCTGCGCGACCATAAACTCGATCTCATCTTGCTCAACGCCACGCCTCCCGTTACGGAAGTGGGGCAATTGAAGTCGCGCAAGGTGGCGCGCATGCCCGTGGTGTTCTGTGGCGGGCCGAAGTTTCAATCCCTGAAGCGGAACTTTCCCGATTCTCTCGCGGGGCAACCAGTCATACTGCCGACCTCGGATTGTCAGCTGCGACATAGTGTCGAGCATTGGCTTGCTTTGAAGGATATTAAAGTGGATGTCATTGCGGAGGCGCAAGACACAAGCCTGCAAAAATTGATGGCGACCCGAGATCTGGGATTGATTGCGGCGGCCACGCCGGCCGTGGAAGAGTTGATTCAAGATCGAGATCTTGCGGTGATTGGGCCCCTTAGCGGTGTCTATGAAGAGTATTGGTTGGTGTGCGCAGAACGGCGCATTCAGCATCCCGTGACCAGCCGCCTGATGAAGTCTCTGACCCTGAAGGTCGGTGATTGAATGTGGTGCCGTAATTTTTTGATGGAGATTCGTGATCGAAGAGACGATCACGCGATCGTCATGATGACCACAATCAAGGCCCCCAAACACACCCAAAACGGCCAGCGTGGCAGAAACGCAGGCACACTCTTGATGTAATCTTCGTAGCCAGGCTTGGCGGTGCGCATGGTTTTCTCGAGTAGATCAACGCCGCTGACTTTACGTAAGAATAATGTCATCACCGCAGGGCCGACCAAGGTGGCCAGGCCGCCTGGACCGAGGGTGCAGGCAAGGCCGCCAAAAGCCCACCACTGCAGTGCATCGCCGAAATAATTTGGATGTCTTGTCCATGACCAAAATCCTGATTTAAGGAGTTTGCCGCGGTTGTTTGGATCTGCTTTGAAACGCTGTAGCTGCCAGTCCCCTCCGGCTTCAAACACAAATCCCGTCAACCACACAATGACGGGGCCGAGGATCGCGCGCTGGGATGGTGGGTTGTCCCCATGCGACATGATCCAGATCAGGGGCATGGAGACCACGAGCATGAGCACGGCCTGAAGTAAAAAAACGCTGAAGTAGCTGTACCACCAAAAACGCTCGCCGTGAATTAGGCGCATGGCCGCATAACGGTAGTCTTCGGGGTGGCCTTGATTGCGAAAATGAATGTAGAGACTCAGCCGTAGGCCCCAAATGGTGACCATCAACGTCAAAGCTTGCTGGGCCGTGTTGAGTGATGGTTTTAGGCCGGCGAGGGTCAAAGTGATGAGAACATAACCAAGTCCCCAAACGCGGTCGACAATACTGGCGTCCCGCAAAACGACGGAGCACAGCCAAACGGCTGTCATCATTGAGAATACAACAGAGCTGCTAACAAGGTAGGCATCCCAAAAGTTCATAAACGTGGCTCCCCACAATAGTTGATCTCGTGAATATGTTACCTGCTGATGGTCTGAACGTCCTGTATTTTTTATAGAAATATAATGACTCGGAAGGTCTGGTAGCCTATCATGCTGAAACCTTTTTCAAGCTTAGCATTAAGGGTTTTAATTTGGGACGCATCGCAGTGATCGGTGGTGGTATTTCGGGGATGACGGCGGCCTGGCGTCTCAGGGAAAAGCACGAGGTCACCCTGTTTGAGGCCGGTGATTATTTGGGCGGCCACACGCATACGCATCAAGTTCCCGCTGATGGTTCCGTTTGGAATGTCGATACAGGCTTCATCGTCTTCAATCACAAAACCTATCCGCATTTTACCAAGCTCCTTGCTGGTCTTGGGGTTGAGGCTCGGCCAACCACGATGTCATTTAGCGTGATGAGTGAACGAGACGATCTGGAGTATAACGGGACCTCCTTAAACACACTGTTTGCGCAGCGGCGCAATCTGGTCAGGCCCATGTTCCTGCGCATGATCAAAGGTATTTTGGATTTCAATGCCGCCTGCAAGGAGCTCGTTCAAGGGCCGGCTTCTGATGAGACCCTCGGGCAGTTTCTCAAACGCCGAGGGTTTCCCAAAGAGTTGGGAACTTTCTATATAAAGCCGATGGCTGCTGCTGTGTGGTCGTCTGGAACCAACCGCATTGAAGACATTCCCATTTATTTCCTTGCCAGGTTTTTTGACAATCACGGATTTTTAAATGTGAACGATCGCCCACAGTGGTACACGGTCCAAGGAGGATCTTGGGCCTACGCCAAAAAGATTCGTCAGGATCTGGGTGATCGTGTGCAGATGTCGTCAGTTTGTGACCAGGTCAAGCCCTCGGGGGATGGTGTTTCGGTGCGTGTCAATGGCCGTGATGTGCATACGTTTGATCATGTGATCATGGCGTGCCACAGTGATGAGGCCCTTGGCGCCCTTGCAGAACCAACGCCGCTGGAGAGGCAACTGCTCGGTGCCATCACCTATGCCCCAAATGATATTTTATTACATACGGACATTCGGATGATGCCACGCCGCAAGTTGGCATGGGCTGCTTGGAATTATCATCTGTTTGATGCGGCGTCTGACGATGTTGCTGTGACATACAACATGAATATCCTGCAGGGGCATGATTGTCCCACGCAGTTTCTGGTCAGTCTTAACTGTGGGCGCTATGTTGATCCCGCAAAGGTGATCAAATCCCTGCGCTATCAGCATCCTGTATTTACCACTGAGGCCATAGCCGCTCAAGCCAGGCATCATGAGATCTCCGGCGTCAGAAAGATTCACTATTGTGGCGCTTATTGGGCCAATGGTTTTCATGAGGATGGTGTCGTGAGTGCCTTACGAGTTGTGGACGCCATCGAAATGAGGTCGGTTTGAGACACCCTGCTGCAGCCATTTATTCTGGGACCATTGATCACCGACGTTATGTGGAGGCGGATCACGCATTTTCCTACGGCATTTATATGCTTTGGCTATCCGTTGCGGATGTGGACCGCTCGGATGCGGTGTGGCCGATGATATCGCGCAAACCATTTGCCCTCTTATCATTGCTCGCCAGCGATTACATGGCAGGCCGCTCTGAAAAGACTTTATTGGAGCGACTGACCGCTGAAGTTAAAACTCAGACGGGAGTTGATTGGCAGGGGGATGCCTACATGCTCGCTCACGGTAGGCATTTGGGTTTTGTGATGAATCCACTGGCTCTGTATTATTTGTACGATCATGAGGCGAAGCTTCAGTTTATCGTTGGTGAAATCACCAATACGCCGTGGGGCGAGCGTCACTGCTACGTCATGGATACGCGTAGTCATGAGCTGGTGAGGCCGGCAAAATTTGAATTCAAGAAATCGTTTCACGTCTCCCCATTTTTGCCGATGGACATGGATTACACCTGGATGATGTCGGCGCCATCGGAGCTCTTGACCGTCGGGATCTGGAATCGTCACAACGCACGTCTTGATTTTGAAGCTCATTTGAAGTTAAGGCGCCGGCCCCTGGCCAAACATGAGCTCGTCAAACAGATGCTGTTCATGCCCTTGATGACATTTAAAGTTCTTTACGGAATCTATTGGAATGCGGCGGTCTTGTTTTTGGCCAAGCGCGTCACGTTTTTTGAACATCCCAAACAATCAAAAAAACTAGGGGAAGCTTATGACAACAACAGTACGCCAGGTTGAAACAGGATCGTGGAGCGGCGCATGGTTGACGCGGCCGCTGCGCGCCATGCTGATCAGTAAAGTGCGAAATATCAGTTATGGCAGCCTTGAGTTTCGTGAAGGTGACAGCGTGACGGTCTGTGGTCAGATGCGGCCTGGTGAGCCAAAGGCGGTCATCCGCGTGCTGCGTGACTCCATTTGGGAGCGGGTGGTGTTTGGTGGGACTGTCGGTGCCGCTGAGTCCTACATGGACGGGGACTGGTCAACGGATGATCTTGTGGCCGTGGTGCAGATTTTTTCTGCCAATCGCGACATCATGCAGTCAATGGAGGGAGGGTTTGCGCTTCTTCGTTGGCCCGCACTCAAGCTTTGGCACATGGCGAGGCGAGATACGATTGAACAGGCGCGGCAAAACATCGCCGCGCACTATGATCTTGGCAATGAATTTTTTGCGGCTTGGCTTGATTCCAGTATGACCTACAGTTGTGGTCTGTTTGCTTCAGAGTCTTCAACCATGTTGGGTGCTTCGATTCGTAAGATCCAAAGTCTTTGTCAAAAATTACAGCTCTCAGCGAGCGATCATTTGCTTGAAATCGGTTCTGGTTGGGGGGCTCTGGCGATTTTTGCGGCCAGCAATTATGGCTGTAAGGTCACCACCGCGACCATCAGTAAAAACCAATTCAACCACGTGCGCAATGAGGTGCGCCGGCATAAGCTCGAGCATTTGATCACTCCGGTGTTTTGCGACTACCGTAAACTTACGGGTCAATTTGACAAAGTGGTCAGTGTTGAGATGATCGAGGCTGTCGGTCATCAGTATCTTGACACCTACTTTGGCAAGATCAGTGCGCTGCTTAAGCCGCAGGGGGTTGCTGCTATCCAAGCCATCACCATCCGTGATCAAAGCTATGATGAGGCTATCCGTAATGTGGATTTCATCCAGCGCTACATTTTTCCAGGCAGCAATATTCCCTCCATTTCAAGAATGATGGAGTCCGTCAAAGGTCATACAGACATGGTGCTGATGGATCTTGAGGACATGACGCCTCATTACGCACGGACTCTCAGCATTTGGCGTAAGCGTTTCTGGGAGGTGGAGCCCGAATTGCGCCGTCAGGGGCTCAATGATCACGCGCTCAGAATGTGGGATTATTACTTCGCCTATTGTCAAGGCGGGTTTACGGAAAATGTGATCGGAGTCTGTCAGCTGGTATTGGCAAAGCCGCGACACCGTGTCTCCACGAGTTGCTTACAAACCAGGGCAGGAGGTGCTTTGTGATTTCGGGAATCAGACTGGCAGAACTGGGTGTTGTTCCTGATCTGGTGGTCCGCGCAGGTATCCGCAGTCTTCTGCGAGAGCGGTTAAAGGAGTGTGCGGGCCGTGATGAAGAGTCCGCGTGGAATCAATCCTTAAATTTCCTGTCAGCCATGGATCAATCGCCATTAGCACTGCACACGGCTGACGCTAATGCTCAGCACTATGAAGTTCCGGCTGAATTTTATGACTATTGCCTCGGTGCGCGCAAAAAATACAGCAGCTGCTATTTTCCAAAAGGACATGAAACTTTGGATCAGGCAGAAGAGATCATGCTGAGCCTCACGTCAGAGCGCGCTGGACTCAAGGATGGACAAGACATTCTAGAGCTCGGGTGTGGGTGGGGAAGCCTATCATTGTGGATGGCTGAAAAATATCCAAACGCAAAAATTACGGCGGTGTCCAATAGCCGGTCGCAGAAGACTTATATTGACGGAGTCGCTGCTCGCAAAGGTTTTAAGAATCTGACGATTGTGACCTGTGACATGAACGATTTTAGTATCGATCGGCAATTTGACCGGGTGGTGTCGGTGGAGATGTTTGAGCACATGCGCAATTGGAAACTGTTGTTTGAGCGCATCTCGCGCTGGCTGAAGCCCGATGGCCGCCTGTTCTTTCATATTTTTGTCCACAGATTTTACACCTACCCGTTTGAGACAGCGGGCGAGGATAATTGGATGGGGCGGCATTTCTTCACGGGCGGTATTATGCCAGCTTTTGATCTGCCGCTGAGATTTCAGGAGCATCTCAAAGTGGAGTCCCAGTGGCTGGTCAATGGTCGTCATTACGGCGAGACTGCCGAATGTTGGTTGCGTAACCTTGATGCGAGTCGCGCTAAGGCTCTAGCGGTCTTCAAAAATAATCCTTCAGCCAGCGGGGACTCCCCCGAGGTGATGCTCAATCGTTGGCGTATTTTCTTTATGGCGTGTGCCGAGCTTTGGAATTTCCGCGAGGGTCGTGAATGGTGTGTGGGGCATTATTTACTGCGCAAATCTTGAAAACATAAGGATTTGGAGGGTGCTGTGACGGATCGTGAGATCACCAGCGTGTTAAAGGAATCCAGGGTTTTTCGTGCCTCCAAGGAATTTGCCAAGAGAGCCCATGTTGCTAGTCTATCTGCCTACGAGAAGCTGTGGCGGCAATCCATCAAGGCACCAGATAAGTTTTGGGCAAAGCAAGCTCGTGAGCAGATTGAATGGATCAAACCATTCAAAAAAACCCTCGAATGGAACGAGCCTTTTGCCAAGTGGTTTGTGGGCGGTCAGTTGAACGTGAGTGTCAACTGCCTGGACCGGCACTGCCGCGGTCCTCTGCGCAACAAAGCCGCCATCATTTGGGAGGGGGAGCCGGGTGATACACGCGTAATCACCTACCAAGATTTATTGCGTGAGGTGTGTCAGGCGGCGGGTGCATTGCGCAATCTAGGCGTGAAACCTGGAGACCGTGTTTCTATTTATATGCCGATGATTCCCGAGGCCGTCATCGCCATGCTTGCCTGTACTCGCATAGGTGCGATGCATACGGTGGTTTTTGGCGGGTTCTCAAGCGAGGCTCTGGCAGATCGCAACAATGATAGCGGTGCCAAAGTGGTGATCACAGCAGACGGAGGATGGCGCAAAGGTGCGGTCGTGCCGCTCAAGAAAAACGTGGACGCGGCTCTTGAGATATCGCCGACCGTAAGATCGGTGCTTGTGGTGCGCCGGGTTGGCGAGGCAGCGGGACCTGTGGCAATGAAGACGGGGCGAGACTTTTGGTGGCATGACGCGATCGCGGGGCTGCCGCGCTATTGTGATGCCTATGCCGCAGACAGCGAACATCCGCTGTTTCTCCTTTACACGTCCGGGAGCACGGGCCGTCCAAAGGGAATTTTACACACGACGGCAGGCTACCTGCTTCAGGCATCGCTATCCGCAAAATTGGTATTTGATCTCAAACCAGAGGACGTTTTCTGGTGTACTGCCGATGTCGGCTGGGTCACCGGTCATAGCTATATCACCTACGGTCCACTGGCCAATGGTGCGACCATCCTGATGTATGAGGGGGCTCCGAATACGCCGGATTGGGGGCGATTTTGGTCGATGATTGAGAAGTACCGCGTCAGTATCCTCTATACGGCGCCGACGGCGATCCGTTCGTTTCACCGGGCTGGAGATCAATGGCCAAAATCTTACGACCTTTCAAGTTTGCGGCTACTGGGATCTGTGGGTGAGCCCATCAATCCCGAAGCATGGATGTGGTATCGCAATGTCATCGGTGGTGGGCGTTGCCCCGTCGTCGATACCTGGTGGCAAACGGAGACTGGTAGCATCATGATTGCACCGCTGCCTGGCGCCACACCTCAGGTGCCAGGATCTGCGACAAAGCCATTTTTTGGGATTGATCCAGAGATTGTCGATAAGTCGGGAAAGCCAGTCAAAAAAGGTCAGGGCGGATTTCTTGTGATCAAAAAACCGTGGCCCAGCATGCTGCGCGGCATCTGGGGTGATGAGGCGCGCTATCGACAGCAATACTGGTCTCAGGTTCCAGGTGTCTATTTTACGGGAGACGGAGCACGCCAGGATAAAAAAGGTCATTATTGGATCATGGGTCGCATTGACGATGTTTTGAACGTTTCGGGCCATCGCCTTAGCACCATGGAAATCGAAAGCGCACTGGTGAGTCACAAGGATGTTGCTGAGGCGGCTGTGGTTGGACGCCCCGATGAACTGAAGGGGGAGGGGATCGTTTGCTTTGTGACACTGAAAGCCGCAGTGAAACCTAGCGACGCGGTCCGAGATGCTCTGCGGCAGCATGTGGTCACTGCGATTGGCGCTTTGGCTCGTCCTGATGAGATCCGATTTGCGGAGGTCCTGCCCAAAACACGCTCTGGCAAGATCATGCGGCGGCTGCTGCGTGATGTCGCGGCTGGACGAGAATCGACGCAAGACACGACAACCCTTGAAGATCTAAACGTGCTTGCGTCGTTGCGTGATGACGATGAACCGCTGCAGCGGTAGGGCCGTTTTGCTCACCCTTCGTGGGTCAATCAATGAAAGACACCTCTCCGGAATGTAGGTCGTAGATGCCGCCGATGATTTTGAACTGACCTGCGGAGACAAGGTTCGAAAGTACGCTGCTACGTTCGGTGAGTCGTTGCATGCTGTGAGCGACATTCATGCGAGCGGCTTCTTCGACTAGATTCCGGTCCGCCAGTTGCGGTTTGCCGGAAATCGCAAGCTTTACGGATGGCTCAATCTCAAGCACGATGTCATGAATATGATCGGTGGGGGCGCGTTTCTTTGTTTTTACGAGGTCCGTCGTGGCAGCCACCGCGCCGCAACGGCTGTGTCCTAACACGATGCAAAGTGGTGTGCCGAAATTGGTCGCAGCAAATTCAATGCTTCCCAATAGGCTTGGAGCGACAATGTTACCAGCAACACGCACGACAAAGAGATCACCCAGGCCAGCGTCAAAAACAAGTTCCGCGGGAGCGCGCGAGTCTGCGCAACCAAGTACGATGGCAAAGGGTCGTTGCCCCTTTTCGGCAAGGTGCTCGCGCTGAGTATGAGTGGCAAGTGTGTGGATGGACTTAACGCCTGAGACGAAACGTTGGTTTCCTTCTTTGAGTCTTGTGATGGCTTCTGCTGGTGAAATGTTCTGGTTCATCGATGCGCTCCTTTTTGTGACATCATGAGTTGATCGTAATGAATCGCGGGAATTGCCGCAATTTCAGACTTGCCTAGTTTATCGGTAAGACAATTGTTTTTAAAAATAGATATATATGTATTTATAATTTGTTTTAAACGAACAATTAGGATTCGCTGGATTGGACGTTGTTTTGTGGGCGTCACCTTTTGCTTTTGCAGGATGTCTGATGATCGTCTGGAGTTTGGCGCTGGGGGTTTTGAGCTGGGATGTGGTCTTTTTTGAACTTTCGAAAAAATCGGTTAAAATTTTGAGGTGGAGGGTTCATTGGAGCCATTTTAGCGCCAATAGCAACAGGACCAGGGGAGCTGTCATGATCGATCAAGTGATGAATGATCTCGCGGAAATTCGCCTTGAAGTGGCAAGTCATCCTTTGTTTTTCGTGGAATGGGATCAGGCGTCCCTGCGCCGGGTGATGGAGCATCACGTGGTGGCGGTCTGGGATTTTATGTCGTTGGTCAAGACCCTGCAAAAAGGTGTGATGTCACACGAAGTGCCGTGGTTGCCGCCGTCTGACCCGATGATGGCGCGGGCCATCAATCAGCTGGTTTTGGCGGAAGAGTCTGATTTTATCGAAAGTCTCGGATTTACGGGAAGCCACTTTGAGCTCTATTTGAGTGCCATGGATGAGGTCGGTGCCAACACGGATCCCATGGAGCGTTTTCTGGCGCAGTTAGCCACGGGGATTCCCTTTGCGATTGCGCTTGAATCGAGCAAGTTACCAGCAACGGCTCAGCGGTTTGCCCGTCATACCATGCACATGTGCCAAAGAAGCGTTCATGAAGTCGCAGCGAGTTTTTTATTTGGGCGAGAAGATGTGATTCCGGAAATGTTTAACCGGTTCTTAACCCGACTTCCAGATGATCAGTATCCATTTTTAAGGGCTTATCTGGGTCGGCACACACAAGTGGATGAAGCCGAGCATCTGCAATTGGCTCGTCAAATCCTTACCCAGCTCTGTGGTGCCAGTGAACGCCGTTGGCAGGAGGCTTCAGATGCCGCAGCCAGCTCTCTGGCCGCACGGCGACGACTTTGGGACGATGTGCTGGCAAGTCTTGAGCTGCCGCAATCATCGATTCCCGGCCAAGAACAGCAGGATATCAAGCCATCTAGGGCAGGATTGTTTCTGAGTTTTGCTGAAAGCTCTCTATCGCGGACTTAAGAATAATTTTTTGAGCATCGGATTCAGGAAGAGGCCGCTGGGGTCCATGTCCTCTCGCAGAGCCTCAAAGGCCTGCCATTTTGGATAATGGGCCATGGCTGTGGGGCGGTCTATGTTGTGGACCTTGCCCCAGTGGGGCCGGCCGCCATGATTGCGGAAGATGGCCTCGGCCTTCTCAAAATAGCGGCGCTGATCAGTAAAGCGAAAAACATGCAGGCTGATGATGGCGCTTTCGCGTCCATACATGGGGCTTAACCAGCATTCATCGGCTTTGGCCACGCGAAACTCAATCGGAAAAAACACTTGAATCTGATCTCGTTCGATCATGGATTTGATAGCCTGAAAGCAGGCAATTCCCTGATCAAGCGGCACCGCATACTCCATCTCGTTAAACCTTACGTGCCGCGAGGATGGAAAGACCTTGTATGCAGCATCGCTATAGGATGCGTCTGGCATCAGTGCCCCGGCAATCTTGCTTGTGAGTTGGCTCATGGTCGGGATGATCGCCGTAAGTTCGCACAGGGCGCCGAAGAGATAACGCTCGAGAATGTCATCGTCGATATATTTTTTGAGGGGATCTCGTGGCGCCAGCTCCTGGGTTGGCACGCAGGTTTTGATCTGTGCCCAGGGCGAGTACGGAAACCAGAAAAACTCCAGATGCCTGACGCCCCGCGCTTCGGTGATGGCTGTCGCAAGGCAGTCGTCGAGCTTGACGCGCCGTCGCTGGTCGCGCAAGCGAAACGCAGGGACACACTGGATGGTGAGTTTTGTCAAAATTCCGAAAGCTCCCAAGGACACGCGGGCGGCATTGAGCAGGTCACCCGGAGAGTTGCGATCGATCTTCCTGACGTTGCCGTGGCCATCCACAAGCTCCATGGCGATCACATGATTTGCGAGGGCCGCGAACTCAAATCCGGTTCCGTGTGTGCCGGTGCTGGTTGCGCCCGCAAGCGATTGTGCGTCAACATCTCCTTGATTTGGGAATGCCAAGTCATGCCTGGCAAGAAGCGGACCCAACTGATGGATGGCGGTGCCGGCCCAGACAGTGGCTTGCATCGAGTCCTTATCGACGGATATGAGCCCGGACATATTCTCAAGGCTGATAAGAATGTCGTCGGTGATGATGAGATCTGAAAATGAGTGTCGAGCGCCCATAACTCGGATGCTCAGTCCTTCTTTGCGGGCCTTTGTCACGAGAGATTGAATGGACTCAACAGTGTTTGGCCGCTCCACAGCAGAAGGGGAAAAGGACACATTGCCAGCCCAGTTCTTGATGTTCATGATGGCTCTCCTGGTCTAGAAGGTGGCGTTTCTAAAGAAACATCACCCCATCTCCGCGGTAAGTGTTCACAGTCTCCATAATCCGGTCACCACGGATCAGGTGGATTTCATTAAAGCGCTCACAGATTTCGCCGGCTTTCGCGTGACGAAATAACACAGGGTCTCCGACTTTTAGATTTTCAATTCTGCCTGATAGAGGTGTTTGCACCTCGCCGCCGCCCTCGTGACGAAACAATTCAAGACCTTCAGGGAGGTAAGGCTTAGAGAGTCTTGATACACCGGCCTCACCCGAGGCAGGATAGCCTCCGCCGTGGCAGGTGATCCATTGTTTATTTTGCGCCCGCGTTACAGGGAGAGCAAAAAACATGGCCGGCTTCAGTGCCAGATCACGGTAGTGATCAAATAGCGTCGGTGCATAGAATCCCGATCCTGCTGTGACTTCGGTCAGCGTTGGATCATTTGCTGAGTCCTTAAGGCTGCCCGTGCCTCCGCCATTAAACAGGTCATAAGCGATGCCTGCCCGCTGCATTTCATCGATGATGGCCTTGCGGCTACGGAGCAGACGGCGCCAGGAAATTTTTTTGAGTTGGCTGATCACCATGTTTTCGAGTGATTTTCCCGGAGGGTGGTCTGGCACGCCGGCAATCTGGGCGTCGTAGCCCATAAATCCGGAAAACTTAAGCTCAGGGGACGCGAGAATCTCACGCACAAGGCTCAAGGCCTGTGACGGAGTATCAATGGCCGAGCGTCGCACGCCAAAGAAAATACCGGCAATAGGCGTCGCCTGATTGAGATCAATACAGACCTGAAGTCTTGCTTTTGCCTTGGCGGCGGCTCTTTTCAGGGGACCAAGCTGAGAGGCTTCACAAACCATGAACGTCATGCCCTGATTCGCAAACTGGGCCGCGGCTTCAAGATCAGCGCTTTCAACCGACGGATAGCCCATCAAGATGTTGCGAAAGCCGTTTTTTGCCAGAAATGCGGCCTCTGCGGCACTATAAGCCATGATCCCCTGAAATCTTTCGCTGAATCCGGCGATATGACGAAGAAGAGCGACGCAGCGAATGGACTTCGATGCGACGCGGATGGGCAGTCGTGGTGACAGCTGGAGGAGGGTGTTCGCGTTGCTTTCCAGGTGGTCAAGATCAACGGCAAGACAGGGAAACCGTCGACCGTTGAGCGCCGTCCGATAGCGTTGTAATAGTTGCGATGAATCGTGGTTCATGGATTTAATTATACATTTTATTTTGGGTCTGATCCAAGCTTTGAAAATGTCAAAGGGACCATCGCAAAATGGTCCATTGTTTGACGATGACCAGCACTACGTGTGATTAGAGGTCATAGTAACGCAGCTTGCTCCAACTGCTGTCACGACAACTTGAGTCACCGTTACAGCATAATGAAATACAGTAATTGATGTTCTCATCGCTTTGCATCGTGGTCCCGATTGATTTGCAGAATTGCTGATCCTGAGCAAGAGGGAAAATTTCGCTTAGATGTTGGGCAACGTAGGCCCGACCCTCACCTTTGTTACCGCATTTTTTGGCGCAAGCATATGCATTCGTCTCAAATGAGGACTTTTCGAGTTTTTGATAGAGATGAAATCCATATTTGCGCATGCAATCTCTTTGGGTCTCAACGGGCTTCTCTTTGCTGTACTGATCCATCATGTTGTCGATGCGTGCTTGGCTTTCGGCAACCGATTTCAAGTCCTGGGCGAGGCATCCGATGTTGTTGAATAGCACATAACCCGCTTTTGATAGGTCGACACCGCATTTGCCAACGACGATGACGGCTTCAAATGGCGCTAAAAATTTCTTCAGGGCCGGAGTGACGCGTTGAACAGATTCTTTGCTGATATTGCGCGAATTCAACCATGCGGCGCAACCCTCTGCGCCACTGCTGATTTTGTTAATCAGGCTTATAAAATCATTGGATGAAGTGAGCAAATTGGTCAATAGAGACAGATCCACATTGTCATACCGTGCCGCTCCGTCAAGTTTGGTCATGACTGAGTACAAGCTGACAAGTTTTTTCGCAACGTCTCCGGCGCCATTCAGGCACTGATACATGGGCAAGCTTTTAATCTCATTTTGCTCGAGCCATTCTTCCTTCTTTGGCTCAAGGATTTGATCGTTGGCAAAGTCATTAATATGGGAGCCTGTGTCAGAAGAAAAATGACCACCGTTGTTCAAAGCGCCTTGAATATCTTGGATGAGAGGGGCGATACTATAAAAAAATCCAACCAACTCGCCGGCAGCGGTCGTCATTTCTGCAGCTTTCACGGCCCATTGCGCTGTTGCAGCGTCTTTGGCTAGATTTCCTGCGGAAATGATCGCCTTATAGGCGCAAGTGAAAGCTCCGCGGGTTGCGTCGTTGGTTGCCTCGCGGCTTTTTGCCATGTCGCAGCTGTATCCCCCGTCGTCTGATTTTATCTTAGCAACTGGCTCTACTTGCGTCTTGCATGCAGCCGTCAGCATTGTTGTCGCGGCGAGACAAATAGCGATACTTCTGATCCAATGTGTGTTCATGTGCCCCTCCGTAAGGTTTCGGATCGGCAGCATGAATATTGAACTTTAAGATTTTTTTGAGAGCTGGATTTTACTTTTAAAATCAGCCGGCTATTGGCTTAAGCGCGAGCGTTTTACACAAGCGTCAGATCAACGGTTCTTAAAAAC
>JBILMN010000060.1:0-16104 GCA_044375465.1 Oligoflexales bacterium | reverse complement strand
CGTTGTACAGATTCATCCAAAAAACAAAGGCGGTCTTGTTTGATTAAAACCTTGTTTCAAAGCCTCAAAGGCACGGATTGGGATATGCTCACCGACTTTGTCTCACCGGTTTTCTTTGAGGTGGTGCCGGCACTGGGTATGGCGAGTGCTTTCGCGCGGATCGGCAAGGATTTTGCCAACAAGAGACAGTTTAGGCAGGTGGCGGACGCAGTCCAGCAAAGGCTCGCCGCGCCCCTAGAGATCAAAGTCGCCGTAGATTCCGGATCTCCGCTTGAGGAGCCTATGCTGCGACCCGCAGCGATGTCAAATGCCGAAAAGGCGGCGTTTGGTGAGATGGTGCTTGAGATTTATTTTGCCCAATTATGCAGGTGTGATGTCAATATTTTGGACCTGCGGACGAAAGCATTTACGCAGAGTCGGCAGTGGTCTCCCAGTGCGATTTATTATCGCTGGAGTCCGACATTTCGTGACGGCATCCAAAAGATGTACCGGGGATTTTATCATGACGATGCGGAGCTTTTTTTGGCGGGCCTTCGGCGACTTGATCTGGAGCATGCGGCTGATATTTTCAAGACTCATTTTGGCGCCGGTTCGCAGGATGCGGTGACTTTTAAGTTAGCGGAATTCAAAAAATCATTTCACGCGATATTTTTGGCCTGCAAGGATCACAAAACAAAACTTCATCCTGATTTTTTTGCGCTCGGCGTCTACCTGGTTTGTCTCTACGAAAATCTGGAGTCTTTGGGTGTGCCCATGAATGTTCGACGCGCGTTTCTGAAAGCCGAGGCCATCCAATGACGGATCCAAAAATCAAACAGACGGTCGTTATTGCGGGCGCGAGTGGTTTTGTAGGGCGTGCTGTGATGCGAGAGCTCGGTGGACGGTTCAACATCGTTGGCCTCAGTCGATCCTCTGCGCGAGAGCAGGAAGGGGTTTTATGGCGTAGTTGTGATTTATTTTCACTGAAGGAGGCTGAACAGGCTTTAGTGGGTGGTGATATTGCGATTTACCTCGTGCACTCGATGCTTCCGATGGCTCGACTCACCCAGGGGCGCTTTGATGATCTTGATTTGTTGATTGCCGATAACTTTGCGCGGGCGGCTGCAAAGAATCGCATCAAAAGAATTATCTACCTGGGTGGGTTGATTTGCGAGGGGGACCTGTCGCTGCATCTGCAAAGTCGCAGGGAGGTGGAAGAGGCTCTCGGTAGTCACGGCGTGCCTTGCACCACACTTCGGGCCGGGCTTGTGGTTGGACCAAGTGGGTCGTCCTTTGAAATGATGCGAAAACTTGTGGAAAGACTGCCCATGATGATCTGTCCCAAATGGACCGCCACCCAGACGCAGCCCATTGCTCTTGGTGACGTGACAGCCCTGATCGCAAGAGTTGTGGAAGACGATGCACTACCCCCTCAAGCCTATGATATCGGCGGCCCCGATGTGCTGACTTATATCGAAATGATGCGGATCACGGCGAGGATCATGGGCAAGAAAAGACTTTTTTTTCCGGTCGTATTCTTCAGTCCAAAGCTCTCCAGGCTTTGGGTTAGGCTTGTGACGGGGGCTCCTAGCCAATTGATCGGACCGTTGGTGGAAAGTTTAAGGCACACCATGGTCTGTCGTGATCACCAGTTAGCGACGCGCTATGGTGTCAAGACACGCTCCTTTGCGGATGCTTTGCAATCGGCCCTGCAAGAAGCGAAGTTGGCCAAAACTTCAGCTGCAGCACGAGATTTTTCCCAGTTGCCCCGGACGCAGCTCGCTCGCCTCACGCCGCCGAATACGGTGTGTTCGGTGCAGAGGTTGCCACTACCAAACGGCAAAAATGCGGCTTGGGTGGCGGAGCGTTACGCTACCTGGTTGATTGAGTTTCTTTATCCGGTAATCAGAGTGGAGCGTGATGCGTTGGGATCCTTAAAACTCCTGCTACGCCTTGGGTTTAAACGTTGGTCGTGGCCGCTTCTTGAACTCCGATACGCTGCGGAACGCAGTTCATCCCAAAGGCAATTATTCTATATTCAAGGAGGCCTGCTCCTGTCATCGCGTGCGGCAGCAAAAGGCCGGTTTGAATTTCGTGAGGTGCTTCACCGGCAGCATGTGATGGCAGGGATTTTTGATTTTGTTCCCGCATTGCCTTGGTGGATCTATATGCGCACCCAGGCGATTTTGCATGTATTTGTGATGTGGGCATTTAAGCGTGAGCTGCAACGGATTGAATGACTCGGTCCGCAGTGGTCCCGGCCGGACTTGAACCGGCACACCTTGTGGGCGGAAGATTTTAAATCTTCTGTGTCTACCTATTCCACCACGGGACCTGAGCGGCGTTTGTACCTCAAATAACGGCGGGTTGTCAAAACTCTAAGTTACTGAAGTTGTTTATTAAAAAGTCAGGATTAAATTTTGTCTAAATTTTAATCAAGACCCGGCCGATAACCAACTATCGACTTTTTGCGAGGGAGGGTACAGTGATCCACAACCAGCTCAGATTGTTTTTGGCATGCGGCGTTATTGGTTTGGTTTCTTGCAACGTGAGTCCTACAAACTCAGGAGCAAAGGCCGACGGCGAAGATTCTACGGCCGATCAAGCGGTGGCCTCGTCCGGGAGCGAGGGATTTTCACTTTCGCTGCCAGAGTTGCCAGGCACCCCCACGGCGAATGCTGTGGCGCGACTGCAGATTTTTAAAGGACTCATTCAGCAGCCCCCAATTCCCGGATGCATTGGTCGTCCTGATGAACCTGTCCCGCTGCCAGGGGATGTCATAACGTCCCCCGGTGGGCCGAGTGAGGTCGTCGGCAATGAATTAAAACCATCCATGCCAATTCCGACGCCATCGCCTCTCCCAGTTGTCTCTGACCTGAAAATGCCCTACGTGGCTGGCAACAAGATTGGGCCCATTAAGCTGCCAAATGGTGTTTATACGGCCCTCTTCACAGTGGTCGGCGGTCAACCCTCAGCGCAGCCATCGTTGCTGCGATTTGCGGTGAGTCCATTTAAGGTCTCAATGGATGATATTAGCGAGGTACGACTCAAAATGCGCCGACAAAAGGATTGCTACGGTTCTGGAACCGGAGAAGTGATTTTCCGACCGGTTGAGGACGGCAAACATCCGCCGAAACCATGAATCGTTGATTGCGCCTGGTGCAGGGTGCATAATGGAATCAACATTTCGACAAGGAGTTGATGTTGATTGACGCAGCGACCGCAACCATGAATGCATCGACTCGAGCTCTCGATCAGGGAGCTCGAGTCGTCGTGCTTTATGATGGTGGTTGCTCGCTCTGTAAGTTGCTTGCAAATTTTTCCCGGGAAAGAATGCGAGATGTCACCGATGTCGTGTTTTCGCCAAATGCGGAGCCGAACCCAAAGGATCTTGTCGTTCAGATTCGTGACGATGGTGTGATCACAACAATGACTGGGCGCAATGCCTGGTCCTGGTTATTGGAGCATCATCCATCACTGCGACAGGTGCATTGGCTTGCCGCTAAACTCGGTTTGACTGCTGAGGTGAGTGCCACGATGAGGCGCAGCGCGGACTTCTTGCGTAAATTTTGCCTGCGTTGCCGCTGAGCGGGTACGCCGGCACTGCCTCCTTCGAAGCCACTCTGATGCGACTGGCCTTCGTTTCGTCGGTCATTTGATACAATGATTTTTGGTCCTGATAACGGTCCAATGCATCCGATCCAATCCTTGAGCCTTCTGGTCTAAAACTCAACGCATCGTCGCAAAAAAGACGTAGCGTCTCCTGAAGCAATTCCAGACGACTAAGTTCACGGACTTTCGCAATGACATGCGTGGAATGGATCCGTTGTTTCCCGTTTTTCTTAATCAATTTGATCTGAACGAGGTGATCGAGAATCATATCCAGGGCATAGCTTGCTTGATCTCCTCTTCACGCAAAAACCCTGACATCACCATATCAGCTCCAAATCACGAGCTTTGATTTATATGTCGCAGGTGAGGAGAGGTTGGCAGCGTCGTCAAAGAAATTCAGCGACTTTTTCAGAAAAATCTAAAATATTCATCGCAGATAGATTGGTGATGGGTTTGCTGAACTAGGTCACTATGCGGATTTCACGCCGACAGATTCTGGGGAAGAACCAGAATTATTTTTAGCGGTGTTTTCTTTGCACTTAGATTATAATAATGACAATTCGGGAGAGGAGACTCATGACTATAAAATCCGAGCTCATGCGAATCTCAAACTTATTGAAAACCGCAAAAATTCCGCATGGACTTATCGGAGGTCTGGCCGTTGGATTTTCGGGTGTTGCGCGTTTTACCAATGACATAGATTTACTAATTGATGAAACTGATCGAGCACATGCCCTAGACTTGCTAACCCACAATGGCTATAAAATTTGGAAAAATGGACCAGAGTTTGTACAATTGGAGGGAGAAATTCCACTTGACCTCATGATAGCCAGACGTCCGGTAAGCCGGCAGATGTTAAGAGATGTTCGCATCATCCCAGGCATTGATATCCCGTGTCTTACAACTGAAGATTTGATTGGTTTAAAAATCCAATCCTTTGCTACCAATCGCAAACGGGAGCATCGCGACAAAGCAGACATTCAAGCCTTACTCAAAGTCAATAAGGTTGATCAGAATAAAATAAAACAGTATGCAGATACTTTTGGCCTCTGGCATGAAATCGTATTGCTAATGGACGAATAATAATGACACCCCTCGAGTATTTGACCTGGTTAGAGGAGAATTGGGACCTTGTCCCTGACAGTCAACCACGCCCGGATATTGACGAGTATCAGGGCGATTTTCGCCTTTAGTATGAACAGCATGGTGTTCATACTATCTCTGTCTACCGATAAACAGACACTTCTCTGCTTTACGATTTCCGCGGTGAGGGACAGTTAGCACAGCGGGGGTTTGTGGCGAAGCTTTCAAAGGGGACATTTGAAATGCCGCGAGCGTCTTTCGTAGATTCTCAGGGTGATTTTAGAATTGATTCGCTGTTGGTAAATTACATGGATGTCCTTCGGCTTGAGGTGAGTTCTCCCAAGTTAGAGGAACCAGAGCAGGTCACAGTCGTTTTACCGTTGCTTGAAAAAGAATTTAATCAGCGAACCATCGTGGTTACCAGTTATCAAATTTTGTGCGGTTGGAGTTGCAACCGGACGTTTCGGCGAACGCCGAAAGTGAGCACAGGAGATTTGGGATTCTATGCAAAGTCCGTATTAACGCTTAAAGGATCTGCAACGTCAATTCCAGTGCTGTAAATTGTCTCGGGATCAATATCGATGCATTGATACTCATTATAATTACCACCAACATCCCACGCTAACGTGTGATTTAGAACGGTACATTTTTCGATAAATGAATCAATGTCAGATATCTGCTTAAACACTCCTTTGCCTAAAAGCGATGTCATATCAAAAAGCTTTATTTTCCCATCATCGAAATAGACATATACTTTAAAGTCTTGTGTTGGCTTTACCTGTACAACTGTATGAAACATTTTATGACTACCTCAGAGGATCTATGGCCGATATGTTGCCATGGCCCTTGGCGGAATTCCAATTGTCCATGAGTTCTGTCTTATGGATTTCGCACCACGCAAGTACAAGTTTCAGTTGCTTACCAGGTAGCGCGCCCTTTATGACCGAAGCCTCCTCAATTGAAACGAGCGCTTTATATTTTCCATAATGGGCAAGAAAGTGCGGGGGCACGTGCTCGTCCCAATACATATAGACCTTAACTCCAAAAAATTCACTAACTAACGGCATCGCTTATCCCATGTTTAGTCAATAAATCGGACAAACCCTGATATTTCCCCGCAGCCTCCCAGAAAACTCTCGTCAATCATCCTAACATATTCCCAGGTGGACCAAAAATACTCAAGACGAGCCCTTTCGGCATTGTACCAAGTGAGAATGGAACAGGTTTGTTTTTGCTGACGCCAGCTTCGAGGCCATAAAGTATCTCGAAAGTGCGGGAGTCATAAACCCATGCAAAAGTAAAATGACCTTGACTCCGAATTACATCAAAAGTAAAATGACCCTGACTCCGAATTACATCAAGCTCCGTTCAATTGCGCCGGAGAGGGTCTTGAAAAATGAATATTAAACCATATAAAATCAGTATGTTACCTGAGCGTGTGTACACGCCCTATATTCGCAAAGATTTGTTGAAGAAAATGGTATTCATTGGCGGCCCCCGCCAAGTGGGTAAGACGACGCTGGCAGTCTCATTGCTTAATAACTATTACGATGGTCATCCAGCCTATTTGAACTGGGATCAAAGTGAAGCGAGATCCATCATCCAAAAAGGGACATGGCCTAAAGATGAGCCACTTATTGTTTTCGATGAAATTCACAAACGCAAAGGATGGCAGAACTTCGTCAAAGGAATTTGGGACAAATGGCGCAATACACAGAGATTTATCGTGACAGGATCCGCCCGTCTGGATGTTTTCCGAAAAGGTGGGGACTCGATGTTGGGTCGATATCACTACTACCGCATTCATCCGTTCACCCTGCCAGAATTGGGATATTCAGTAGATAATTTAGGCTTGCTATTTAAGTTTGGTGGGTTTCCCGAACCTCTGTTGTCACAAGATGAAACGGAGTTGAGGCGTTGGCACCTTCAAAGAGTTTCCAAGCTGGTACGAATCGACCTGAGAGACCTCGAAACAGTAAGCGATTTAGACAAGGTTGAGTTACTCGCTGAGTCCATGAGTACAAAGATCGGGAACCCATTTAGCTATAAATCTTTCGCAGAGGATCTCGAGGTATCTGACAAGACCATTAAACGTTGGGTGAAAATTCTTGATTCTCTCTACTATTGCTATTTAATTCCCCCATTTGGTTCCACTAAGATAAAGGCCATCAAAAAATCGCAGAAACTGTACCTGTGGGATTGGTCACAAATATCAGATCCCGGCTCGCGATTTGAGAACATGGTTGCCTCGCACCTACTTAAATTATGCAACTATTGGCAGGACGTCATGGGTTACAGATGTGAATTGCGTTATATTCGTGATGAAAAAGGAAGAGAGGTGGATTTTGTTGTTTTGCGTGATCGCAAAGCTTTATTTGCGGTTGAGTGCAAATTGACTGATTCTGATATTTCCGAATCACTGATTGAATTTAAGAAAAAGCTGGATATCCCCAAATGGTATCAGGTTCATATGGGGACCAAAAGTCGCGTGATCTCTCCTGACTTTTCAATTTTACCTTTTTTGGATTTCTGTAAGGAGATTTCCGCGGTCTAACACGCGGCGTCTCAAATTGCGGGGATCAGTATGAATCAAGCGTCAAATCTACGCAACTAGGTTTGGGTAGGTCTTGAATAACGGAAACAGACATGCTGGATATTTGCATTCGCGATTATTGGTTGAAACTTCTGTCGGATATCTTCAAAAATCTTGTTGGCGATTGGCTGATAATCTTGTGGATCGAGAAGTCGCACTTGAAGCTCCAAGAAATAAATACCGTTGTTTCGCCAAGACATCATACCCCAAAAAATGGCTAAAACATTTGTCATATGTGGAAACTGGTTTCATAATTCTGCCGTCCATTAGGCGAATAATCTGCAAAATGATCTTGTCGTCATCGCAATCAGAATGCTTTGATTCATAAAGAGAATCGATGACGAAAGACTTGAGCCTTCGTTCGTTTGTGTCGATGTCAATGTTAATGTCGACATTTTGCGATGGTGTGGATGATCACCAAAGCATTTGCGCCGCATCTCGTTTGGCGTGATGCGGCGCAAAGACTCCAGTGACATCTGGTTCAGCTAAATATGTCTATTCTTGTAAGGACCTCTCCGGGCAAACCTTCCCGGAATGTTCTGCAAACTGAGCCAGGTGAGACCGCTCGCCTTGACGGTTTGCATTCCAATCAAAAATCAGCAAGCCGTATGCTAAACACGCCCCAGAAGCAAACAAATCATCTAACTTCTGTGCGAAATCCAACGCATCGAAGCGACGTCTGAAAAAATCAGACAGCGAGGCCGTGGTCTTGGCTGAATGATGGTAGTCCTCAACAAAATCGAAGAATTCTGTCATCGTTGCAAATTTCACGGGGAAGGTTGATTGATAGACTAAATCCGGAAAATCGGTTTTAAAATTCATTTTAACGATTTCGGATGCGCGTACAATAGCCGCTGAAAGCTTGTAACCAAGTTGGTTCTGGGTGATTTCTGCGCGGTACCCTTCGATGTCGGCTTGACGCCCATAGACAATTTTATATCCACTGCAACCAACTGAACCGCCGGAAGTGTCTTTACTTTTGAAATGAATGAGGCTGCCGTAGTTCGGATAGTTAAAAACTTTGAGGAACTCCCACATATCGTCGCACTTTTGCGCCGGTGTGGTGCTTTCAAATCTTATGTCGAGCCCAATAACGTCATCCGTAGCTTTAGCGGTGACAGGAACTTGAATCATCAGTGCAGCGAACAAAAGTATCTTTTTCATGAATGGGATCCCCTACAAAAAATTCCAGATGTGGGGATTATAGAACAAGAATCCATGTAATTAAAGTTAACTTGCCTGATCTCGTGTTACTAAAAATGTCCGTGATGAGCATTCTTATCAACAAGGGATCTGGCCAGTTGAGAGTGGTGCCCTGATGTGGTCATGAAGCGCAGCGCTGAGTTCTTGCGTAAATGGTGTCTGCGTTGCCGCTGAACGGATAAACATGTCTCCGCCAAGGGAGTCGGCAAGGTTCTTTAACATCCCTGGTTGATAACGCAGAAGTTCTGAGGTTTCAGGATCGGCGAGCATGCCGCAGCCTTTCATCACCCAGCCCGGAGCGTCCTTGGCCCAAGTAAATTCAAAAGCCTCACCACCGGACATGGCAATCAAAGCATCTGGTTCCTCGCGACGAAAGATGGGATACCAAGCCATCCAGCGTCCACCTAATGTCTTAGCCTTGGTCACCGCTGCCATGACTCTATCCCAGTCGTCGGCGCTGCCGTCACTGCTGCGGTAGGGCGGGTCAATGAGGATAAAGTCGGCTTGTTCCATACGCTGCAGGGCTTCATAGCCATTTTTAGGCTTGAGCTGCACCCAATTGGCAAGCTGCCCCTTACGTATGGCGCTGCCAGCCATTTTCTGGGTGTCGACGTTGACCTCATGGACGGTGAGTTTGAAGTTTGGATGGTCGATGTTATGCAAAAATTCGGCGGCAAAGACCCAAGAGTCCTTATACATAAAATTCGCGTTCATCGACGGGAGGACCAACTCAAAGTAAGGGTGGTTTAGAGAGGTTGGTGTGCCGCTCATGAATCGGCCGATACCGCGTCTCCAATCGCAATTTTCGCCAAGGCGCGCATATCCGGGGCCCGCATGAGTTTCCACGTAATGAAACGATCCTGACCGAGCTGGTGCGAGGTGTTGCAATACCTCAATCAGCAGGTAATGTTTCCAAACATCGCCATTGTTACCCGCATAGCGGCAGTGGTTGCAAGGACGTTTAGCGATGTTTTGCTGCATGTTCACGCGGCCTCATAAGATCCCGGGGAGGCAGGACGTAGCATGCCTCCAGCTGGCGCTTAAGTCACAAAATAAAGTCTTCGGATGGGCACAAATAACCCATTGGAATTAGGTTCTTAGCGGTCGAAAATAAAGAGGACCCCTGGGGTCATATCTGTTGAAATAAGGAGTCTCAAGGTGAAATTGGCCATCCTCAGTCAGGACGCAAGCCTTTATTCCACGTCGCGCCTAAAAGTCGCGGCTGAGGAGCGTGGTCATCATGTGAAAGTGATCGACTACATGCGCTGCTACATCAACGTGTCAAGCGAAAGCCCTTGTGTGATGTACGCTGGAAAACGGCTTGAACAGTTTGATGCGATCATCCCACGGGTCGGTGCATCGAATACGTTTTATGGCACCGCTATCGTCAGACAGTTTGAGCTGATGAATGTTGTCAGCGCCAATGGTTCCCAGGCGATTTCAAGATCGCGAGACAAACTGCGATGCATGCAAATTTTGGCGAAGGAAAAAGTTGGTTTGCCAATCACCGGGTTCGCTCATTCGACCCAGGATACGGATGGTCTGATCAACATGGTGCAGGGCGCCCCCTTGGTGATTAAGTTGATCGAGGGTACTCAGGGGATTGGTGTGGTGCTCGCTGAGACCCACACATCAGCCAAATCCATGATTGAAGCCTTTCGTGGTTTGTCGGCGCATATTCTTGTTCAGGAATTTATTAAGGAATCTCAGGGTGAGGACATTCGCGCCTTTGTGGTGGGTGGCAAGGTGATTGCTGCCATGCGCCGTAAAGCCGCCCAGGGCGAATTCAGGGCCAATATTCACCGCGGCGGAAAATCCGAGAGTGTGGAGCTGAGTTCGGAGGAGACAGAGACAGCGCTGCGCGCGTGCCGTGCGGTGGGACTCAATGTGGCGGGGGTCGATATGCTGCGCAGTCACTCTGGTCCAAAAGTTCTGGAGATTAACTCTTCACCAGGTCTTCAGGGTATTGAAGGGGCGACGGGTATCAATGTGGCAGGACTGATCATCGAATATCTTGAAAATGCCATGGATAGTGCACGTAGTTTCTATGGCTGAGACAGATTCGGCACTTGTCCCATGGGGTTGGTCAGAGTGGGTAAGTTTAAAACTGAGTGACATAGGTTGCAATCAATCCATGAACGAACGAAGGACAAAGCCAGACGACGAGATCCTCCGGATCGGTGGAGTGGAAGTCGAGCGTGGTCATCAGGTCCGCGTTGAAATTCCCATCACCATGTTGGCGACTCAAGGCGCTCTCACGATGCCGGTAGAAGTGATTGCCGGGGAGGATCCTGGCCCCGTGCTGGCGGTGACCAGTGCGGTCCACGGGGATGAACTGAACGGTATCGAGATCATTCGTCAGTTGATTCCTCTGCTTTCGCCATCGGCTCTTGCGGGCACATTGGTGGCGATACCCATTGTGAATGTTCCGGCTTTTATGACTCAAAGTCGCTATCTTCCCGATCGCCGTGATCTCAATCGTTCATTTCCTGGATCTCGGACCGGGAGTCAAGCATCGCGCATCGCTCATACGGTTATTGATCAGGTGATTCGCCACTGCACTCATCTTATCGATATTCATGCGGCGAGTGCTCATCGCAGTAACACCCCACAAATACGGGCAAGCCTCAACAATGCGGAAGTTGCAAACTACGCGCGCACGTTCGGGGCGCCCTTGATCATCCATGCGGCAGAGCGTGATGGGTCGCTCAGAATGGCGGCAACCAGTCTGGGCATTCCGAGTATGGTCTATGAGGCCGGCGATGCGGGTGCCTTCAATAAGGAAGCCATCGATACTGGGATCATGGGGGTTCTTGGTGTGATGCACGGGCTTAACATGATATCCCCCCGCGATGTGCATGTACGCAAGATTAAACGAGCGCGGTCTCAACCGCCGCGGGAGTTTCATCAAAGTAAGTGGATCCGTGCCACGAAAGGCGGGCTTTTTCGTTCTCGCGTTGAGCCCGGTCAGGACATCGAGCGCGACGGATTCCTTGGTTTTATCGCTGACGCGTTCGGTGAGGGTATGACGGTGGTGCGTTCTCCGAAAAAAGGAGTTGTGATTGGCATCACCAAAAACCCGGTGGTCGGCCATGGTGATGCTCTCATTCATATGGCATTTTAAATGAGCGATCGGGAGCCTGTCCGTGCTAAACTTGTGCAATCATTTTTGGGATCTCTAGGAGCGTCTATGGAAGCAAATATCACCTATGTTCTCGATGATGAGCCTGACATGATCGAACTCTTGTCCAGTTATGTGGAGTCACGTGGACGATTGGTGAAAACCTATACGGACCCCAAGAGGTTTCTGGAAGAGTTTCAGGGTGCCAGAGCTGCTTGCGTGATCTTGGATCTCCAAATGCCTGAGCTGCATGGACTAGATGTCCTGGAGCGTATCAAAGGTTGGGTGCCTGTTGTGCCGGTTGTCTTCATTTCTGCGCATGCTGATGTCCCCATGGCGGTGCGTATGATGAAGCAGGGAGCTTTTGATCTCTTACAAAAGCCTTTTACAAAAGAGGCTTTTTGGGCCTGTTATGATCGATCGCTAGCGTGGGCGCAGAGTCTGGATGCTCGCTACCAACATGTTCGTCAGATCTGGTGTGGGATCCAAAGTTTGACTCCGCGAGAGACCGAGATTTTGGAATTTCTTCTTGCCGGTCTCAGCAGTCGGGCCATTGCGGAGCAACTGGGCATCAGTCGGTTTACGGTGGACCACCACCGTGAGCATATTATGACGAAGCTTCATAGCCCTTCACTCAGTGGCTTGACCAGTGCAGTGGCTCAGGCGAAGGCTGTGTTTGAGCAAGAAAGCTACCAGCTGAGATTTGCTCCGCAGGCTGTTTGAATTTGGAGCTCTTATGGTCGCACATTGGATGATGGATGCTACGGTTGCTCTAGCCGAGCGTGGATTCTACTGGGGCCCAGGCGTCTTGAATCGGGATCTTATGGATTTGATCACCGTATGGATGCGCACAGCCGATGAATCTGGAGCGTTTCAAATGGCGGGGATTGGTCGGTCTGAGCGACGTCAGGAGTCGGCAGCGATCCGCGGCGACCGCATTCATTGGCTGCAACAAGATGACAGGCATCAGGCGCTTGTGGCTGCATGGTCATTGATTGAGACTTTGAGGGAAACGTTAAATCGAGAGTTATTTGCCGGTTTGGTGGATTTTGAGGGGCATCTGGCGATCTATCCGCCAGGAGGATTTTATAAAAAACATGTGGACACGTTTCGCGATGATGACGCTCGGTCGATCACGCTGATTATTTATCTTGGTGAGGATTGGCGGCCAGAATTTGGCGGAGAGCTCCGTGTTTATCATAGTCCTGACAGTGTGAAGGATTATCCGCCGACACCTGGATCTGTGGTGCTCTTTGATGCGCGTCGTTTTGCTCATGAAGTGCTGCCGACGACTGCTGAGAGACGCAGTTTAACCGGGTGGTACCGTGTCAGGACAGGGCGACTCCCGTGATGACCAGAGCCGCAAAAAAATAGCCGGCCGCGGAGAAGGTTTCTCCCCACATCCAGGCTGCGACAAGCACCGAAACGATGGGTTCAACCATGGTGATCATCGCCGCTTTGCCTGTTTGGATCCTCTGTAGTCCGGCACCATACAGCAGGTAGGGAATGTAGGTGGAAAAAATCCCCATCAATACGCAGGCCGCGAGTGCTTCGTGGTGAAAATGCAGGATGCCGGTGACCACCTGCCACGGAGTTAGTGACAAGACGGACATCATAAATGGAGCGAGCGTCAAAGATCCAACGGGAAAGGCAATCATAAATACAACGACCGGATGATAACGGCGGAAGAATGTCTTTCCCGCGATATAAAATCCGGCATAACTGAGTCCCGACAAGAGCCCCCAAATAAGAGCTTGAATGCTGAATGTCGCGGGCGATCCCCAGAGACATAAACCTGTCACGCCAATCAATGTCATCGCAAGAGTGTAGAAGCGTTTTTTGGGGATCGTCTCACCCAGAAGAAGCCATCCGCCAAGATTGACCCAGATGGGTGCGCTATAAAGAAGAACAGAGGCAAGTGCGGCGCCTCCCGCCTGGACAGCATAAACAAAACTACCCTCTAGAAGCGCCACGCCTAAAATCCCAAACAAAATGATTTTCAACCAATCCATACCTTGTTTGGGTAGGGGATAGCGTGCCACGACCCAATGAATCAAATATGCCGTTCCTGCCAGAGTGCCGCGCCAAAATGCCGTCTCAAGAGGGTGGATACCGTGGGTGAACATGATCTTGCTGACGGGCCCGATAAGACCCCAGAGCGCAGCAGCACTGAGAAGAAAGATGATACCCACCGGCAGATGACTCCATAGCCCAGATCATGTCAAAAAAATTCAGCGATTGCTCCGTGTGAGCGGGCGTTTGCCAAGAAGATAAACCGGTCTGGTGTTGGCTTTTTGCTTCATGACAAAGCGGTCGATGGTGGACTTGCTTGTGGTGAGAGGGGAGTTGAGGATAATCCACCGTACGCCGGTCTCGCAGGGCGGCGTTGTGGCACTGCCCATATAGGTCCAATAAGTTCGTTTGTTTGGTATCAGATCGATCCAGTTCAGTCGCTCAACGTCTTTGACTTCATCTTTCACTCGAGGAAGGTTTTCAGATAGCCTGGTCATGATTTCGTTGGATTTTCCTGGTGTCATCAGGACGGAGACCATGATCTTCGCTCCTGTCACCGCCTGATGCTCCAATTGAGCTTCCATCTCCCATGGCAAAGAATTCACACGGTGTTCGGACGGGGTTCGAAAATAAATCTTGGTGAGATCAAAGCGATCGCCGTTCCAGTCGAGCCAGCTGCCGCGTTCTACGTCTCCCTGGATCGTTTGATGGTGGAACGTTAACTTTGTGACACCGTGGAAATAATTGAATTTAAGAGCCTTAAGCGCCTCATCCTCCCGGGCGCCACTGATGTCAATCGGCGACTGGTCCGTCTTTGCACCGCAGGCTTTCCAACGGTCATTCAATTGGGCCCAATACCATGGTGCAAGATTTCCTGAGTAGCCCCATTGTTCGAGCGTTTCAACAGATGCCCCAACACTGAGATTTTCTGTGGCCTTGTTGGTGGGGAGGTCTTCAGCTTCCCGCGTCATTTTTTTTGTGGAGGCATCTTCAAGATGCTTGAGCTTTTTTTCTGTTTGCTCAAAGCGCAGGGACTCCGCCTCTTGCTCTCTCGAGGCGCTGCATTTGCCGATATACCAAATACTTGTAAACAATGCGCCAGATAACGCGACGCCGCTGATGCCTGCGGTGATTTGGTCAAATCCTCTGATCTTGATGGCCAAGCTTTAGGTCCCGGGAGTTTGTGATTGGTTCTGAACGTTGGATGTTTTTTGGAATCTCAGTATTTTCATGCAGATTGTCCCTAGCTGTCAATAGACTAGAACGCAGCGCCGGATGACGAAGTCCCCCTTCGCTGCGGGGGAGGTTGTTTTGCGACTTTGGAGGGGCGTGTTACACTTAGGAGCAAAGTGGTTCCCATCGGTAAATTTGTAAATGGACCAGTGCTGCTATGAATGAACATCCAAAGATTCTTCTGGTCGACGATGAGCTTGAGATCGTCGAGCTCCTGGCATCGGTGATTGATAGCGCTGGTTATCAGACCGTTGGTGTCAGCTCCCCGGTTGAAGCCATTAAATTAGCTAAACAGGAGCCCTATGCTGCCATCGTATCAGACTACCGGATGCCGATCATGGATGGCATTGAGATGATCGCTCAAATCAAAAAAAGTGCTCATAACGCCAACACTCCTGTGGTGGTTCTTTCGGGGGCTTTGACTGAAGAGATGGCATTGCGGCTTGAGCGGCTTGGCATTATTGATGTTATGAGTAAACCGCCCGAGATGGATATTTTGCTTAGGATTATCGAAAAGGCGGCAAAAAACCGGACAAAAAATACCGGAAAACGGTACAATCCGGTGCTCAAGCAGATGTTTAGCGACGCCTTTGCCAGTGCGGTCAAGAATCATCTCTCAGATCGCATCACCCTGAGTCCGGTCGTGATTAACGATCGCCCCCTCACCAATATTGAATACTGCGGTATGGTCACGCTGCTCGGCCGACGCTTGAGCGGTGTGATGTCGGTTTCTTATGAGTCAGGTTTTACAGCAGAATTCGCTCGAGTGATGATGGGCGGCGAGATTGCAGGCATGCAACTTGATATCTTTGAGGCATCGGCCGGTGAGATTGCGGAGCAGATTGGTCAGAAGGTCGTAATGCGTCTTAAAGACGAATTGGGACTTCATACTGAAATGCTTGCGCCTTTGGTGGTGCACGGTCGTTACGCCGCTAACCCGCTGCCATCAACTCAGCCCAGGGCCATGGCGACCGCAGATCTTAACGGCAAGAAGTGCTACATGGAATTTGCCCTGATTGATCTGAATCAAGAGTTTTCTGGATCCCAGGACTCGGCATCCGTTGAGATCTTTAAAGCTTGACAGCAAGCACCATGCCATCAGCGATGCCAAGGATCATCGAGTGAACTCTTGGGTCGCTAACGACCGTTGCGTTGAACGCGCGGACGGCAGCGATATGCCCATCGGCAGCACTGGATTCGTCAAGGATGGCGCCCCGGGACAAAACATTGTCTACCAGGATGAGTCCTCTGGGCCGCAAAAGGCCTA
>JBILMN010000007.1:0-50244 GCA_044375465.1 Oligoflexales bacterium | reverse complement strand
AAAAATCAAACGATCGTTTTAGACAATAACATTTAGACAATAACATTTAGACAATAACATTTAGACAATAACAAATTGTACGATTGGACCGACCTCAATCGCAAGTCGTCCAGCAGGAGCCTCAAACAACTCACCATCGAGGGTATAGGGTTGTAGTCCATTTGCAGAGGAGATGACGACACTACTTGCCAGTTTGGACCATTTACCCAAACAATGCCCAGGGGAATTTCTTAAAAATGCCAGGGGAAGGCGCCAAGGCAGGTGCTTGGCAGGAATTTTTAAAGCAAAAAATTGAAACTGAGCCGCCTTGCGAAGGGCCCAAGGAAAAAGCCTCAACCCGAGAGGAATCCGTTCAACCGTACTAACCATCATGGCGACACTGGCAAAGGGTTCAGGTGTCTCGATCCCATCGAACAGCAGACGAAAGACCTCATCTCTGACGAAGTCTTTGTAGCGAGTCATATGAAATAGCCAATACATATAGATCTTGACGATAAGCCAGAGGGCACCGATGGGTCCGGTCTTGCGTTTATAAAACGCCGCAAGATATCGGGCTACAAAACCATTGCCGAACAAAAAGCCGTACTGCCCACCGACCAGTAGGGTGGCAAGGGCCATGGTCTGCCGCGGTCTCAGCCCACTTTCGCATTCGAGCATCCGAACCAAGATCTCCTCTGGGGAGCCGCGGATTCCTAGGTTATCGGCAAGCATGTTCATAGTGCCGCCACGCAGCACCAGGATTTTAGGCAGAGGCTCAGATCCGTAAGCTCGAATAAATGCGGTCAAAGTTCTGGAGATGGTGCCATCACCCCCATTGATGGCAAGGATCTCGATCTTTTGTTCCAAAAACAAGGCGGCCACTCGACCAAGGTCTTCGACAGAGTTCGTGATTTCCAGGTTGCCGAATTGTCCAACGATATAGCCAAGAAGCCGGCCTCTGGCGGGCATTTTCTTATTTGCCTTTGAATGAGGGTTTGTGATGATTCCGATACCGGCCATGCCTAAGGAAGCTCCCTGTCGACAAGACCCCGGGGGCTCATCGAATTGATTGATCGACGGACCTTGCTAATATAGGGTGTGTGCCGGCAATAAACAAAGGGGAATCATTTGACCCGCAAGTCACCTGACCCATAATGGACCGAGCCCAGTGACCCAGCATAAAGACGACCATAAGCAGCGACCATTGCCAGCCCTGAAATCAGAGCGCTTGCCAGCACCGCCGTCTCCGCTCCAGGCATATCTGCGTGAGATCAGTCGCTATCCACTGCTGACCCCTGAAGAGGAGTACGAACTTGCGATTGCCCACTTTGATCATCAAAGCAAAGAAGCGGCACAAAGACTGATCACGTCAAACCTACGACTTGTCGTTAAAATCGCCAATGATTTTCGGCAAAATTTTGTTGGCCCTCTGGATTTGATCCAGGAAGGTAACTATGGGCTGATGCAGGCGGTGAAACGGTTTAATCCTTATAAAGGCGTTAAATTGTCGTCCTATGCCGCCTGGTGGATCAGGGCCTACATCTTGAAATATCTGATGGATAATCGAGGCCCTGTGCGCATTGGCACGACGGCCGCCCAGCGCAAGCTCTTTTATAATTTGAAACGTGAAACGGAGAAGCTTCTCAAGGACTACGACACCGCCGATCCGAAGCTTCTGGCAGCGAATTTGGGGGTTCGTGAGCGTGACGTGATTGCCATGCAGCAGCGTCTTGGGGCGCGTGACGTGAGTTTTGATGCGCCTTTGGCTGATGGCAGTGATCGTACATTTGGTGAGACCATTGACGTTGAGAGCGCGGCACCTGCGGCCGACGAACAGGTTGCGGAAACCGAGCTCCTCGAGATTTTCGAAGAGCACTTGATTGAATTCAAAAAAACCCTCAAAGGCCGGGATTTGGACGTTTTTAATGACCGGCTGATGGCAGAAAAACCATTGACGCTTCAGGAAATTGGTGACCGCTACGGCATTACCCGCGAGCGGGCGCGGCAGTTGGAAAGCCGGATCATGAAAAATCTTAAAGAGTTCGTACGAAAGAAGGGAACCCTTGTGGAGCTTATGGACGATGAATCCATGCCAGTCATCGAGGCTTGATGGGCTTTCAAAAGAGAACCATGGTCCATCATGAGCGTGGCGGGTGTTGCCGCAGGTTCGCCTTTAAGTTCTGAAGGACGGACACGGATTTTTCTTTGCGCTCTTCGACGCGCTGAGCAATGCTTACGGTGCCATCACGTTTTTGCACTGCGTGCACCGGCATTTCCGCCAAAAAACGGCTTGGTAGCCGCGATGACTTCATCGAGCCAACGCCGCGCTCGGCCGCCCACGTGAGAGCAAGTCTTTTTTTGGCTCTGGTCAAGGCAACGTAGAACAGGCGACGCTCCTCGGAAAGCCCATGGGCGCTGCCGCTTGAGTTTTTATGAGGAAATAGATCCTCCTCAAGGCCGCAGACAATGACGGCAGGAAACTCGAGACCTTTTGAAGCATGAATGGTCATGAGCGACACCCGGTTTGGACGGCCATCCTCGTCGCGGTCGCTAAAATCCCGGTCACCAAGTGTCAGACGATCCAAGAGGTCATCTAGATCCAAATGTGTTTTCTCTTTCAATACGTCCCTAGCGCAGCTAGCAAGCCACCTTGGCAGGCTTTTAAGGGCTTCTATTTTGCGTTCCTGACTGGCCGCATCCTTAATGTGGTCTTTGATGTCTGCTGTCAGATGAAAACGTTTGATGATCTCATGTCCAAGTGCAGCCAAGTCTTCTGCGGTTTTAACGTCCCAAGCCCTAAAGCCTTCAAGGGTGGTGACAAAAGAGCGAAGACTTTCCAGGGGTTTGGCGGTAAGTCCGAGGTCATCGGCTCGAGATTTGGCAATAGCCCAAGGTGATAATCCCTCTTTTTTTGAAGCGTCCTCGATACGCTCAAGGGACTTGATGCCAATGCCGCGATTCGGTGTGTTGATGACGCGGTAAAAAGCGACTCGGTCATCTGGTCTTACAATGAGGCGTACATAGGAGAGAAAATCTTTCACCTCCTTACGCTCAAAAAAACTACTGCCTCCAAATGTTTCATAGGGAATGCTCAGTTCACGTAGAGCAAGCTCAATACTCTTGGCTTGATTGTTCGATCGATAAAGCACCGCCATGTCGGCTGGTTTGAAGCCCTCTCCTTGCAGCGTGAGGCATTTGTCGGCAATAAATCGGGCCTCTTCCTCGTCGCTCGGTAGTGAGTGAACCTCAATGGGCCAGGAGCCTTCGTTGGCGCTCCATAGAGTCTTGTCCTTTCGCTGCGTATTATGTTTTATCACAGTATTTGCCGCATCCAAGATGACGCTTGTGCACCGGTAATTTTGCTCAAGCTTGATGAGCTTTGTGCCAGGAAACATCGCTTCAAAGCGCTCTAAAGTCTCAAAGAGCGCGCCCCGCCAGCTGTAAATAGACTGATCGTCATCACCGACGACACAGACGTTATTGGAATATGTTCCAAGAAGCTCCAAAACGCGCATTTGTGCGGCATTGGTATCCTGAAATTCGTCTACCATAAAATAGCGGTACCGGTTGTGCAGCTGGGAGCGGACTTCCGGAAACTCCTCGAGAATGCAGACGGCCTTAAAAATACAGTCGTCAAAGTCAATCATACGGTTGAGGCGAAGTTGGCGTTCATAGAACTCGTAGGCCTTGACTAGGAGTTCAGCCTCAATACCAATGGCCACATGGACGGCTCGCTTGGCAAAGTCTTCAGGCTTTAGTAGAGCGTTTTTGGCTTTCGAGATTTCACTATGGAGTGCCTCGACATTGACTTGAAGCCCCGAACCAATTTCCTGAAGGGCCCGCCTTAATAGATCAAGCTGGTCGCCGGTTCCAGCCAATGAAAACTTTTTAGGAAGCCCAAGGCGGTCGCCGTAGTCTCTGAGAATGTGCAAACAAAAGCTGTGAAACGTGCCAAGGCGCACCTTACTGGCAATCTTGCTTCCGACCAGCCCTTCTAAACGTTCGGACATTTCACGGGCTGCCTTGTTGGTAAACGTCATGGCAGCAATGGCTTCAGGCGCAACACCCATGGAGATCATATAAGCCATGCGCATGGTGATGGCCTTGGTTTTGCCGGTGCCTGCGCCCGCCAATACCAAAACCGGACCAGTCAAGGTTTCGACAGCAAGGCGCTGCTGTGGATTTAAGGTGGATAGGTCAATCACAGGCCATGGCCCCTAAAAAAGCTCTAAAAAAAGGCAAGACAACATGTCCATCGACGATATTTTCTTGTGGACGCATCTTTATGCCACATTGCAGTTGATCTTGCATCTGTTGAGCAGTAATTGTGTGGGGATCCGTGAATGAGTGTTTGTGGGCCGCGCATGGCGTCGTCTGCAGGCCTTGAACCAATGAATCGGCATTCTGCCCCGTTTGCAATAAGGAACCACATCCAATGAATTTTGTATTTGGCGCGCTCATCTCATGGTTTTATGCCTCCACATCTTTGGCCGAAGGAGCCGCGCAACCTGGTCCCTCCACTTTGGAAATGCTGATTATGCCGGCGGGATTTTTGGCAATTATGTATTTTTTTATGATTCGGCCCCAACAAAAACGCGCAAAGGAACACCAGACATTCCTGGCCGGGCTGAAGTCAGGTGACGAGGTCGTTGCGGCCGGCGGAATTATCGGTCGCGTTAAGTCAGTGGCCGAAGGATTTGTCAGTGTTGAAATCGCTGGGAATACGGTGATCAAAGTTCTCAAGAACTCTATTGAGGGCCAAAGCCCAAAAGCAGCCGCACAGACGAAGGCCGACTAAGCATCGCGTGGTTTAGGGGGGCCCCTCTGCTAAGCCCAGCCACTGAGGTGAAGCTTCGGCTGGAACTTGATACAATAACCACGGGTCTGTTTGAATGGAAGTTCTGGCAGACGGGTACTTCGTATGTCCTTATGGGAGGCAGCACATGGCGGCTTGTTCATTATTTTTGACCATACCGTTGCCTAGCAAATGGACGCCCCGGCTCATGGTGGCCTTGTGGGCTTTGAGTTCTGTGGTCGTAATGGCAGCGGTCCCTGAAGAGTACCAGTCCACGGGCGGACACTCTTTGGCATTTGGTGGATCCGTGGCCAGTGGCATGGGTGGCGCCTCGGCTATTCGCGCTAACCCAGCGCTCTTGTCCCTGGAAAAAGAATACACAGTGAGTGGCGCCTATCATTGGCCCGTTGCTGGCAGGGATTTCTATCAACTGGGTGTTGTGGACGGAAAGACCAGCGCGGTGGCGGCCGGATTTTCTTACACGGGCGCGCTCGATCACTATCAGGGCATCGAAGCCACGAGCGAGTCGTCTGATCGCGAGCAGCAATCGCAGCTTGATTTGTCGCAAGACACCCCGGTCATCCGGCGCGCAAGTCTTGCGTTTGCATTACCGATAGGCCAAATCTACGCCGGTTTTGGTGGCAGTTACGTTGAGGCAAGGCCCCCAGCGGAAACTTTCAGTGAAGACACGGTGCAGAAAATAAAAGGCTTTACCATTGGTGCTGGTCTTGCGGCGCACCTTTCACCGGCTCTTCGCATAGGCATGTCGGCCGAGAATCTCGCCAACAGAAAAGTCCAATACGCGGCGCCAACATTTTATCGCGCGGGAGTCAGCTATTTTTTTGGTGATTTAGCCTCTTTTCACGGAGATTTCAGGCGACGACAAGGCGTTGCTATTTATGAGGGCAAAGCATCATCTTTGAGTCTCGATACGAATTCAAAGGATGACCTGAGTGTGACCAGTGAAGATCTCTTTAATCTGAGTGCTTCCGTTAAATTATACGATCTTTTGCGGTGTGTCGCGTCTGTCGGTCAGGTCAAAGACGGCGTGGATTCCCGGCAGCAGGTCGCTGGCGGCCTGTCGTTGGTCAATCAAAAATTTAGTTTTAGTTATCAACTGATGCGGCCCAACATTGCGCTTGAGACGGTGCATCACGCGCTCGCTCTTGGGCTTGAAGTGGCCATGTAAAAATCATAAGGGGAGCATGGATGCTAAGAAGCAGCCTCGGCAACGGGATGGAATTTGTTCATCGTCAACGAGGCGGAGCCAACGTGGTCTCCATTCAATGTGTCGTTTGGGCTGGCTCATTGGACGAGCGCCCTTTTGAGCGCGGGGTGGCTCATTTTCTTGAGCACATGCTGTTTAAAGGGACCGATCGTCGGCAGGTCGGTCAGATTGCGGCACTTGTCGAGGGTGCCGGTGGCGATATCAACGCCTACACAACGTTTGACAAGACGGTTTATTATTTGACACTCCCGGCCAGTGAAGCGGCCCTCGGTTTTGATATTTTAGCAGACGCGATCTTTCATAGTTCGTTTGACCAGCAGGAATTTGAGCGAGAGCGCGAGGTGATTTTGGAGGAAATTCGTCGAAGTAATGACGATCCCGGAGCGCAGATTGGTAAAAAATTATTTTCTTTAATGTACGAAGGTTCCGAGGCTGGGCGGCCAATCATCGGCTTTGCAGAAGAGGTGGCGAAATTTCACCGCGACATTTTAGTCGGCTTTTGGAGGCGATGGTACGTACCGCAGAATATGTCTTTAGTCGTAGTGGGAAATATCGATGCTCACCAAGCCAAAGCGCTTGCAGCAAACACCTTTGGGCAAACGGAGCATATGACCAATGATGGGGAACCTTGGGGCCCTGGCCGTCACCGTGGTATCAGAAGAAAGCGCTCCACAAAGGGTGTTCAGGTCGAGATCATCACCGGAGACTTTGAGCAAACGAGGCTTGATATCGCTATTGGCGCACCGTCGTTAGATTCACCAGACGGTGCGGAAATTGATACCGCGGCTTACGTTCTTGGTGGTAGTGAGGTGTCAAGATTACAGCGTCGATTGAAAGAAAAAGAAGCTGTGGTCAATGCCATTGGGGCGTCAGCCTATACGCCAGTATTCGAGGGTCTATTTGAGATTAGCGCCGCAGCGTCGCCGGAGCATCTCTCGCAAGCCTGTCACTCTATCGGTCGAGAGCTTGGCCTTTTGATGGAGTCTCAGGCAGCAACGGAGCAAGAAATTGAGAGAGCGAGAGCCGCGTCAGTTATCGGCAGAATTCACCGGGAAGAGACCGTGGACGGTGTTGCCAGGGCGATTGTCTCTGGCCTTGGGACGTCCATGCGCGAAAAATTCGAGGACTTTTATGATCATCGGCTTGCGATATTATCTGCGGTCGATATGAATGCGGCCCTTCATCGGCACTGGAGTCTTGACCAGGCGACGATTTTAATTTTGTGCGATAAAGCCCATGCACCGAATCCTCACTCCTTAAAAGCCGCCTATCTTGATGGCCTTGCCGAAGCGCAGCGATCCGTAGCAGCACCAGCCCATAGACGCAGTCAAGAAAAACAACTCGTGACCACTCATCAATTTATACTTCCGGGAGGCAGTCCCGTCACCTATCGCCACATCCCTGATGCCAAAATGTTTAGTCTTGCTGCAGCCACGGAGGGAGGGCTTCGGGGCGAAACCGTATCCAATGTTGGTACATTTCATGCTGTGGCGACACTGCTGGGATTAGCCACAAGAGCGAAGCCCTACGAGGAGTTTTCCGGCCGTCTTGAGGACATGGGAACCATTCTCGGAGGATTTAGCGGCAAAGACAGCCTTGGTTTTGAGATGCACTGCATCACCACTCAGCTTGATGAGATGATCGAACACCTTTCGCAAGCGATGCTTGAGCCAGTTTTTCCTGAAGAGCAGTGGGAGTCATACCGCCGCGAAACACTGGAAACATTAAAGCTTCAACAAGATAGCCCCTCGTGGATTTGCATGCGTCGTTTGCATCAAGAGGTTTTTGGTGCGCACCCCTATGCCTTGCCGGTTACAGGAACGGAAGCATCGGTGAAGAATTTTACCGCGGCTTCGTTACAGGCGCACTACCAGCAGTGGCGCGATCAAGGGCCGTGGGTTTTTGCCGCCGCAGGTGGCGCTGACCCCAAGCATTTCGAGGCGCTCATGGCGGGAGCGTTTTCTTCGTTTAGACCGAAAAAATCTCGGGATCCTCTTGCTTCAAAGCTTGGGGAGCCTTTGTCTGCTCTTGGCGTACCACTCAAACCTCGACGTCGGCAGGAGCAGGCTCATATCGCTATGGGTGGCATTGGACCAAGTTGGGACGACGATTCGCGGGCTTCAGTGGATATTCTTGTCAATATTTTGGGTGGCCACGGTGGACGATTGTTCACGGTGCTGCGTGACCAGCAAAGTCTAGCCTATTCAGTGTCGCCGCTGCATGCCCAAGGTGTCTTTGGTGGAATGGTTGGTGCTTATATTGCTACGGCCGTCGATAAGGTTGACCAAGCGACCGTGGGTCTTCGCGCTGAATTGGCCAGAATGGCGAGTGATGGTCCAACCGATGAAGAGATGGCTCGGGCAAAATCTTATATTCTCGGAAGCCACGAAATTGGTCTGCAACGCACCAGTTCTCAGGCCATGACCATGGCCCTAATGGCGCTTTATGGGCAAGGGTGGGATGATTTTCTAAAATATCCCGATAGAATTCGGAATGTTCCCGTCTCCCAGCTTAAAAAAGTGGCGCGTCAATTGTTTGATCCAGCCCCCATGAAGCTCGTGGCCGTTGGCATCTAATATGTTAGAATAATTGCCTGAAATTTTTTTGATCGGGAGTTGTCATGAAAATTTATGACCGCCTTTTTCACTCACCAGTCGGTGCCAAGATACTGATGGCGGTGACTGGTCTGATGCTAACAGGTTTTGTTCTAGCACATCTGTCCGGAAACCTGTTGATCTACGCTGGTCCGGAGAAATTTAATGCCTACGCCCAAGGTATCCAGTCCCTTGGCGCACTATTGTGGGTGGCGAGATTCGGATTGATCGCAGTATTTTTGCTGCATCTCAAATTGGCGATCTCACTGAGTATTCAAAATAAAGCTGCTAGACCAATCGGGTACGTGCAAGAAGCAACCATGCAGGCGACACTCGCCTCCCGCTACATGATTCATACGGGCGTTTTGATGCTCGCATTCGTGCTCTACCATCTTGCACATTACACGTTCAAAATCGTGAGTCCGGAAATCAGCGCGCTGCCAGAGGGCGATGTTTATCAGATGGTGGTGACCGGGTTTTCAAATCCAGTTGTTAGTGCATTTTACGTGATCGCAATGGCCGCCCTTGCCACGCACCTTCGGCACGGCGTGTCCAGCGCCTTTCAAAGCCTTGGTGTCTATCATGGAAATATCAATCCGCTGACAGATAAGCTTGGCCCAATCGTTGCCATCATTGTTTTTCTGGGATTCTCCAGCATTCCCGTCGCAGTGTTGGCGGGCATGGTCAAGTAATCGATTGCTGTTCGTAACGCAAAGAAACCTCTTGGAGGCGTAGCATGAATCTCGATTCCAAAATTCCATCGGGCCCTCTCGGCAGCAAATGGGAAAAACACAAATTTGACATGAAACTGATTAATCCCGCCAATCGTCGTAAATTCGATGTGATTGTTGTGGGAAGTGGACTTGCGGGATCATCGGCCGCCGCAACTCTCGGGGGTCTTGGCTACAACGTGAGCTGTTTTTGCTTTCAAGATAGTCCGCGAAGGGCCCACTCGATTGCGGCCCAAGGCGGCATCAATGCGGCAAAAAATTACCAAGGTGACGGCGACTCCGTGTACCGACTTTTTTATGACACCATCAAAGGCGGTGATTTTCGAGCAAGAGAGGCAAACGTCCATCGCCTGGCCGAGGTGAGTCGCAATATCATCGACCAATGTGTGGCTCAGGGCGTCCCTTTTGCCCGGGATTACGGTGGTTTACTCGATAATCGTTCCTTTGGTGGTGCGCAGGTTAGCCGAACATTTTATGCAAGGGGGCAGACGGGCCAGCAGTTGCTGCTTGGCGCGTATTCGGCTCTCAATCGTGAAATCAACCGAGGCAGCGTCAAAATGTATTCCCGCAAAGAGATGCTTGAATTGGTGATCGTCGACGGAAAAGCGCGAGGCATCATCGTTAGAGATCTTGTGACGGGCGAAATTTCGTCGCACTCAGCTCATGCAGTGATTTTGGCAACGGGTGGTTATGGCAACGTGTTTTACCTTTCTACGAACGCCAAAGGCTGTAATGTGACCGCTACGTGGCGAGCACACAAAAAAGGCGCCGGATTCGCCAATCCCTGCTACACCCAAATCCACCCGACCTGTATTCCTGTCAGCGGCGACTATCAATCAAAACTTACGCTGATGTCGGAGTCCCTTCGCAATGATGGCCGGGTCTGGGTGCCAAAAAACAAAGGCGACCATCGTTCGCCGAAAGATATTCCTGAAGATGAGCGCGACTACTATCTAGAGCGCAAATATCCAAGCTTTGGCAACCTCGCTCCAAGAGATATTGCATCACGTTCTGCGAAAGAGGCTTGTGACGCGGGGCGCGGCGTCGGTCCAGGAGGTCTCGGTGTTTATCTTGATTTTGCCGATGCGATCAATCGAGTGGGCGAAGACGGCATCAAGAAGAAGTATGGAAATCTCTTTCATATGTACCAAAAAATTACCGCTGAAAACCCCTACAAAACCCCGATGAGAATTTACCCTGCCGTCCACTACACCATGGGAGGTCTTTGGGTTGATTATAATTTAATGAGCAACATCCCTGGCCTGTTTGTGCTTGGCGAAGCCAATTTCTCCGACCATGGTGCCAATCGACTCGGCGCTTCAGCTCTGATGCAAGGTCTCGCGGACGGGTACTTCGTGATTCCTTACACGCTTCCCAATTATTTTGCGAATGAGAAGCTAGACAAAATCCCCACATCAGCGCCAGCTTTCAAGGATGCCGAAGCGGCTGTCCACGCACGCATGAAAAAAATCCTGAGCATCAACGGATCAAGGACTGTTGATAGCTTTCACAAAGAGCTTGGTAAAATCATGTGGGACAAATGCGGTATGGCAAGGGACAAGGCCGGTCTTGAGGAGGCACTTGTCCGAATACCAAAGCTTCGCGATGAATTCTGGCAGAACGTTAAAGTCCTTGGTGCCAACGAGTCACTCAATCAAAGCTTGGAGAAGGCCGGACGAGTCGCTGATTTTCTTGAGTTTGGCGAGCTCATGTGCCAGGACGCTCTGAATCGGGAAGAAAGTTGCGGAGGCCACTTTAGGACTGAGCATCAAACTGAAGATGGCGAGGCAAAACGCAATGACGAACAGTTTTGCTATGCCAGCGTCTGGGAGCACAAGGGCGAGGGCAAGAAGGCAGAGCTTCACAAGGAACCACTTGTTTTTGAAAACGTCAAATTGGCGACAAGGAGCTATAAATAATGGACATCACATTGCATGTTTGGCGCCAGAAAGATCAAAAATCCCAGGGCCAAATGGAAACCATCGAGGCAAAAGGGATTAGTGAGCACGCGTCCTTTCTCGAGATGCTAGATACAGTGAATGAAACGCTCCAAACTCAAGGCAAGGAGCCCATTGCCTTTGATCACGATTGTCGTGAAGGCATTTGTGGTAGTTGTTCCCTCGTCATCAATGGCGAGCCACATGGCCCCCAGTACGGCACAACATCTTGTCAGTTGCACATGAGAAGCTTTACAAACGGGCAACATATTTTTATTGAACCTTGGCGTGCTAAGGCTTTCCCGGTGCTGCGAGACCTGGTCGTTGATCGTCAAGCATTTGACCGCATTCAGCGCGCTGGCGGTTTTGTCAGTGTTAACACGGCATCGCCGCAAGACGCCAACTGCCTACCAGTGCCAAAGCAAGATGCCGACAAGGCCTTTGACGCCGCGGTCTGTATCGGTTGCGGCGCCTGTGTGGCGGCATGCAAGAACGCATCTCCGATGCTGTTCGTCTCGGCAAAGGTCAGCCAATTGAGTCTGCTCCCCCAAGGAAAGCCAGAGCGCGAGCGTCGCGTTCTCGCTATGGTGGATCAAATGAAAAAAGAAGGTTTTGGCAACTGTACGAATCAATACGAGTGCGAAGCAGCGTGTCCGAAAGAGATTTCGGTTGAGCACATTGCTCGTATGAATCGAGAGTACCTGCGTGCTGCGGTGCGTGAAGAGGTGCCAAAGGAAGGCCACGGTGGCGAGTAAGCCTTCAGACGGTCCACCGGATGCATCCCAACGAACCCGCACTTCTTACTTGCCGCTATCATGATGATGTGTAAATAAATGGTTAAGCCGCAGTTTTTCTGCGGCTTTTTCCTTTGGTGCTATTGACAAAAAAGTGTCTTCTGAACGATAAGATGCCATCGGCATTGCGGATCAAAAAATCTTTTTGTGAGGAGATTTTTCATGGACTTTGAGGTTTTAGTGAAACTCAAAGACGAGGTCTTGGATCCAGAAGGCCGGGCCATCACGGAGACACTCAGAGCTCACGGTGTTTCAGGCATAGATTCTAAGACCAGCATTGAAGTTTCAAAGCGCTATGTCGTGTCGATCAGCTTAGAAGAGAGTCAGGCTGAAGAGGCCATCAAAAAAATCGCAGAAAACTACCTTGCAAATCCCGTGTCACAAACCTATGAGATCCGAAGGATCAGATCATGACGCGGCCAACTTTGGGCGGTCATTCATTAAAAATTGGCATCATACGCTTTCCAGGTTCTAATTGTGATGTCGATTGCGCTGACGCTTTTACGAGGCATTTTGACGCAGAGACCCGGTTTGTATGGCATAAAGAAAACACATGTCCTCCCGTGGATGCTCTAGTCATCCCGGGAGGTTTTAGTTTTGGTGACTATCTAAGATCTGGAGCCCTTGCCGCGCGAGCACCGGTAATGTCAGCAGTCAGAGAATTTATCCGAGCAGGCGGTCCCGTGATCGGGATTTGTAATGGTTTTCAGGTATTGACAGAGTCTGGACTTCTGCCAGGCGCCTTGTTGGGTAACGTATCACAAAAGTTTATCTGCAAAGACGTTTTCATTTCCGATCAAGCCGGGCGCGTGCGGATGCTACCGATTGCTCATGGCGAGGGCCGTTACTGGATTGCTGAGGAGAATCTTTCAAACCTTGAGGCGGAGGGTCAAATCGCCTTTCAATACTGTTCCGCGGACGGACAGCAGTCGGCAGAGTTCAACCCGAACGGGTCCGTTGCAAACATTGCGGGCGTATACTCGAAAACCAAAAAAGTACTTGGCATGATGCCGCATCCAGAGCGGGCCACGCATTCATTTGCCGGTAAAAAACCAGACGGTATTGCCGTTCTGGCGGATTTTTTAGGTCGAATCTGAGAACAGGAGGTAATGCATGGCAACCTTGACCGATGCGCTTGAGGCGTTAAAACTTCCCCGAGCACCTCTTGTTGATACGTCCCATGAAGGGTATTTTGCTGCGCTTTTAAAGAGGCACAAAATCAGTGCTGATGAGTATCAGAAAGTCACATCTTGTCTGGAGCGAAGGCCCACATTGGCGGAGTTGGGCGTGTTTTCCGCAATGTGGTCCGAGCATTGTAGCTACAAAAGTTCCAGGGTTCATTTGAGTCGATTCCCGATCACAGGCCCTGATGTGGTGGTGGGTCCAGGGGAAAACGCTGGCGTGGTTCGACTTAAGGGCAAATTATGCGTCGCATTTAAAATGGAGAGCCACAATCATCCAAGCTATATCGAGCCTTATCAAGGCGCTGCAACTGGAGTTGGCGGGATTTTGCGCGATGTGTTTTGCATGGGCGCGCGACCGTTTGCAAACCTGAATTGTCTGCGTTTTGGCGAGCGTCGTCACCACAAAACAGCCCATCTCTTAGAACGTGCCGTCAAAGGGATCGGTGATTACGGCAATTGTGTGGGAGTGCCCACCGTGGGTGGCAGCATCTCATTTGATAAAAGTTATAATGGCAACTGTTTGGTTAATGCGATGACGGCTGGGCTGATTCATGAAGACAAGATATTTAAAGGCTTTGCCACCGGTGTCGGGAATCTTGTCGTCTATGTTGGCAGTGCGACCGGTCGTGACGGTATTCACGGAGCGACGATGGCCTCCGATGAATTTGCCGCCGAATCATCGGCGAAAACCACGATCCAAGTTGGAGACCCCTTTGCAGAAAAGCTCTTGCTGGAGGCTACTCTTGAGGTTCTTGCGAAAAACCTGGTCGTTGGCATTCAGGACATGGGTGCCGCGGGGTTGACGTCGTCGGCGTTTGAAATGGCGGGACGAGCTGGAAATGGTGTCTTTCTTGACTTGGACCGTGTTCCAATGCGGGCCAAAGAGATGACCGCTTATGAGATCATGCTCTCAGAAAGCCAAGAGAGAATGTTAATGGTGGTTGAGCCCTCAAAGCATCAAGAACTGAAGACGGTGTTGGATCATTGGGGATTAGCTAACGACGTGATCGGTGTCGTCACAGAAACAGGCCGCGTTCAGGCGACAAAGGAACGGATATTGCACATCGACCTTCCGGTAGCTCCGTTAACGGATGATGCACCACGTTACCGAAAACCAATGACGCCCGAGACCCGCCAGACCCTAAATTGTGAGATTCTGTCGCAGTTGACTCAGAATCTTGGCAAGGACGAGGCCCTCTTTAAAGACACATTACTGAAGTGCTTAAATGAGACGAGTGACAAAGAACCGATTTATTTGCAGTTTGATCGCCATGTCGGCACAAGCACAGTGCTTGGACCAGAACATGGAGGTGCGGCCGTCATGTGGATCAAAGAAGGTGCCGGTGAAGGTGCGCCATTTCTCGGGGTTGCGCTGGATGCGGGATGTAACGAAAGACGAGTCAAGAATGATCCTATCACAGGCGCCGCAGACGCAGTCGTGGCGCGTGCCCGTAGCATCGCCGCAGCTGGAGCGGCCCCACTGGCTATCACAGATTGTTTGAATTTTGGCAGTCCAGATGATCCTGAGATTATGAGGCAGTTTAGTGATGCCGTGGATGGGATTGCAAAGGCCTGTACCGAACTAAGAATCCCTGTCGTAAGCGGAAACGTGAGTCTTTATAACACCACAAACGGTCAGAGCATACACCCGACACCGATGATCGGAATGATTGGTCGAATCAACGACATCAGACTGTGCACACCATCGCGTCTCGCCAAATCATCAAATACGACCGTTAAAATCTACCAATTGCGCCCCAAAAAAAGCAATTCTGAAGTCGCAAATCTTGCGGCATCTTTAGCTGCGAAAGTGCAGGGGATTGATGCTTCAATAGGGCGGATTTCTGAAATATTTTGGGACGAGGAGCGAGCGGCCATTGGGGCGGTCCTGGCGCTAAGACAATCAGGAAGTATAAAGGTGTTGAGGCCTGTGAGTCATGGTGGATTGATCTGTGGTCTGTTCAAAATTCTAGGTCCTATGTGGACGTTATCTCCTCGATTAAGATGTTACGATACATTTGGTGCGGGTTTATTAACTGAGGGTGGGGCTCGTTATTTGACGATTTTAGAACAAGACAAAATTCAGGTCGCCAAAAATATTTGTGATGAATTTGCAATGAATCTCGTTGAGGCGGCTGACGTGCTATTTGATGGTGCGGGTGTGATTTGTGTGGGGCCTTTGACCATCAACATCAAAGAGTTGTGCTCTGCCTATTTTAAGTCGCAGATGTTTTAGATCATCACAAGGGTTAGTCCAAATGATGTCCGAAGGAAAACTTAAAGAAGAATGTGGCATTGCTGGATTATATGGCGGCAGTGAAGCCGGGCGTGTCCTATATTTAGCGCTTTTTGCGCTTCAGCATCGGGGCCAAGAGGCAGCTGGGATTGTCACTTTTGACACAAACGTTTCTGGCGAGGTTTGTAGTCCACATATTGCATCGCATAAAGCCTTAGGACTGATTGCCGGCAGTATGTCAGAGGCCATGATCGATCGTCTTCAAGGAGATGGTGGTATCGGCCATGTTCGTTACTCAACGGCCGGTGGGGCTGGGCCGGAGAATATTCAGCCTTTTCTGTTTAAAACAAGACTTGGTCACGTTGCCGTAGCGCATAATGGCAATCTGACTAATGCTAACGAATTGCGTGAGGATCTTGAGAAAACGGGCTCTGTTTTTCAGAGCCAATCGGACTCTGAGGTGTTTGTTCATTTGCTTGCAAGAGCATCATCCTCGTCCATGCGAGAGCGCATTGGTGAGGCTTTGCGCCAGGTGCGTGGCGCTTATTCTCTTTTGATCTATACACCAAAAGCCATGTACGCCGTCAGAGATCCTCATGGTCTGCGCCCGCTGGTTCTGGGTATGCGAGGCAAGGCTTTTGTTGTGGCCAGTGAAACATGCGCATTCGACTTAATTGGAGCTGAGATCTTGCGTGATGTAGAACCAGGCGAGGTGGTTGAAATAAAAAATGGTGCCATGGCCTCGTGGTTTCCCCAGGAGCGACGTCCCATGGCGTTTTGTGCGTTTGAGCCGATTTATTTTGCAAGACCTGACAGCATGCTTTTTGGCGAGTCGATTTACCTGCGGCGGCGGCGCATCGGTGCCATCTTGGCAGGAGAATGTCCAGCCGACGCCGATATCGTCATCCCCATTCCAGACAGTGGTGTCGCAATGGCTGAAGGATTTAGCCAAGCTTCCGCAATACCTCTTGCCATGGGTCTTGTGCGGAATCACTACGTTGGCAGAACGTTCATTCAACCCGATCAGACAAGTCGCGATAGCGGCGTGCAGATGAAGTTAAATCCAGTCAAAAGCGTGTTGGCAGGAAAAAGAGTCGTCGTCGTCGATGACTCTCTGGTGCGGGGAACCACAGCCGCACGCATTCTGCGACTGATCAGGAATGCAGGTGCCAGTGAAATTCATTTTAGGGTAGGCGCGCCTCCCATCACACACAGCTGCTTCTACGGAGTCGACACCCCCAAGCGCCAGGATCTCATGGCCGCGCAGATGCGGGTGGAGCAGATCAAAAAAACTCTGGAAGTGACAAGTTTGGGGTTCATTTCAGAGCCCGGGCTGCGTAAAGCTCTGGAGGAATCGCCAGGAAAAACGTATTGTATGGCCTGCTTTAATGGCGCCTATCCAGTGCAGACTGGTGTGGAAGTCTCGCCGCAACCAACGGATCAAACAGGGACCGGGCTTTTCTGTTAGGTTAGCGATTGTTACAATATGTCTAGTATATTCTGGAGTTTTAACACTTATGATCCGATCTGATGGACGGACCTCAAGACAAATGAGGCCCCTGCGAATCACCCCCGATTTTACGAAGAACGCCACGTCAAGTGTGCTGGTTGAATTTGGCGATACAAAAGTTCTTTGTACTGTCTTTGCTGAGGACGGCGTTCCGCCATTTCTTCGCCAGGCAAGCCCGCCACAGGGGTGGCTCACGGCGGAGTATTCAATGCTTCCTGGTGCAACTCACTCGCGGTCAAAGAGAGAGCGCCAAAATATCGGAGGCCGGACTCAAGAGATTCAAAGGCTGATAGGGCGAGCTCTGCGCGGGGTGATTGATCTCACAGCATGCCCCGATGTTACTCTAACAGTTGATTGCGACGTGTTGCAGGCTGATGGTGGTACCAGAACAGCCTCCATCACCGGGGCCTATGTGGCATTAAAGATGGCGTGTGACCGATTGATGCGTTCTGGAAAAGTTAAAAGACAGCCCATCACTGATGGTGTTGCTGCTGTGTCTATTGGGATTGCCAAAGGCGAGCTTTTGTGTGATCTCAATTACCGAGAAGACAGCAGTGCTGAGCTTGACATGAATGTGGTCGTGACTCACACCGGCCGCTTCCTTGAAATTCAAGGGACTGCGGAGCGTGGCTCTTTTACAAAGGAGCAGGTGATTGGTATCATGAGCCTGGCTGAGGAGGCGCTCACTCCAGTTTTTGCTGCTCAAAACCTTGCCGTGGACGGCCAAATGGCGGAGTCCTAGGAATATACCTGGAATCAGGACTTGAGGGATGTCTTATGAAGCAGCTCTTGAATGCTTTTTCGGCCGAACAGCAGGCGATTGCCATTTACGAAGCGCAAGTTTTTTGGCGGCCAGGCCCAAGTGGACGTTTGTTTCGCGATGTGCTGAATGAAGAGCGCCAACACCGTCATGGTATTGAGCCGTATCTCAATGATCGCCTTCTAAAATTATTGGTGACGCCCTTTAACGTGCTGGCAGGGTGGTTGTTGGGTACGTTATTGTCTTTGCTGCCGCGAAAAGTTTGCTATCAGATTCATGTTTGGGCAGAAAAAGAAGCTGCAAAAACCTACGAACAGACCGCTTTGCAAGTGGCGAATATCGCTCCAAAGCCGTTACTTGAGGCGTTGCATCATGCAGCGATGCAGGAGCGTGAGCACGCGGCTCGTTTCGCCGCGCTTCTTGGTTAGCCGGATTTATGGAGCCATTGAATTAGGAAGTAACGTGGCCTCAGATGTCCCCTCGAAGAAGGACGAGCCATATCCCAACGCCGATACCAGTGAGCAGCAAGATTAAAAGCCCAATGCGCAAGACCTGACTTATCCGCGAGTCACCGATCAAGCGGCGGATGTCGGCTGTGTGTAAAAGCTCCTGTTCCGGTGGCCTTTTAAGGCCTGTCTTGGGCGTCATGGATAATTGTGACGATTGCGGCGCATTATGTTGACGCGCCACGTCGTTGTGGGCTGTGTTGCTCTGCCTCTGAGGGCTTTCGTTCTTTGCAGTCACCCCTGGTTTGGATGGAACGTTGTCGGCGCGTGTGGCATCGCTTTGATTGGTTAAAACAGTCTTTGTGAATTGCCGTCCGCTTGGATTGGCCTCGGGAAAATGGTCATCGATGGCCTGGTGCAGCTCGATAAGAACCCTCGAGACCACGGTCTGTTCATCCATAGGCTGAAATTCAAGGATACGGCTCAAAAGTGTCTCCCCATGTTGCAAAACCAACACCAGTATTTTAACACCATTGAGTCAGAAGCAAAAACCTTTCGGTCTTGAGCTAAAGCAGCTTGCATTGTATTTGAACCGGAGGCTACCCGGACCAAAGCCATTCCTTGGAATTAAACGGTCTCTAAAGCGCCGTGACACTTCTTATATTTTTTTCCGCTTCCACAGGGACAAGGATCATTTCGACCAACTTTTTCTGCGGCCCTGCGGGTCGTCTGTGCTGGTGACTTTTCTTGAGATTCAACACTTCCACGAGAACCATGATAGATCATGCCATCTTCAGCAACCCGTCTGCTCGGGAGTTCATCGGATTTTGGAGCTTGAGCTACAGGTGCGTCGGGGTGTCTAAAACTGAAAGCTTCCTCGTCAGGCTCGTCGGCAACGGGAAGAGGAGTGTTCACCTGTGGGGGTTCAAGGTGCATCAAGGCTTGAACGGTCTCATCATAGATGCGTACCATCATGCCTTCAAAAAGCCGGTAAGCTTCCTTTTTGTATTCTTGAAGAGGATCTCTCTGGCCGTAGCTACGCAGACTCACGCTGTCACGCAGATGATCCATACTTTGTAGATTGTTCTTCCATGCGCGATCTATAACTTGCAAGAATACGTAGCTTTCAAGGCGCCCGACATTCTCGCTGCCAAGGTGCCTGAATTTATTCTGGTAATACTCCAAAGTTAACTTGGTGAGGTGATCTACCAGTTCATTTTCGGCAATGCCGTCTCCACGAATGCCATCCATTGCGATAGCGACTGAGAGGTCCGTCTTGGTCTGTTGCTGGATCGCAACAAGATCAAAGCCCCCCCCTTTCTCCAGGGCTGCATGGGTGGAGACGATACCTTCAACCAGTTTTTTGACTGTTTCGGGAATAAACTCCAACTGATGGCCAGCACTATTGTGCAGCGCCTCATTACGCAGGCCGTATATAACTTGACGTTGCTGATTCATCACGTCGTCGTATTCAAGCAGGTGCTTACGACTCGAGAAGTTTTGTTCCTCAACCCGGCGCTGTGCGCGCTCAATGGCCCTGGATACCATGGGTGAAACGATAGACTCACCCTCTTGCATTCCAAGGCGTTCCATAATGGCACTCAGGCGGTCACTGGCAAAAATCCGCATCAAATCGTCTTCAAGACTGAGGAAAAATTTTGACTCGCCAGCATCGCCTTGGCGGCCAGATCGTCCGCGCAGCTGATTATCAATGCGTCGAGATTCATGCCGCTCTGTGCCGATCACGTAGAGACCGCCGGCCTCACGAGAGCCTGGACCAAGTATGATGTCAGTACCACGACCTGCCATGTTTGTTGAGATGGTCACACGCCCTGAAAGTCCAGCATCTCTGATAATTTCTGCTTCGCGCGCGTGGTTCTTGGCGTTAAGAATTTCGTGGGAAACACCTCGCTTTTTAAGGAGCGTCGAAAGCAATTCGCTTTTCTCAACCGAAACAGTGCCCACGAGAACCGGCTGCCCGCGTTTTTGGGCTTTTTCAATTTCATCGGCGATTACGTTGAACTTCTCGCGAGCGGTACGGTACACCTCGTCATGGTGGTCTTTACGGATCATGGACTTATTGGTGGGAATACAAACAACGTCTAGCCCGTAAATTTTTTTGAATTCAACCGCTTCAGTGTCGGCTGTGCCAGTCATGCCGGCTAGTTTCTTATAAAGCCTAAAGTAGTTTTGAAACGTCACAGTTGCCATTGTCTGTGTTTCGTTTTGAACTTGAACGTGTTCCTTGGCTTCAAGCGCGCCATGAAGGCCGTCACTGTAGCGACGCCCTGCCATCAAGCGACCGGTGAACTCGTCTACGATAATCACTTTGCCGTCTCGAACCACGTAGTCCACATCCTTTTTGAATATGACGTGAGCTTTGAGTGCCTGTTGGACATGGTGCAAGTGATCAATATTCTTTGGATCATAGAGGTTATCGACGCGCAGACGTTTTTCGAGCTTACTCATACCGTCTTCTGTCAACGAAACGACACGGCTTTTCTCGTCAACGATATAGTCAACGTCTTTTTGTAAGCCAGGAATCGCTGTATTAACTTTAACGAATAACTCAAGATCACTTTCCGCAGGACCGCTGATGATCAGCGGAGTCCGAGCCTCGTCGATCAAGATCGAGTCGACTTCATCGACGATTGCAAAATTATGGCCACGCTGCACAAATCTTGAGAGATCTGTCTTCATGTTGTCGCGCAGGTAGTCAAATCCAAATTCATTATTCGTGCCATACGTGATATCGGCGGCGTAACTTTGGCGGCGTTCAGAGTCGGTGAGGCCGTGAATGATGACCCCTGTGCTAAGACCCAAAAAACCGTAGACCTTCCCCATTTGCTCGGCGTCACGCTGCGCGAGATAGTCGTTAACGGTCACCACGTGAACACCCTTTCCTGACAGAGCATTCAAATAAACGGGGGCTGTTGCCGTAAGGGTTTTCCCTTCGCCTGTCTTCATTTCGGAGATTTTTCCCTCGTGAAGCACCATGCCCCCGATCAACTGCACATCATAATGACGCTCACCACGAACGCGCATGGCGGCCTCGCGCACGAGAGCAAACGCCACGGGCAAAATCTCATTCAAACTTTTTCCCTTGGCCACCTGCTCTTTAAGTTCCTGGGTTTTCAATGGGAAATCGCTATCCTTGAGCGTCTTCATGGTGCTTTCGAGAGCGTTAATTTGTTGGATCACGCTGCGAAGACGTTTGATCTCTCGCTCGTTTTTGGTGCCAAAGATTTTTTTCAAAAGATTGAGCATGGGTCATGACCTCATGGAAGTGGACCTTGTGATGCTTAGAGCCGCAAGGAGTTGGGACCATGATTATATACGAATTTTAATGGGCTGCTATGGCTAAGTTGTCGATATTTAGTATGAATTTTTTCGGGTCAACGGCCTGACCGTTCACGGCAACCTCGTAGTGCAGGTGAGGTCCCGTGGAGCGGCCAGATTGTCCAACCGTTGCGATCTGGTCGCCTCGATGAATGACCTGACCCGGGCTGACCAAATTTTGAGCGTTGTGGCCGTAGCCCGTAACAACACCATAACCATGTGCAATCATGACAAAATTACCAAAACCATTGCGTTGTCCTGCAAACACCACGACACCATCGGCTGGCGCATAGATGGGGGTGCCGATGGGTGCTGCGACGTCGATCCCTTTGTGGATGGCCGGCTCACCCGTGAAAGGACTTGTGCGGGCCCCAAAGCCGCTCGTCACCCAACCATCCACCGGTGTTAAAGATGGAATCGAGGAGAGAAGCGTTTTTTGTTGCGAGAGACGACTGATGATTTGCTGCAATTCAAAAACGCCGCGCTGGCTATTCATGGTGATGGAGTCTAGGCGGGCAAATACCGGCTTAAAAACCAATTTATCGAGATCCACATTTCCTGGGAGGGATGATATGGAATCGTTTTGTGGTGGATTGGCTACGTTACTTGTGACGCTGGTTTGTGCGTTCATTTGACCAGTGGCTTGTGAAAGTCCGGTTCGTTTGGTGAGTGATTGAGTCTGCAGATTTGTAATTTCGGCTAACTTAGCACTGTATTCTTTGACTTTGCGGAGAGAGGACCGAACTTCATCCAGGCTTGTCATCAATATTCTGGCTTCTCCCTTGAGCGCTCGGTCGTCTTGTAAAGCTTGCAGGTAGGCCTGTCGCAAGCTTCTCATGTGAATATAATCAGCGATTGCGTAGCCACCAAAAACCATCAAAATTCCAACAAGCAGTTTAAGTAGACCAACGATGCGGTAGGACAAACTAAAGCGTTTAGCGCTAGCTTTGCCGTCTGGAATAACCACTATCGTATATCGACGCACTGGAGGGCCCCTTTTAGAGTTTTTCATCAATCTCTAAAAAGGGTTATCGGCGAGATTCGGTCAAACTTTAACCTGGCAGACGATCACAGAAATGTTGTCATCTCCGCCGTGATTGTTGGCTTCGGCAATCAGATGGTCAACAGCTAAAATACCGTATTTTCGGCAGCAATTCACGATGCTTTCCTCTGTCACGCGTCCATGCAACCCATCACTGCAGATGACAATCATATCATCGTCCATCAGATCCAATGTATAAGTGTCCACATCTTCAAGCTCTTGATAGCCCACACTCCTTGTGATGACGTTGCGCAGATGATGATGCTCGGCCTCCTCCTTAGTGATCATGCCCGCCCGGATTTGTTCGCTCACGAGGCTATGATCCGTCGTGATTTGGTAGATATACCCGCAACGCACCAGATAAAGACGGCTATCACCCACGTGACCGCATACCAGTGTTTGTCCAACCATGCGGGCGACAGTGGCGGTCGTACCCATGCCTTTAAGGGAGGGTTCTTCAAGAGCCCGCTCATAGATCTTTGTTGAAGCATGATTGATGGCATCGGCAATCACGCCGCGCGCCGCCGAATAACTATGATCCGCAGGATCTAAGACCTTAGGCAAGTGGGTATCAAGAAATGAACGGATGTTCGATACTGCAAGTGAGCTTGCAACCTCGCCTCCAGCATGGCCTCCCATGCCATCGGCAACAATATAAAGAAGTCGTTTATTGTCACATAGGTAGCTATCTTGATTCGTGCTACGCACGCGTCCAATGTGGGTGTTGCCGTGCGCACTGATGGTGAGTTCCATGTCCAGCTTCCAACCTCTTGATGTTATCGACGAACATCAATCAGTATAGCATAGAGATTAAACACGTAAGTATTTACCTGCCAGCATAATGCAGAGACAGGCTAGTGCATGATTCACCTGACCGGTCCGAACCAGGTGTTCGAGGTCTGTGGGCGAAAACATTTCAACCACAATACGCTCGTCATTGTCGGGAAAATGCTGTCGGTGAGCCGCCGGGATGCAGCCTAGGGCGATAAAAAAATGGCATCGATTCGTCATGATCGCGGGATTTGGATTCATACTGCCCAGTGGCAAAATCCTTTGACTGACGAAACCGGTCTCTTCCTCAAGTTCCCTTGCTGCCGTCATGGTCGGGTCTCGCTCGCCGGCGTCCATGACGCCTCCGGGAGTTTCTAAAACGTAGGACATTGATCCGACGCGTGGTTGTCTGATCAGTAATACCTGACCTTGCGCCGTCACCGGTAAAACATTGATCCAGTCAGGCGCGGCGAGGCGAAAATAGCTGTGGGGTGGCTTGAGGTCATCGGTTTCAAAAGAAATTTCTTCCACATCAAAGGGCTTTGTTTTTAGCACAGACTTCTTTTCCGTTAATCTCACTCATCACCTCACAAAAGGACCACTTAGACATCTTTATCTTGCAGTGCTGCAAAATGCGCAATCTTGGGAGCCAGTTGCTCGGCCGTCATTTGCGCAGCAGCTTTAAAGTTTTGCCGCCACTGCTCCCGAGCGGATGGTCCCGTGATGTTTGTCGTAGAGATAAACGCAGAAAAACTCCTAGCCTGCTGCAGCCACGCTCGCGCAACGCCGTACAACTCCATTGTTTCCACCATCTGATCATAACGGGAGGTTAGATCCCGATGAACTGACACCCCGACGCTCGCGGTGACGTCAATTTTTTTTAATCCGAGAGTATGTCCTCCGATCTCTAAATGGGGATCAAAACCTTCAACCATCTCTGAGAACTCTTGCCTAACGTCGTAGGGTGCGAGCGTGACCCGGCCTGCCGCATAAAGCTGCATGGAGAACTTAGTTCCGATGAAGCCTCCCGTGCAGATAAAAAAAACATGACGACCGCGTACAACATCAGCCAGTCGAGCGCAGTTGATGCTTGATTGAGTCAGCCCAACACCCGTAATCAACCGTGTAAAAGAGACCTGAGATTTTTCAAGACTTGAGACGAGAGGATCAGTTTCAAACGCAGCAGCACTGGCAATCACAATGCGAGTCATGCTTAGACCTTCAGTAGAGAGCAGATGACCACGGGTTTCTTTCTCAAGACATGAAACAGGTAGCGCCGCACCTCGACTCTGACTTGCTCTTCGAGGTCGTCGTGATCGGATGTGCGAGCCGATCTTGCGCTCGAAAAGCCTTTTTTTGCAGCATTTGCGAGGCTAGACTCAAACTCTTCAAAGGATAAACCCGTTGGTGTGCTTAGTCCGTGAAGCTGAATACGAAATGACCCGAGTAGATTTAAATCCGTCCCATCGTAGGCAGCCGATGCTGTGACAAGACCAAGTTCGCCGATGCGCAGGCGCTCGCGCAGAACTTCGTACGTCAGCAGTTCAAGCGACTCGGCATCAACAAACAGATGGTCGATATCGATCCGGTCAGTGATGGTGACTTGTTGCTTATCGACATCGATGACGTCGCCGTTTTCAATCACAAACGTCTTGGTTGCCGATAGGCCCACCTCTTGGGGGATAAGGGAATGACTTGTGAGGTGGCTGAATGTTCCATGAACCGGAATAAAATTAGCGGGACGCAGTGTCTTTAATAGAGATCCCAGCTCATCGCGATAGCCGTGTCCGCTGACGTGGATGTTGGGGTCGTTTCTGACAGAGAAGATTTTTGCGCCGCGACGCTCAAGCTTACTCATCATGTGCTGAATCACTCGTTCGTTGCCAGGTATCGTGCGACTGCTAAAAATAACGAGGTCTCCCGGTGTGATGCTGAAAAGACGATGCTCACCATTCGCCAAGCGATTTAAAGCCGACCGCCACTCGCCCTGGCTGCCTGTGGCGATCACACATAATTTTGATCGATCAATATTCATCGCCACACTGGAGTCAATCAAAAGGCCAGGAGGTGGATTGAACATCCCTAAATCACCAGCAATTTTTAAGCACTGATCAAGCCCGCCACCTAAAATCAGGGCCTTCCGCCCGCTTTTATAGCAGGTATCTAAAATGGTCTTGAGCCGCCAAAAATTACTGCTGAATGTCGTCACGATCACAGCTCCGGAGCCAGCTTGTTTAAATGCATTGGCCATGGGCTCGATGACGCTACTTTCGGAGGGGCAATAACCCTTTAAATGTGAATTCGTGCTATCAGCAAGGAGTAATTGAATCCCCTCCTTGCCGAGGGCCTCTAGTTTCTTTAGATCGACGGGTGATTCAATCACCGGCGTGAAATCAAACTTGAAGTCACCGGTGTGGAAAATATTGAATTTTCCTTGCCGGATCATCAAGCCGCAGGCGTCAGGAATCGAATGATTGAAGCGTACAAACTCGACAGTAAAGTCTTCGCATTCAACAATATCGCCAGGCTCCACACGGTGAATGGGATATTTGCTAAAGACCCCGCGCCGCGATAGTTTGCTTTCGATTAGAGCGGCCGTCCACGGCGTCGTATAAACGGGCCCTGGCCAGCGACTGAGCATCAATGGTAAGGCCCCAATATGGTCCTCGTGCCCGTGCGTGATAATGTACGCGTAAACGCCGCCGAACTGTTCAATCCATGGGGCCATATCAGGAAGAATCGCGTCGACTCCCAGTTTTGCCGGATCCGGAAAACTAACCCCGGCATCCACCAAATATAACCGGTCGTCACAAATATATGCGGTCATATTCATGCCAAATTCGCCGCATCCACCAAATGGAATGACTCGAATACTATCATGAGTGAAATGGGTTATGGAGGGGTTTTGCATATTTTACTTTCAGGAGGCTCTGCGGCCAACGAAATGTTAACCTTTGTCGCGCGAAAACTCAAATGGATAGCGCACTTCAACGGATCCGCCAGCGGGTTTTGGGAATCTCCATGAGGCGATTTTGTCGCGAACGCAGCGTACGAGCTCCTCGTCTTTGATGGATGACCTGAGCAAATCAATTCCAGATATCTTTCCTTGGGAATCAATGCGCCACTTCCATTCCATGGCCCCTTGGGCGGCTTGATTGCGTCTTAGGGCCAGTTCATAACAAAGGCGGATCTGATAACGGCCGGATGCGACGGTTCGTTCCACAAGACTTGGAGCCAGTTTGCCAGAATTAGGTTCTCGAATCACCGGGGTCTCATGCAGGGGTGCGCCCCAAATCGAGGCTTTAAGGGCCGCCAATTCATGGTCGGTTGCCACAGAAAATTCCGGCGACTTCCAAGTTAGATAATCATGGGACAATGGGGCGCCGAGCGGCGCTTCACAGCAATTGGCTGGACCAAATACCAGCCGACCTTCGCCGAATAAGTCCATTTGCAAAACAGACGCCTTGGTGGCCATGGCGGTGGCTTGAGAAAATTGGCTCTTCTCGTCATCTTCAAATCCCAGAAAACCTGCCGAAATGGCCCCAAAAGCCTTTGCCGTTTGATCGCCAGCATCGGGAGCTTGATATTTGTAGCCAATGTCTTTTTCAAATTCAGAGGCAAGACTATTGCGCCGCTGCGCAAGCGGCTTTGCATTGGCTGAAACGACAAATATTTTATCCAACGTCCTGAGAGCGCGACCGTCTAGACTCTCACCAAGAACCATGGGCATGCTAATGCGTTTCACATCACCCCGTGCGGAGGTCTTTGACTGTCTAGACTCCGATTCGCTGAGTAGACTTTTTTGTGTGCTTGCCATAGCTGTGTAGTGATCGATCGTGGTCCCAAAAATCTTTGTATCCGGTGACGGTTTTGCTCCGAATGCGACGGTTTCCGTTAGATCATCGTAAAAGCGCCAAACACTGTGAATATAATTAAAACGGTCTAGCCCCGACTGTAGAACGTGGGGCGCTTCTGCCAAGTATTTCTGAGCAATAAATGGTAAGAGACGCTCTCCCGGGAGCTCTTTAATGCTTGCATAGCTATCAAGAGGGCGTTGACTCAAGGTGATAAATGCCGATATTGCGATGGCTGCGGCAGCACATGAAGCAATGCCGAGAGCGACCCATTCGGACGTACGGTCCGCAATGAAGCTATACAGTGATCCACCATATCCTGCCACTGGTGTGATGCGTAAATCCTCCGCAGCCCGCATTGGACCAACGCGAATGGCAACTGACAGGTCATCCAGTCTCAAGCTCGCCGTCACGCCCGGTGTGATTTCCAGGACCTTCTTTTGATGCTTACCGGTAGCGAGTATGTGCGTGGTCTTGCCATCTGAAAAAACACCATGCCAGGGCAGGTTTGGATTCAATACAAGTCCTGTTGTTGTTTTAAGAACCAATTCCAACTCATCCCACCGCGGCCAAATCACTGATCGAATGTCTGAAAGCAGTGACCGGCCAACACTGACGCCGCGACTGCTGGCCAAAGGCCGCTCATATCGCCCAAGCTCAGCGCCCCCAAAGTACACGGCTACTTGCAGAAATCTTGTTGTATTTCCTTTAACGCCCATGAGCTCGATCATCCTTTCTTAGGGCTTTTGATTGTAGCTTTGTGAATCATCGCAAAAGCCTTGTTTCAAAGCCGTAACGGGAAAAGCCAGCATGCCCGAGTTCATAGATCACAGGTCTTACATGATGAAACGTCAGTGCGTGGTCTACGGCAATGACTGCTGTGTGGTTTTGTGGGCCAATCTGACCGATTCTAACTGTGTCCAAGACCAATTCACGAGCGCGTGCCTGAAGATAGGTTTTCAGTGGCGACAGGTCTTCTTTTGATGGGCCAGATTCAGGCCATGTAAAACTTTCCACGCCGGGGGTTGTGACCACGACCTTACCAGCCTTAACTGAAACACTAAGCCACATGGCGTGGTCGTGAGTTGCGGTGGCCGGATACTCCATTGGTTTGCCGTTGGCATGAAGCCTGGTGTTGGTTTCAAGGCTTGTGTAGAGGCTTAGAACGATTGCACCCATAAAGGGAATAAAGATCGCCGCCAAAGATACGGGGTTGAAACGGGTTAGTCGTTCCTTCTGGCGCAGAAGTGCCGACTTAGCACCGCCCAAGCGATTTTTAGGTCTCATAGGAGTCCTCCTCCAATGGCGACATGCTCAAATTTTCCAGATGACTTAATCATATCAACTGTTGCAGCAATGATGGGCATTGGGATTGCTGGATCTGGAAGTAATATGGCAATGCCGTCAGAGCGGATGCCGAGGCGATTTTTGCGATCAGCTTCCCATGACTGATACTGCGTCAGGAGGGTCGCAATTTGCGGAGAGCCATCGCGGTGGGGTACAAGAAATTTATTACGAACATCTGAACGCTGGGCGCTGAAGGCCGCAAGATCCCCGAAAATCAACTCGGTTGGTGTCAATGCAATAATTAGAGTTTGTGAACCAACGCTCGCGCTTGGACGTTCGCGGAAATTATGCTGAGTTGGGTCATCAAATGGCACCGAAACCACTGGAATGTCGACCTCGATTAATCCCCAGTTCGCGCCGATGGTCATGGCTCTCGTCCCATAGGTTACAATCGCCAAAAGCGCACAAAAGGCCAGTGACCAGAGGATGGAGTCATGAAGAGGCGAATCAGATAATCTCTTCTTCGTCCCTGATATCTTCAACTGAAGCGTCTGCGAAATTGGCATCGGCTTGGGCTCCTTCGGTTGGGGTTGGTGCAGCAGCGGGGCCCTCAGACGCGACAGCTGCGGGGGCAGCATGCGCAACCGCTGCTGCCGTGGCAGGCATCGCTACTGGCATAAAGCTAGCGACTTCTGGTGGGACCAAAAGATTATTTAATACGGTGACGCCGTAATGCATTCTTTCGGTTAAGCGAACCGCCATTCCTCGGACCACATAATATCCGACCAGAATCACCATGCTTAACAACACACCAAACGCCGCAGGATTCAGTGCGCGTGCAATCTCAATACCAAGACTCGCTTGTTTTTGAGCAGTATCGAGGACGCTGACCGCATGAAACGTATTCCAAAGCGAATCAATGGCCCCGAGGACTCCGGACAGCAATATCAGCGTTGATATTGCCATCAAAAATCCAATCCTTGACTCGATGCGAGGCAGGAAATCAATGGTCTCTTCTTCAATGGCCCCGCGAATGGTCGTAGGATCAGTCTCAGCAGCCTCCAAGGCGCGCCTGGCGATTCCCGGTAAAGACGTGCTACTGACGCTTTTACAAAAACCAAGGGCTCTGGTCGTGTCCTCTGCAGTCAGAAGTTTTTTGAGATTGGAGAGGAATTTATTGAAGTCCAAATGGTACACAAACTGCAGCATGATCATGCGTTCAAAGATGATGGCTGTACCGATGAATCCAAGCAGCAGCATGACCGAAAGATATGGGTTTCCCTTTTGAAAACTCGCGGCAATTTCACCAAACATGAGCTACACCTCCCCCGGTTCACAATCATCATGCGAAAGAATCACAATCTAATTGTATCGTGACGCAGTCAGATGACAAAATAAGCCGATTTGAAATATTGCGTAAAATAATCTCTTAAACGCTTTTAAATTCGAGGATTAAGGATCCTGATCGCCAGGAATTTTGTTTTTTTGGGTACTGGTTTTTTGGGTAAGACCACCGGATTCCCAGGCTCTTACAAAAGCCCGCACGATATCTGGGTCAAATAGATCTTGCTCTGAGCTAAGCTTCTCGACAGCCTCGCTTTCGTCAATAAATCCGCTGTAGGATCGACCGCTGACCATGGCGTCAAAAACATCGGCCACAGCGACGATGCGGCCGAAAAACGGAATATCCTCGCCAACGAGGCCATCGGGATAGCCAGTGCCATCCCATTTTTCGTGATGGTGTTTGATGCCGGACAAAAATCGCCTCGCGTTGGGTAGATTTGCAACGATATTGGCGCCGATGACCGGGTGCTGTTTCATCTCCTCGTATTCATCGGGATTAAGAAGGCTCGCTTTACGCAAAATGGCGTCTGGTATGCCAATTTTACCGATATCATGGCAAAGAGAGCTCATTAGCAGCAAGCGCTTCACCGATCGGTCCAGATTCATCTCGTCTGCGATCGCCATGCTGTATCGACTGACTCGTTCTGAATGACCGTGAGTGTATGTATCCTTTGCTTCAATGGCAGCAATCATAGCCTCAATCATTCCAACGCTGTAGTGTTCGAGATCACGGCGCAAAATCAATGAGTCTATGGACGGCGCCACCTGCTCAATGAGAAAACGCAGTGGTGCCAAGGACTCGTTTGTTGGAGGCATTTGCGGCCGATCGTACTCAAGTTGGAGCAGGCATAGAATCTCGCCATGCTGAATCATGGGCAGTATGACTTTATAAGACCCTGCGTTTATTCCCGCTGCGGCGGCGGACCCAAGAATGACTCCAATTTTTCTTGCGAGCGTACTTTCAAAGGCGCGCTTATTAAAAGAAAATGCCGCGGTGGCTGCAGTGTGCTTGCTGGCGACAGGAATTAATTTTCTCGAAGAGGCGGTCCATAAAAATATAACGGACCTTGATATGGAAGAATCCAGGTGATGGAGGCCGCGCAGGAGGCTTGAACAGGTGTCCGGTATTTGCTCCTGCCCAACGATATTAGCTTGCACTTCATAGATTTTTTCTAATAGTTCACGGGACAGGTCAGCCGGCCTCAGGGAAATTTCAACGTCAAGTCGTCTGGATGCCTGCCCGTTATCGGAATGATTTGTCTGTGCGAGTTCAATCGGGCCGCCAAGTTCATCGGTGTCCGGCAGATCCATCAAAGGCTCAAACTCAGAAAACTGATGGGTCATATCAATCTGAGCTTCTGGGGTCATGAAAACAATTTCAGTGTCTCCAACCAAAATCTTGTCACCACTGTGAATCACCGAGTTAGAAATCTTATCTCCATTGAGATAAGTCCCATTTTTACTTTGCAGGTCTTCGATGACGTAGAGACGATCTCTTTTCTTGATGCGGGCGTGATAGCGGCTAGCCCTTGAATCATCGATGGCAATGGTGGAGGCGGCATCGCGACCAATGGAGGCTGGCCAGGTCAGAATCGTGATTCGTCTCCCGGCTTGCTTTCCCCGTGAAATGATTGCAATCGCCATGAATGTTTCCCTGCTCTGCGTTGGCTCGTGCCGGCTGGGTGTTCGTGTGAAGTCCCCACGAGGGCAATGTTGATCGCCTGCCAAAAACCAACAACTCCCGAAGAGATCTTCGAGGGGTGCGCCCTGTAATGGATTTCGGCCAGAACTCTCTGGAATTGAGAGTCATGTGAAGGACCCTCAGGTATTTCCCGCATTAACCGATAGTTACATCACAGAATGGAGGGGCAACCTATGGTCCGCAAAGGCGCACATTGGAATAAAGTCGTGGCATGGGGCGTATTTGCGGCCTCATGTTACCTGTCCTTGATGGGGACAATTTTTGCAAGCGGCCACGAGGGGCGCTCCATGAATGATGTTTATATCCTTAGGTCTCCGGGGAAAACAGTCATCGTGTCTCCGGCGGCAAAAAACCTTTCTGAAGGTGTGATCTACATGCGCATGCCTGATCTAAATCTGAGGTCAGACAGCTTAGTCGTTGATCATAAAGACCGTAAAATACAGCATTCGCAACACTCCTTAGACGCGCCACACATAGCTTTTCAGGATGATGGTCGCCTTAAACATGAGAAACAACTCTCATCAAGCACCCACGGTGCCTCACCGGGTAGAGCTCTTTCTAGATCAAACGCCGCAAAGCAAGTTGATCGGCAGAACCCGTCGTGGGGCAAAGAGCAGGCACAATCCGGAAGGCTGATATTTGGAGCAGAAAAAATTAAGGGCACAGTTCGTTTGCCGAGGGTGAAATTTGCGAGAGTTGGCATCCCCATGGAGCTTCGCGACGAGACGCCGTCCCTTGACTTTACCGAAAAGACGCTCAAAGATAGCGGCTTCTAAACCCGCACAGCGAGGCTCGCTATGATGGCAGTTGAAGAGCGCCTCTTTCGTTTTCTCAACGGACTATCCGGTCAAATCCCTTGGCTCGACCGATTCATGAGCACGATAAGTGAGCCATACACATGGATTTTGGTTGGAGTCATTTTATTTTTGATGGCATTTCGTTCGAAAGATAAGCGATTGATGCAGACCATCATCGGAGCGCTATTGGCTTTAGCCGTCGCGGATCTTTTGTCCTTTGAGGTGATCAAACCTATTGTGGCCAGAGAAAGACCTTGCTGGATGCTTGCGCATGTCAACATGGTGCTTGGAAAATGCGGAGGCAGCTACGGGTTCACTTCAAATCATGCCGCAAATGCGTTTGCCGTTTGGGCCGTTTTAGCAAATAACTTTGGCGTAAAATCTCCATCTTCGGCTTTAGGTCTGACGCTTGCAACTACGGTTTGTATTAGTCGAGTCTACCTAGGTTTGCATTTCGTAGGCGACGTCATCGGAGGAGCTGTTCTCGGCGTTGTCACCGCGGCAGCTCTGATCGCCCTTGGACTGAATTCATTCACCAGGCGCGTCACACATAAAGTCATCGATCGTTGATCAGGATTCTGCCTCAAAAAACTTTTTGCCACTTGAGGCCATCTGCTCCAGTGTTTTTGCGGGCGTGAATCGCGGCCCGTAATTAGATTGAAGCTTTTTCATGCGGTCAAGCACATGAGCAGCTCCGCACTGATCGATGTATTTGAACGGGCCGCCGCGGAATGGCGGGAAGCCGACACCAAAAACACTGCCGATATCGCCCTCATTGGGCGATGGAATCACGCCCTCTTCAAGACAAAGAAGTGACTCGTTGATATAGCCGAGCACACATCTGTCAATCATTTCATCCTTGGGAAGATCCCGCCTTGGGCTTGTTTTGATCAGTGCATAAATCTCATGGTCCACGCTGCCGCGCTTTCCGTTCGGATAAAGATAAAATCCTTTCCCGTTTTTTCGGCCAAGTCGCCCGCTGGCCGCAATGGCAGAAAATTGTGGCGGTGTTTTGAAACGATCGGGCCACGCGTTTTCCATGGTTTTAAGAACATGCATGCCGATATCAAGTCCCACCTCGTCAATAAGATTCATGGGTCCCACGGGCCAGCCAAAATCTGCAAGTGTCTCATCCAGATAGTCTATGGCAAGGCCTTCGCCGACCATTGTGGCGGCTTCCGCCAAATAAAATGCCAGTGCACGGTTAACATAAAAACCCGGGCTGTCTTTGACCGTGATGATGGTCTTGCCCATTTGCTGACCCAGTTCCACGATACGGGCGACGACCCACGGCGCGGTTTTTTCTGCGATGACCACTTCAAGAAGAGGCATCTTCTCAACTGGAGAGAAAAAGTGCATGCCAATGACCCGCTCTGGTTGTGTGGAATCCGATGCGATCAGGCGTAACGGCAGTGCCGATGTGTTGGTTGCGAAAATCCAGTCTTTGTGACTGTCCTTTTCGACGGAAGCGAGAATTTTTTTCTTAACATCAAGATTTTCAACAACGGATTCGATAACGACGTCAACTTTGTTGAAGCCAGATGGGGATAACTGCGGTGCTATCTGTGCCACTTTACTGTCGGCCTCAAAGGCCTTCAACCTGCGTCTTTGAACCTTCTTTTGAAAGAAGTCGCGCGCGTTCTTGAGGAGCTTAGCAAGAGATTCCTTATTAGGATCGCTGACAGCAACGCGAATACCGCGATCAGCGCAGACTGTCGTAATGCCGGCTCCCATGAACCCGCCGCCCACGACTCCAATGGAGGAAACCTTGACGGACGATCCAAAGCGCTCCTTACCAGCATCGCGGTAGGGATGTTTTTTGACAGCATTGCTGGCGTGAAAAAGGTGAACCAGTGCCTTTGATTCAGGGGTCTGGGTCAACTCGCCGAAAAATCTTGCTTCCAGCGCCAGACCTTTTTTAAGTGAGGTCTCATAGCCAAGAAATACGGCATCAAGGGCTTTGAACGAAGCAGGGTAGTGGCCCTTAGTCTTTTTTGTGACGGTCTCGCGTGCTTTCATGGCCATGAACCGACGTCCGATAAGGTTGCCTTCGAGCGCAACCTGCGTCACCGAACGTTTGATCGAAGTCGTTGAACGCGACTTCTGCGCAAGCTTTTTGGCCTCTTCAAGCAGGATTTGGGCAGGAACACACGCATCTACCAGTCCCATTTTTAGAGCCTTTGATCCCTCGACACGTTTGGCCGTTAGGATCATATCTAGCGCTGCGGCAATGCCGATTAATCTCGGAAGCCGCTGTGTTCCGCCGGCACCTGGGATAAAGCCAAGTTGGATTTCGGGAAGTCCGAGCTTGGTTTTCTCGTCGGTAGTAGCGATTCGCCAGGTGCAGGCCAAGGATAGCTCTAGGCCACCACCTAGACAGGCGCCATTGATAGCGGCGACGGAGGGTTTTCCAAGCTGTGAAATTTTGTCGAAGACTTCTTGCATTGCTTTTGAGCCTGATTCAGCGTCCAAAGCGGATTTAAATGTTTGTATATCTTCGATATCAGCACCGGCGATAAACTGGTCTCTCTTGCCGCTGATCAATATCAAGCCGCGCACGGACGCGTCACCTTTAATGCCGTCTAACAGGTCGCTTAATTCCCTCATGACAGGGACCCCTAGAGTGTTGGCGTCCTTGTCGTCGCGATTAAATGTCAGAATGCGCACACCATTTTCGGTGGCTTCGGCAAAGTAGTGACTCATGGTTTGTCTCTCCACAATGAAATCAAATGCGTTCAATGAGCATCGCGCCGGCCATGCCGCCCTGGGCGCAGATCGATATCACTCCAAGATTCTTGTTTGCCCGCACGAGTGCATTTGTCAAGGATTGCACCAGCCGTGCACCTGTGGCTCCAAAGGGATGACCTATGGCAAGCGCACCGCCATGAACATTGAGACGATCATCTGGGATCAATCCGAACGCTTTGGCATCGCCGAAATACTGCTCACAAAATGACGCAGAATCCATAGATTTTAAACAACTTAGAACCTGAGCGGCAAAAGCTTCGTGGATTTCAAAGAGATCGATATCTTTGACTTGCAGCTGATTGCGTTTGAGCAGCATGGGTATAGCCAAGGCCGGTCCGATAAGTAGCTGATCATGGGGGTTGACCCCCACAAAAAGCACATCTTTGATGAGAGCTTTGGGCTTGAGACCCAGAGATTTAGCATGGCTCTCATCACCAATGAGGCAGGCTGCCGCACCATCGGTTAATGCAGACGCATTTCCGGCGGTAATGGTGCCGTATTTTTTGTCAAATGCAGGCCGAAGCTTTGCCAGTGCCTCAATGCTGGTGTCACCCCGAATGAGGTTATCTTTATCCACACAGGCCTGAAACTTCGGTGGCGCCCAAATGGGGATGATTTCTTCCGAAAGAATTCCCGCATCTTGAGCCTTAGCCGCTTTATGGTGCGACGCCGCGGCAAATCGGTCCTGTTCTTCACGGGAGATGCTGTTTTTCTTGGCCATGATCTCCGAGTGTTCACCCATCGTTAGCCCTGTCAGTGGCTCGCTGATGCTCGGTGGTTTTGGCAGCCAAGCACCAGCAGAAAATTCAGACAACAAGCCAATACGAGCGGCGGGTGTCTTAGCCTTGTTCAGTTTGACTAAAAATCGGCGGGCTTCCTTTGAATAGACAATCGGGACGTCGCTTAGGCACTCCACGCCGCCAGCCAGAATCATCTGGGCGTGTCCACTCATGATGGTTCTGGCCGCATCTGCAATGGTTTGTAGCGAACTTGTGCAGGCGCGGTTCAGCGTGTAGCCATGAATGTGTGCGGGTAGACCAAGATTGATGATCGTATCGCGTGCCACATTGCCGTTCTTCGTTTGAGGTACGACGACCCCGCATGAAATCTCATCGATGTCGTCAGGAGCAACACCAGATTTTTGAATTAATCCAGCAATGACTCGACTATAGAGTTCCAGAGCGTCGCAATCTTCAAAGGAGCTAAACGATTTGACAAACGCACTACGAGCCCCGTCAATAATCACCGGGCGCTTGTTGCCGCTTGGTAAGCCGCGCATGTATTTGGTGGATTTTGTCATGGATGAGTCTCCTGAATGTTACCGGCCAAGACCTTGAATTTTTACTTTTTCGATAATTTCGTTGAGGTAAACGTGCGTCGCATTTGACACATTCTCAAAAATACCACCAATACGCATTTTATTTGCATCAAACCATTTAACGACCACAGGACAAGAGATGGAAGCTGGGGCTTTGATGCCAAACGGCAGTAAGGGAATCTGCATTAAAAAACGGTCACCGGGCTTGCATTGAGCGACACCAGTAAATTCTGCCTTAAAACCACTGCTGCTCAAATCCAGAAGAACAGCGCTTTTAATGCCAAATGGTAGCCACCGATAAGGCCTGATTTCAACGAGTGCGTGCGATATCACGCGTTCGGCGCGTTCTTGCGGCATATTTTTGGGCGTCGTGGAGTCTGTGGGCGTCATGGGGAGACCCTCCGGTCACTGGTGATGGCAAGATGCCGGACCTTAATTTTGCTTCAGCGCGTGAAAATTGTATAATAAAAATTAGACGTTGGGCAAATGTGCGAGACGATAACTGCACTTTTATAAGCGAACCTGTTGGTGGACTTGTGGCTGCGAATTCGGATCAAAGATACCGTGTTGTCATCTTGGGGGGTGGTATCCACGGTGTGGGCGTTGCTCATGATTTAGCGAGTCGCGGTTGGACGGATGTGCTGCTTTTAGAAAAGGCAACGATTGGTTCAGGGACAAGCTCCAAAAGCACGAAATTAATTCACGGGGGCCTACGCTACCTGCGTCATCCGAGGGACTTTGCACTTGTCGCCGAGGGGCTTAGTGAGAGGGCTTTTTTGGCATCGATCGCGCCCGATCTTGTGAAGCCACTGAGTTTCATCTTTCCTGTCATGCGCCGAGGCGGAATGCCTCGCCCTGTGATTAAGGCAGGGCTTTGGCTGTACGATCTCTTGTCCCATGGCCGATCATTTGGTCGTCATCGGTGGCTTGACTCCGATGCGGCCTTTGCCCAAGCGCCGATCTTAGACAAAGCCGTCTTTAAAGGTTTCTATCAGTTTTTTGACGGCCAAACAGATGATTTAGCGTTGACGCGTCGTGTTGCGGATTCTGCAAAGATGCTTGGTGCCACAATTTTAGAAAACACCAAAGCGGTAAAGATCACGCAAGACCATGCAGGCTGCCTGGTGCAGGCGATGACGGCGGAGGGCCCACGCTCTTTTTCTGCGCGATACGTGATCAATGCCTTGGGTCCTTGGGCTCACGAAATCTTTGATCAGTCTGGGATTGCGCCCCAAGTGGAGGGGATTAACAATCAGGGAATTCACATCATCGTGCGTGACCTTGGGTTAAAATCGGGCTTGTTTTTGCAGTCACCGGAAGATGGGCGTATTTTTTTCGTCCTGCCTTGGCTGGGTTATACGCTCATTGGTACCACGGAAGATGTGTTTAACGGCAATCCCGATGATTGTCAGGCCACAGCGGCGCAGATTCAGTATCTTCTCGATCGCTGCAATCGGTTTTTGTCGGTGAAGCTTGATGCAAAAGCTGTGATCACATCCTTTGCGGGAATGCGCTGGTTGGCACGAGACAGCAAAAGTGGACTATCGTCCATGTCGCGATCTCACCTGGTAACGAGGCATCACCTGGGACAATGTGAGATTCTGACAATTTATGGGGGAAAGCTGACGGCCTACCGCGCTCTTGCCGAAGAGGTGGGAGATATGGTGCTCAAGGATTTCGGCGATGCTACCAAAACAAAAACTAGAGATCCTGCAGTGTGGGCCAAGCCCTCCGATCTACCAAACGACATGTCGATCCCGGCAAGGTTTTCTGTGATTTAGCAAGGCGTAAGGACCTGCATTGAAAGAGACCGAAAAAAAAACTAAGAAACTGCGACCAAAACGCCCTCTTGCCCACGTCATTCGTAGCGTTCGTCAGGTTCTTAAAATCACCAAAATCGCCGATGAGGAGTCCATCTGGCAGTGGGGAGAGGCGCGTCTCGAGGCTCTTCCTCAAGTCATTGACATCGCAATCTGGAACATATGGAAAGCGTCGGGTGGCGAAGGTTTTCTGCGCGAGTACCAAAAAATCTGTCATGAGCGTCACATGATCTTGTGTCAGGAAGCTCTTCTCACCCTAAAAGGTTTAGGGCATTTTGCTCCCAATGGATTTGTGGCCAATCATGGAGGCACCTATAAACGAATGGATGGACTTCGTGACGGTGTGATGACCGTCTCAGCAGCAAAACCAGGCGACGGCGCCCGTCGTGTTCTGTGTCTGACTCCAGAACCTGTGCTTCGCACGCCGAAAGCCACTTTGATTACCACGTATAAAATCGCCGGCTGCAACGAAACTCTTTGTGTTGTTAATACACATGCAACCCTTATAAGAAGACCATCAACCGCCGTACGAGAAATTGAGCAAGTGATCGATCACATCGCTGGCCACAAGGGACCACTGCTCTATGCAGGTGATTTCAATACGTTCACGAGCGCTTATATGACCGAGGTGGACCGCGTTCTCTCGACGATCGGCCTTGAAAGGGTGAGGTTTGACATTGATCCCAGAGCCTCAACAGCAGCCTTGGACCAACTCTACACGAGAGATATCGGCATCATCAAAGCCGTTGTGGACACGAGCTATGTGAAATCAGATCATTTTCCGATTATCGCCCGTCTTAACTTGGCAGGGTCATCAAAAACTGGTGTTCATACCAAATGATAATTTGTCTCCGACCTTACCCAGGTGGCTTTCAGAGCCAGGCGTCCATCCTTGACGTGGTTCGGCTGTGACGTTGTATTCAAAGCGGTCGTGCTTCACGACCCATTCGCCACGAAGTTTTTGCGAAGGGTGTGCATACGTGATATTGACGCGCGCAAGATTGGCATCGCCAAGAATATTTTGAGCTGACGTCTCCGTTGGATGCATTTTATAGTCAAATTTACGGGCAATCGACATCTCGCCGTAGACGGGCGCTTTGACTTCTGTGACGAGAGTCTTTTTTGAGTCAGCCCCCCCTGCAATCATTTGGCTGGTGATCAGTCCGTCAGCCTGCGCCAGAGTCAGACGCATGCCTGGAAGCGCTCGTCCCTGACCTAGCTGATCACTCATGGCGGTGTTTTGATCGGCTGCGTCAATTTTTATTTTGATCTGACTTGAGGGCATCTTTCCCCATAGGGATGTGTTTTGTGTCTGGTGGTCATCGGTTGAAGCTTCTTGGCTAAAGACAGCGCGGTTGCCCTCACTGTCGATACGGTCAATCGTATAAATAACCGTGGCAGGTGTGGCGTACTCGTGATCGATTTCCGAAATCAGGTGGTTTGATGCTACAGGCACGGCGCGTGTGGCAGGTAGAATGTCAGCCTCCACAAGTCCATAACGAATCTGTGGAATATGCTGGTCTCTGCGCAGGGAGGCGCTTGGATTTGTAATGTCTAAATTAAAATTTAAACCGCGTTGCATGCGCTCGATGACAGGAAACGAGTTTTTAAAATGCACTTCAAAAGATTTTCTGTACTGTGCCGCAAACGTCGTGCGGAGCCGATTCTCATCGCTATGTGCAACCAGTTGCTCCGGGTCGACAGCAAGGGTGGAAAGTTTTTTGAGCCAAAGCCGCTTTGAAACCTGTGCGCCACCTGTCACAACATCTCGTAGGGCGACATTGTTGCCGCTTTGGCGGGACGTGAGAGTGATCGCAAGTCCCTTAAGTTTTGTAGACAAAACGTCTGAAAGATCTGTTTGACGGATGAACTCCCGAGGAGCCTCCCTGGCCAAGGTGTCCTTGGTATAACGAATGGTGAGTGGCTCTGAGGCAAAAACGGCAGATCCAAACACCACAGATGCAAACACAGCAGACGAAACAGCCCCCAAAAGCCATAAAGCCGAAAGGTCTCGGTATGTACTGGTGGTGAACTTCATGAGCCTCTGCTCCATCTGCATCTTCAAAACGATTCAAAACTTTTGGTTCTAGGGACTTTCATTAAGAACCTTTGGGAGACCGCCGGGTCTGTGACCCCCTAGAAGCCCTCCTAGCAATCCTTAGACCAATCGCTGAAGTGCCATAAAACCCTAAAACTATTGTCTTTAATGGCCTTGGTTTGAAAGCGCATGGTGTCAAGAAAATTGACACACTCCACTTGCGTCTAACCTCCTAATAACGTTATGTTTATGGGCCTTGACCCGGTGCCAAGACAAGTTTTTGTAACCATCTGAATTTAAAGGTGATTTCTAATGAAAGCGATCCGCCCTGACGTGAATTTGCCGGAGATGGAGCGAGAGGTTCTCGCCGCATGGACATCGGGACGCATCTTCGCCAAACAAAACGAGCGGCGCTCCACGGCGCCCGAATTTGCTTTTTATGACGGCCCACCCTTTGCCAATGGGCTTCCCCATTACGGCCATCTTTTGGCGAACACGATCAAAGACATTGTGCCTCGTTACTGGATCATGCGTGGCTTTAAGGTTGAGCGCAAATTTGGTTGGGACTGTCACGGTGTTCCAGTCGAATATGAAATCGAAAAGCGCGATAACCTCAAGGGATCGGGGGCGATCAAAGACATCGGTATTGGCGAGTTTAATGAACGCTGCCGCGCGTCCGTGCTGCATTACGCCAAAGAGTGGGAAAAAACCATTACGCGCATCGGCCGCTGGGTGGATTGGAACAATCAGTACCGGACCATGGATCGATCTTTCATGGAGTCGGTGTGGTGGGTTTTTAGCGAGCTTTACAAGAAAGGGCTGGTGTACCGCAGCCATAAAGTGGTGCCATACTCACCGCGATTAACCTCCGTGTTATCGAATTTTGAGGCCAATCAAAATTATAAGATGACGCAAGACCCCTCTGTATTTGTTCGCTTCAAGATGGCAGAGGAGCAGTCCTATTTTCTCGCCTGGACGACCACGCCGTGGACCCTGATTTCCAACCTGGCACTTGCCGTCGGGCCAGACATTGACTACGTCAAGGTCCGCCACATTGCAGACGGCACCATCTATTGGCTCGCCGAGGCGCGACTTGATTCTGTGTTCAAAAAACCAAAGTCCGGTGAATCGCAAGTCGAGGTGATGGAGCGAGTGAAGGGGGTAGCCCTTGCAGGGAAGCTCTATGAACCGCTATTTCCCTATTTTTCAGGCCATAAAAACTCGTTTCAGGTCCTGGTTGACGCCTACGTGACAACCGGTGACGGCACGGGAATCGTTCATCAGGCTCCGGCCTATGGTGAAGATGACTTTAGGGTTTGTCGTGCGGCGGGAATTGAATTTGTGGATCCTATTGATGATGAGGGTCGCTTTAAATCAACCATACCAGAATACGCGGGCATGGATTTCAAGGAGGCAGACAAAGAGATCTGCAGGCGACTTAAGACCGAAGGTAAACTGATCAGACAAGAAACTCTCGATCACAGCTACCCCTTCTGCGACCGAACCGACACACCGCTGATGTACCGCGCAGTGCCCTGCTGGTACGTTGCCGTTGAAAAAATCGTTCCAAAGCTAGTTGCCAATAATCAAAAAATTAATTGGGTTCCCGCGCACCTAAAAGACGGTCGCATGGGCCATTGGCTAGAAAACGCTCGCGATTGGGCTATCAGTCGTAATCGTTTTTGGGGTACGCCCTTGCCGATTTGGGTGTGTCAACAGCATGATGAGCACATTGAAGTTTTCGGTGATGCGTCGCGTCTTGAGGCCAGGACTGGTAAGAAGCTGGCCGACCTCCATAAACACTTTATCGATGACCTGACGTTTGGGTGTTCACAATGTGACGGCGTCATGCAGCGCGTGCCTGAGGTTTTTGATTGTTGGTTTGAATCCGGAAGCATGCCGTACGCGCAGCTGCATTATCCATTTGAGAACAAAGAACGGCTTGAAACCATATTTCCAGCCGACTTTATCGCCGAAGGTCTTGATCAGACGAGAGGCTGGTTTTACACGCTTTCAGTTTTGTCTACGGCTTTGTTTGACCGCCCAGCCTTTAAAAATGTCGTAGTCAACGGCATTATCTGCGATGAAACAGGCAAGAAAATGTCAAAGCGCCATCGTAACTATACAGCACCCGATGAGTTGCTAGAAAAATACGGAGCCGACGCCACAAGACTCTACATGGTAAACTCCCCAATTCTTCGGGGTGAGGATCTGATCTTTTCGGATAAAGGCGTTATCGAAACGATCCGCGCGGTGATTCTGCCGTTGTGGAATGCACAAAGCTTTTTGACCACCTATGCTGAGGCGGACGGTTGGCGACCAAATCAAAACTTGGCCAATGGGCATCGTCCGAAATTGACGGGTGAGATGGACCGCTGGATTGTGAGTCGTTTGCAAACCATGATTCAAGATGTCCATCGTCACATGGAGCAGTATCATCTCTACGCTGTCGTCCCGGTGATCCTTGGATTTATCGACGAACTCACCAACTGGTATATTCGCCTGAGCCGTCGCCGCTTCTGGGGTAAGGCTGACGAAAATGCGGCAAAATCCCTGAGCGCAGATCAGATCGCCGCCTACGAGACTCTCTATTATGTCTTGGTTGAGTTTACCAAAGTCTTTGCGCCGTTTGCCCCGTTTGTTGCTGACCGCGTGTACCGAAACCTGACGTCCGAATTAAAAGATGTCCCTGAGTCCGTACATTTGACCGACATTCCAACGGTTGACACGTCGGCCATTGACGAGGATTTGGAGGCTAATATGGCCTTGGTGCGAAGGGCCACAGAGCTTGGCCGTTCTTTGCGCGCAAAACATCAGATTAAGACAAGGCAACCTTTACCAAATCTCTTGGTGATCACGCGAAACGTGCGTGACAAGGCCGCAATCGACAAAGGTCAGGGTATCCTCCGTGAAGAGCTCAATGTTAAGTCCATTGAATTTTCAACGGAAGAGTCTAAATTTGTCCGGCTTGGTGTGAAGCCTAATTTAAAAACTCTAGGCAAAAAACTTGGCAGCTCCTTGGGTCAGGTGCGTTCAGCGTTTGAAGCTTTGTCTGCCGATCCAGTGGCAGTGGCTGAGTTTTTGCTGCAGGCGGAAACCCATGGTCGTGCCACGGTTGCCGGTCATGAGTTAACCGTGGATGATCTTTTAATTGAACGGGGCCCTAAGGATGATCGACTCATTGCCACGGAATCCGGTGTCACAGTGCTGCTGGATACCAAGGTCAATCAAGAGCTTATTTATGAGGGTTATGCCCGTGAGGTGGTCAGTCGTTTGCAGAATCTGCGCAAAGACTCAGGCCTTAATGTTACAGATCGCATCAAAATCACGGTGGACTGTGATGATGATCTGCGAGCGGCAATCGCTGCACATAAGGGCTACATCAATGGTGAAACACTGGGAACGACATTGGACTTCGTATCCGTTGTCGATACCAAGCATCAGGTGCAAAGTGATGTGGACGGCAAAAAACTACATCTAGGTTTGGTTAAAGTTTGATGGCTCGGCAGACCGCGTCTGTGCCGGAGCATCTGATGACACTTTTGATGTCAGCAGTGCTTAGTCTGGGGCTTCTCAGTTCCTGTTATGTTACCAAACAGGCTTACAGACAGGCTGGACTTTTGCTTGACCGGCAGCCGATTGAGACGGTTCTTGCGCAAGGAAAGCTGTCTAAAACAGACGATCAGAAGCTTAGGTTTACAAAATCAGTGTTGGCCTATGCCTCCGACCAGGGCCTTAAAACCAAGGGAGCTTATGAACAATTTGTCGGTGTTAATGGTCCAGCTTTAACCTACACGGTGCAGGCGGCAAGACCATTTGAAATGTCACTTAAAACCTGGTGGTTTCCCATCGTGGGCCAAGTTCCCTATCTAGGCTACTTTGACCGAAGCGACAGAGATGACGAGGCCAAGGCCCTTGAGCAAGATGGTTACGACGTTTACCGGGGCGCTGCCACAGCATTTTCAAGCCTGGGCTGGTTCTCTGATCCCATCTACCAATCCATGCTCAAGCGCTCGGATGCTGAGCTAGCACATCTTCTTTTTCATGAGTTAACCCATCGAACCCTTTGGCTGAAAGATGGTGTGGAATTTAATGAGAACCTTGCCGAATACGTAGCGTCGCGACTGACAACCGATTTTTTCACGTCGCTCGGCCGCCAAAACGAGCTGAGAGAATTTCAGGAAATCATGGAAGACTACGAGGCGATGCGCCCCTGGCTGCGTCAATTGCGTGACGACCTGGTACAAAACTTTAAGGCTACCGAAGGTCAGTCATTGGCGGCCAGGGCTTTGGCGAAAGAGCAAATTTTGGCCTTGGCAATCCGCAAAAAACCAGTATTTAAGCGCATGGACTTTGTAGGGTCAGGCCCATGGAATAATGCGAGAATTTTAGGCGCAAGTCTTTACGCGCCAGACACCGCCAAGTTTGAAAGAGCGGCCCAGTGCCTGACTCTAAGGTCAGGGCGGATGACGGCGGGGGGATTTCTTAAGGCTTTGGAAAAACAGGCCGAAACAACAAAGCATGGGTTTGATGCCCTGGACAAAATGTGCGGATAATCGAGGTGTAGAATTTTGTGACGCAAGTTCAGCAGTCATCACTGCCGCAAGAGTTTGAACTTTGGCTAACGTCAAAGAACTACAAATCGATGCGTCCTGTGCTCAAGTCTGCCGAGCCTGCTGATATTGGTGAGCGCTTGTCGGAGCTTCCCATCGCAGAACTGGTGGTGATATTCAGACTGATTCCACGATCGCGCCGCGCGCAGGTTTTCGCGTATGTACCATTTGAACGGCAAGAGGAGCTTCTAGAGGCGCTTCCTGAGGCCGTTGTTTCCACACTGCTCAATGACATGGAGCCTGATGACCGTACCAGGCTCTTAGAGGATCTGCCATTTGAAATTCGCTCACAAATCCTGCTAAAGCTCTCGCCCGAAGAGCGTAGCATGGCCTGGCAGCTCTTGAGCTACGATCAAGATTCCATTGGTCGCCTCATGAATCCGGAATTTATCGCCGTGCGCGGTGAGCTTAAGGTGGCTGATGCGATCGAATTTATACGGTGGACGGTTCGTGACGCAGATGAGTTGCACAGTTTTCTATTTGTGATCGATCCTGAGGGCAAACACAAAGGAGAGGTGAGTCTTGCAAGCTTGATCCTGGCGGATCCGCCTTCACTAACTTTGGATCAAATCATGGACACGGCAACCGTCGCCTTGAAGGTTACAGACGATAAGAGTGTGGCGGTTGATTTTTTCCGAAAATACGACAAGGCATTTAGTCCCGTGGTCGACCACGATGGCATCCTTGTAGGTGTTTTAACTGCTGACGACGTTTTTGATATCGCCGAAGATGAGGCGACAGAAGATATCCAGCAGTTCGGTGGTACGGCGACCCTTGAAGACAGCTATTTTGAAACGCCTGGTTTTACTCTGCTGCGCAAGCGAGCAGGGTGGCTCTGTGCCCTTTTTGTGAGTGAGCTCTTTACAGGGACGGCGCTTCGCCATTACGACGAGGCGATCGCCGAGATGCGCTACCTCGTCTATTTTGTGCCGCTGGTGATCAGCTCCGGAGGCAACTCTGGAAGTCAGGCATCCTCCCTGGTGATACGAGGACTTGCGGTGCGTGAGATGGAACTGTCTGACTGGTGGCGGGTGTTTGGCCGGGAAATCATGATGGGACTTGGGCTTGGGTTGATTCTCGGAAGCATCGGGTTTATCCGCGCATACACATGGGAACACAATGTCTTGGTGGCGATGATCGTTGGCCTGTCATTGATCGGCGTGGTGCTCTTTGGTTCCGTTGTTGGTGCTGTGATGCCGTTTTTGATTAAGCGTATGAAAATGGATCCAGCGGTGAGTTCCTCGCCGTTTATTGCCTCCCTGGTGGACGTTGCTGGAATCGTGATTTATTTCAATGCGGCCTTGTGGATGGTGCGAGCTCTTGGGCCCATGTTCGGTCTCATTGCTCCAGGTGGCGGGTGAAAGACTCCATGTGGATTGACGATGACGTTCTAAGACATTATCAGCAAGATTTTTTCGCAAAGATTTTTGTTCCTCAGCAGCCCATGGTGGTGCTTGGAAGCGGTAACGACGAAGCGCTGGAGGTTCATGCGGAAAATTGCCACGCATTGGGTGTGCCGATTTTACGCCGCTATGGCGGCGGCGGAACTGTGGTGCTGTACCCGGGGTGTGTTGTGGTCAGTGCCGGGTGCTGGGTGTCAGAGGCTTTTCAGAATACGCTTTTTTTTAAGCGCCTCAACCAGGCGGTGATTGATGCGTTGTCCACTTCATGGCCGGTGATGGCGACCCTAGGCCAAGCTGGTATTTCTGACATTGTATCAGGACCCAAAAAAATCGCGGGAACATCGATGTTCAGAAGCCGTAATTATCTTTTGTATCAGGCAAGCATCTTGGTGAATCTTGACATTGAAATGGTGACAAACACTCTTCGCCATCCAACAAAAGAGCCCGACTACAGAAAAGGCCGCAGCCACAAAGATTTCCTATCGGACATTAAGACGCATGCAGGGTTTCAGATCACCTCCGACATGGTGGCCCGAGCTCTTGAGGAACACTTTCCAAAAAAAGCACGCGAGCAGCTTGGATCTTATCTCATCGAGCCGATGAGCGGCCAAATGCCAGCTCTTTCAGCAAGGCTTGAGCGTGCCGCTACGTAGGCGCAAATTAAGCTTCCGTCTCAAAGGGCGTGTGCTCCTGAGGAATGGTCGACATTTGATACAGTGCCGCTGTGAATGGCATGATCATGGCAACGGCTAGAGACTCCCAGACAAGAGTCAGGACTTGCGATAGTCCTTGTCCGACGTTCCACTGCATGCCGAGGACCGTCAGATCTCGTTCCAAAATCCCCGCTGGGATATCCAACCAAATGTCGAGCATCCCAAGACTTTCAATCAAGATCGAGACGCCAAAAAGCGCGGTCAGAAAGACGCCGCTCACGGAGAGGACATTGATAAAGATCGGCCATCGTCCATATTTTGTGTGCGTGGCATAGCGGAGAAAAAGTGTGTCCCAAGTCGTCTTAAATCCGCCCGTTAGGCTTGCGACCAGCGTCACAGGGAGCATCACTAACATCGATAGGGCGACGGCTCGCAGAAGCGGCATGATGGTGAGTGCAGGAAGTAAGATGAGTAGCAGTAACAGCACGCCAAAACCTTTTGTGATGAGAACACGCAGGGCCCGAAGCAGCGTCTGCGAGAGTTTTTCTGGACGGCTTTCAAAATAATCAACCGAGGTTTGCGCCAGGGCCAAAACGCCCGTGGCCACACAAAGAAAACCAAGGAGCGTGGGCCACGCGATGTTACCGCCAATGTCGCTAAAAATGGTGAGTGCCTGATCGAGGGGGCTCAAGGTTGCGGTATCCACAAGGCGCTGTTTCACGCTGCTAGCCGCCTGGCCCCAGGCCAATAGAACTAAAAGTTGTGGACAAAATATCAATAAAAAAGCGATTGAAAATAGGTTCTTGCGGCGATTTCCGAAAGCCTCACGGCCGTTACTGAGGATTCTTGCAAGGTTGGGCCTTTGAAGGTTTGTGGACAAATCAGGACTCCTCATTTATAAGGCCCCTGCTATTAAACTGAGCACGGGTGTTTTTTGACTGACACGTTAATCATTACAGAGATCTACGCATCAATTCAAGGCGAGTCTAGCTACGCGGGATTGCCTTGCGTTTTTGTTCGTTTGACAGGGTGCCCGCTGCGTTGCCGGTGGTGTGACACGACCTATGGGTTTTCTGGTGGCCAAACCATGCAGCTTGACGCCATCGCAGATCAGGTACGCAAACTTAAAATTCCATTGATTGAGTTAACCGGTGGTGAACCTCTAGCGCAGGAAAACTGCGCAACACTTGCAAAGATGTTTATCGGCGAAGGCTACAAGGTTCTGATTGAGACGGGCGGGTCAGAGGACGTCAGTGTTCTTCCCAAGGACGTGCACATCATTATGGACATCAAGTGCCCTGGTAGCCAGATGGAGTCGCGCAATCGATGGGAAAACCTCGAGCACTTAAAACCAACAGATGAAATCAAAATGGTGCTTGTCCACAAAGACGACTACGACTGGGCTAAAGAGATGATGTCTGAGCATCATCTCACCAAACGCTTTAAGGTCCTCTTAAGTCCTGCGTTTGGTTTGCTAAAGCCGCAGGACCTGGCCGCATGGATTGTTGAAGACAAACTCGACGTTCGTCTCAACCTGCAACAGCATAAGTATATTTGGCACCCCCGGGCCAAGGGGGTCTAAACCATGCCTAAAAATTCAGACTACATGGAGCGTCTAAAGCAGGCTGAGTGCCGAGATAGTACGTATCGTCCAAGCACCTCGCCCCTGGTATTTGCCAGGGCCAAAGGCGCAGTCATTTGGGATGTTGAGGGTCGAGAATATATCGATCTTTGCGCCGGATTTGGCGCCTTGCCCCTAGGCCATGCCAGTGAGGCTTTACTCGCCGTCACCAAGTCCTTCGGCGAAGCTAAACCGATCATGGACCATGCCATGGGTGATGTTTATCCATCAGAAGAAAAAATACTTTTTCTTGAGACACTTAAATCCATGCTACCGACGTCCTACAAACTTGGCGCGGTGGCTCTGAGTGGTGGTCAGGCTGTTGAGATCGCCCTCAAGACGGCGATGCTGAAGACAAAAAACACGGGCTTTATCGTGTTTTCAGATGCGTATCATGGGCTTGACCTCGGTGTGTTGCCGCTGACAGCCAGAGAGGATTTCAGGGCGCCGTTTAAGGGCTGGCTCTCTGAACAAAACATTGTGAGACTGCCCTACGGCGCCCCAAAATCTGCGGTTCAACGCGCCGCCAGGTCCTTTGGACCATCAGGTCTTGCCGCCATTGTGGCCGAACCCATTCAGGGCCGAGCAGGGGTCAAACCACCACCAGAGGGTTGGTTGGCCATGCTTGCAGCCGTCGCCCACGATCACCAAGGACTCTTGATTTTCGACGAGGTGTTTACCGGTTTTGGGCGCATCGGGCAGATCTCAACGGCAGAGACCGTAGATGCCGACATCTCTTGTTTCGGTAAAGCCATTGGTGGCGGCTTTCCAATTTCAGCAACTTTTGCGAAAGAAGACGTGATGAACGCCTGGCCTGAAAGCCCGGGCGAAGCCATACACACGGGCACATTCTTTGGCCATCCATTTTCCGCTGCCGTCGGTCGACGCACGCTAATGGAGATTCAACGCCAAAATCTCGCGCTCAGATCAAAAGAATTGGGTGAAGCAACCAGGCAGTGGCTTGAGCAAAAATTAGCTGGCCATACAAAAGTCAAAGCCATTCGGGGCCAAGGTCTTTTTATCGGCATTGAATTCACGGAGGCCGGCTACGGTGCAAAATTGATGGATGACTTAAGACCAAAAGGAGTCATAGTCCTGCCCTCTGGACCTGACGGATCGGTCGTATCCATAACGCCGCCTCTTAATATTGAGGAGGGCACATTAACAAACGCTCTCGAAATATTAGTGGCATCGGTCTAGACGTCACGGCGCTCCCTGCGAAACCGCTTAACTCAGCGCATCCAAATTCTGCTCGATGCTTTTGAGCTGATGGTTCATGTTGGTAAACTGTTCCTTTGTTTGTTGGACGACGTCCTCAGGGGCGCGGTCGGCAAAGTTCGGATTGGTCAGTTTAGCTTTGATCCCAGCGAGCACCTTGGTCACGCGGTCTCTTTCGCCGGTGAGGCGCTTTCTTTCAGCTGCCACGTCAAGAATCCCAGCGGCAGGAATGTATCCCTCAAAGCCCTTGCCGATGGTCACAAGGGACTGGCCTGGACGGCTCGTGTTCGGACCTGCCTGCAGGTCTTTGACGGTGGCAAGGCGCTTGATGAGATGTGAGACCTGAAGCACGGTGGCGCTGAGCTCTGTGTCGGCTCGTAAGTGGAGGTCGACCGTGTCTTTGGGGTTAATGTTGGCAAGAGCACGCGCCGAACGAATGCCAGTGATGAGCTCTTGAACCAACGCCCACTGATCTCCGGCTT